>CAIYYA010000115.1 GCA_903930255.1 uncultured beta proteobacterium
GGACACCGAAGACGTTGTGAAGGTAATCGGTCCATACTGGTCAACGAAAAACGAAACCATCAACCGGGTGCGCAACCGCATTGAACTGGTGTTGTCATGGGCCGCTGCGCAAGGCCACCGCCCCCGAGGTTTCAACCCCGCGCAGTGGAAAGGGCACCTCGACCAAGTATTTCCCGAGCCTGGCAAGGTCAACAACCGACAACACCATGAAGCCGTGCCCATCGATGAAATGTATGCATTCATGGGCTGCCTGAACAACGTGGAAGGCATGAGCGCCCGATGCCTGGAGTTCACGATACTGACCGCCTGCCGTTCTGGCGAATCCCGTGGTGCGCTGTGGTCAGAGATTGATATGGACGCTGGCACCTGGAGCATTCCCGCATCCCGCATGAAGGCAGGCAGACCGCACCGCATCCCCCTCAGTGACAAGGCTCTGGAACTGCTAGACCTGCTACCCCGCCTGGTCAACGATGACGGGGAGGAAATCGACCTGGTGTTTCCCGGCCTGCGTGGTGACAAGCCCCTGAGCGACATGAGCTTGACCGCCGCCATGCGCCGCATGAAGTTGACCGCCGTTCCCCACGGGTTTCGTTCGACCTTTACGGATTGGGTGGCAGAGCGCACCGCCTACCCCAGCGAGGTGCGCGAAATGGCCCTGGCACACGCTATCGGCAACGACACCGAAGCAGCTTACCGCCGTGGCGACCTGTTCGACAAGCGCCGCAATCTGATGAATGAGTGGGCAGAGTTCGTATGGACTGCGCCAGCCAAGGGCAAGAACGTGTTCAGCTTCAAGGCCGCATAATTGTTTTGCCCCAGCTAGCGCAGCTTCGAAACCTGCGCGAACGCCAGACCCCCTACTGGCTTGCTGGGGCTCCTGATTTAGGGCTCTGCACAAGGGGTGCAATTGAAATTACCGAAAAATGAAACCGATGCACTGCGGCTCTGCGCATCGCTACTTGCGCCAAGCATGACGCCACAGGAACGTCAGCAAATGGTGCTCAACATCGAAGGCATGATTAGCGGTGCAAATCCGAGTGCGCTGGTCTTGACCACAAATCAGATGGTTACGGTTTTCTACCCAAATGATGAAAGTGGGCAAGCAGGGCTGTTACGTCAGATGAACGAGGCAATAGGCAAAAGTGATTTGCTGCCTTTCCCGACAGATGGCGGTGATTCATTCGTCTGCGTAACCCACCTTGCAGCATGGCCCGATTGTCCGGCGCTGCCTTCAAATTCGCCCCTGAACGCCTGGCTTCCGCATTTACAAAGCCAAAAAGAGCCGAGTGAAATGAAAACAGTGCAGCAATGCTCCCTGCACGACGCCGACATTTCAGAGGCGAAACAACGAAAAAAGCGCGCGAGTTGGCAAGACGAACTGCCCTATATTTCGGAAATCTACTTGTCGACGCAGCAAACCGGGGTCAAGGGGTTATGGAGAGAGCTCAAGGCTAAAGCAGACAAGGACGATTCGCCGTTTATCGTCGGCAAGGGTATCGACCGCGACAAGCTGGTGGTCAAAAAGACCGGGGCAACGTTGATGGAACATACACTGGAAACCAATATGGGCAAGGTCAGGGGACAGGCCAGTAAAAGTAATTAGCTCTCCCCCATTCCCCGGGGGATTCCAGAGATTCAGGGGATTCGACATTCGCTTTTCTAACTCAGAAAGGCTTATGCAATGTCACTCCATCCCACCAACGGACTACCGCCAACTGGCTACATCCGACAGTCCAAACTAATCCCGAACATCATCCCTGTTTCCCCCGCTACGCTATGGCGCTGGGTCAAGGCAGGCCAGTTTGTCGCACCCGTAAAGCTGGGCAACAACACAACCGCCTGGCGCTGCGAAGACGTGCGCCAGTGGCTTGACGCGAAGGGCTCCAAGTAATGAGCCGCATCAAGCAAAACGGGTTGACCGCTGGTAACAGTCAACCCGTCAAAAAACTCTCAAATTACGCTACATATTTTATAGCACGCTGTGCCAACTTCGCAAGCGCAGACGCAGGGTTACGCCTGGCCGTTGTCGTCGTGTTGCTACAGGCCGTTTTGATGGCTGCATGGGGGATGTTATGAGCACACCTGAGCAACTTTCATTTCTACCTCCTGCGCCGTTCTGCCCGGCCTGGCCTACCAAGCACACCCTTGAAGACAAGGCGCTGGCGCTGCTTATGGCTGGCCGCTTGCTTGACCACCCGGAATTCGAGGGTGACTGTGGTTCGTGGCGACTTGCCGCCGTGGTGTTCAACCTTCGCGCCCTGGGCTGGCCGATTGACACCATCCCCACACCCAGCCCCACCGACAAGCGCCCTGGCCGCACCGTTGCGCTGTACCGCCTGCCTTCAAAGTACGCCGCGCAGGCCCTGGCCGGGGGTGCCCAATGAAGGCAGGGTTCTACCCCAAAACCGCCCACGGATATTCGGCATCGCACATCTTTTGCCGCTGGGTTATCGACCGTGAGCCTCAAAAATGGTACGTCCTGGGGCTGCACGAATTTACGACGAGTGGGTTTGCCGTAATCGACGACTTCGGGCTTTTGGTGGAGGTGCCCCAATGAGCTTCGACCGCAACAAACTGCCTGATGCTCAGGACTACTACGAAAACACCGCAGAACTAACCCTTGTCGGTCGTGGGACGTGGAAAACAGCACGCTGTGATTTTCATGGAGGTAGTGACTCCACCCGAATCAACACGAAGTCAGGTGCATTTGTGTGCATGGCCGGATGTGGTGCCCGTGGTGGTGACGTTCTGGCTTATCACATGGCCGTGCATGGCCTGAGCTTCATTGATGCCGCCAAATCACTCGGATGCTGGCTGGATGACGGGAAAGAACAGACCCGCCAAAAGCCTTCACCAATACCCGCACGCGCCATGCTGGAGGTGGTCGCGCATGAGGTGGTCATTGCATCGTTGGTCGCTGCCGACCTGGCCAGTGGCCGGGCAGTCTCAGACACCGACCGCAACCGTCTGCTTGTCGCTGCTGGCCGCATTGGTCGCGTAGCACAGGAGGTGCGCCATGTTTCGTAGTGCTCAACAGGACTATGACGATATGGTGGCTGGGCTCGATGCCGCTATTGATGCCAATGGTGGGAACACTGCCATCGTCAACACCACCGCTTACCGCCTGGCCGCAATGGACTTGCGCGAGCTCGCCATGCACCAGTTCAAACAGCGTGACCCACTGCTGGCACCCTGGCTGTGCTCTCAAGACCTCTGCATGATTTTTGCCGGGCGTGGTATCGGCAAGACACACTTCGCGCTGGCGCTGTCATTCGCCGTCGCGACTGGTGGCACCTTCGGCAAATGGACTGCTCCCAAGCCTGCGAAGGTGCTTTATCTCGACGGTGAACTGGCTGGCGCGGTATTCCAAAAGCGCCTGGCCATGCACCTACCCGATGTGGAGCCGGCGCCGGGCTATTTCAAAGCCTATACGCCAGACCTGACACCCGAAGGCGTCCCAATGCCAGACCTTTCAACGCCAGAGGGTCAGGCCGCTATCAATCGCATGATTGAAGATGACACCGCCCTTGTGGTCATCGACAACCTGAGCGCCTGGTGCCGCAGCGGTAGAGAAAACGAGGCAGAGAGTTGGCACCCTATCGCCACATGGATATTGCAGTTGCGCCGCCGTGGTATGGCCGTGCTTCTGATTCACCATGCTGGCAAAGGTGGTCAACAACGGGGTACGTCCAAGCGTGAAGACCTGCTGGATGTGGTCATTGGCCTGAGCCGCCCCAAGGACTACGAGCCCAAGCAAGGCGCTGTGTTCGTTATGGAGTTCACCAAGGCCAGAAACCTGTCTGGTGAGGATGCCGACAGTCTGGAGTTCGAGCTGGGTGGCGACGACGACCGCGCCGTATGGAAGTGGAGTACCGCCGAGGCCAGCACCTTCGACCGTGTGGTGGCGCTGGCCAAAGAAGGTTTGTCTCAGGCAGAAATTGCCACAGAGCTCGACTTGAACAAGTCCAACGTCAGCCGCCATATGCGCAAAGCCAAAGAGCTCAACCTGGTGGTGGACACCCCAAAGGTGGGCAAATGAATCTACGTCAGCAACTACTCGAAAGAGCAAAGTTGCGCAGTTGCAGTGCTAAGGAAACGCAACTGCGCAACTTTCCAAAAAAGAGCGCAACTACCACCGCAACAACTGCGCAACAAACCACCGTCTCGCCCCGTGGAATAAGGTTTTCGAGCGCAACAGGTGGCGCAACAGCCCCGCAACAAGCGAGTTGCGCACCCCGCAACTGGACGCAACCAAAAGCCAATAGTTGCGCAAAAGTTGCGGATGCCTTCGACGCCCGTGTGACCTGCACCGCCTGCCGCAGTTTGTGGCCGGGTAACAGGTGCCTAAACCACCGCAGCGCCGGATTGACCACCCGAGAGCTTGCCGCTGATTTTGTGCAACTCAAACAGCGCTGCTATGGGTTTGCGCCCCTTGCCAGAGCGCAGTCACCTCCTGCGCCAGCTACTCCATTCAAGACCGATACAGACCGACCAAAGACCGACGACCACCCACTTGTTCAACCGATTCTGAAAGACACCGAAATGATTCTGACCGACACCGGAGGCGCTGCCTTCACACCCTGCCCCGCAGGTTCCTATCTCGCACGCTGCGTGCAACTAGTTGACCTGGGCACCCAGACAAGCAACTTTGAAGGCGAAACCAAAAGGGCACGCAAGGTGCTGATTGCC
>CAIYYA010000116.1 GCA_903930255.1 uncultured beta proteobacterium
AGTTTTCTTTGAAAGTCAGGCCCAGCACGTTGACTTTGGCACCTTTGATGCGGCTGTCGGCGGCGATCATTTGTTTGATATCCAAATAAAACTACTAGTTAATGTAATAATTCATACATTAACAAAGGCTATTTATGGCAACCGGAAAGCGCACCATTTCAACCCAGGAAGAGTTTCGCCTGCGCGGCGTGTTGCAGACCGCCACATTGGCCGCATTGATCGACTCGCGTCGTTGGGAGCCCGGCGAGCTGGCTTTTCAGGGCGGCACCTCACTGCATTTGGCGCATGGCTCGGCGCGCTTCAGCGAAGACCTTGACTTCATGGTGTGTGGCGGCTTGTCGATGAAGAACTTGTCGCGTGAAGTTCAAAAACGCTTGCGTTTGCCCAGTGATATTGCGTCAGACTTATCGGTGTCGGTCACGCCAATCAAAGACCTGCGCAACCCGCACAGCTTTTATGTCACCCTGTCGGGCCGCCAAGTCATTGGCAGTGCCAAGGTCAAGATCGAACTTTGGCAAACACCCGCTGCCGCTTTGCACGCACTGACACTCAAGGTGAGCACCATTGCCTCACCCAATGGGCAGACTTTTGTGCCCACACTCACGCTGCCCGAGATTTTTGCCGACAAGGTGTATGCCTTGGGCGCGCGCGAACGCATCAAGCCGCGCGACGTTTATGACCTGTGGTGGCTGTGCAAACAGGGCGTGGCCAGCCCCACCCCCGACATGCTGCACACGCGTTTGTGTATTTATCCAGCCCCCAGTGGGCTCGTGACTGATACCGCGCAGGGCTGGACTCAAAGCGCGCTGGCTCGCCTGGCCGAACTCCAAGCCCCAGGTGCGGCCGAGCGCGTGGCGCAAGACCTCAAGCGCTGGCTACCCTCATCTTGGCCTATTGACATGGCCACCGCTGCCAGCATGCTGGCCAGCGCTGTCGAACAACTAAAACGCGGCATTGACATGATGCATAGCGCAGCCGCCGCACCCACCCCCAATGACTGAGCGCAGCTACACCTCGGCCATTGCACGGCTGCGCAGCCTGCCTGAAATTTTTACCGGCAGCGAGCTTACCGTGGTGTTCGGCTGGAAATCAGCCATTGCCTCGAGCTATCTGGCCCAATGGCGCAAAGCTGGTCTGGTCAAATCACTGGGTGGGCGCGCTGATGTACACATGAACCTGGTACGTAACCCGCAGGCTAGCCCTGAGCAAGCCCTGCGCCGCGCCTTTCCCCAGGCCATCAAAGTGGGGCTGGACCGGCTGCGCGCCGCTGGCTGGACCACGCAAATCCCAACACGGCCAGAAATTGCCATCACCCCGAGCAGCGCTCACTTCAGCATAGAAGGCTTTGACTTGGTGACGCGCCCGCAAAAGTGGTTTCAAGCCGTTAAACCCGGCACCGTCTGCGCCGCCAACGGCATTGACTGCCTCAGACCCGCCTGGGCACTGGCTGACATGATCAGCAGGGCGCAAGACAAGCGTGTGCGTCAGGCCTGGCTACCAGACCCCGAAGACCTGGAACTGTCTGCCCTTGACAGCCCCAAACTCCAGCCAGATGCCCAAGCCGCGCTGCGCGCTTTTGCTTTGGTACCGGATGCTTTGAGCACGACGGGGTATGCCAGGATTTATGCGCAAGTGAATTGTTTGGTATGAAATTTGAAAGCCGATTCGGCTTCTAGCGCCCGCTGCAAATGCGTAGGCAGCTACATAATAAATAGCAAAATAATTGTACCTTAGCCCTCAATTAACCAATTGCCGCAAGCTATTCACCTGCCAACGCCAGTACAGTCTTCAGCAATTCTTTGTTCAAAAATACGGAGCTTCGCACAATGAGTTTGAGCAAGGGTGCGACAGCAGGAATCAGGCCCGCGCGCTAGGCTTGCAGCAGCACGCCTAGCGATCCAATCGTCTTGATCTGATTCACCGAGCGTACCTTGCCTTGCAAGTAGCTCTGCAGCCGAACCGATTCTGGCTAACCCGTTACGGCCACTTCCCGGTACACCGCCTCAGGCACGACAACATCGCCAAAAAGTGCATCAAGCAAGGTCAGCGCATCGCAGACTGAAAGTGCAATCAGTGCTGAGGCATCCGCGACAAGAATCATGACACGCCAAAGCTGCCGAGTTCATCGAGCAACTCGTCTCGGCTGACATCAATGACCGGAACATGGTTGTCTTTGCAAATGACCATAAAGTCGTACAAATCCACACCCGCCAGTTCAGCCGCTTTGGCCAGGGTAACGCGCTCTTGTTGGAAAAGCCACAACGCGTAAGACGTGCTGATTTCCCGGCGAATAGCGGGTTCCGCCTGAAACGCAACAAAATCGTTGGGCAGTTCGATAGCAATTTGCAAAATGGGCTTTTTTGGGCAGAACGTTGGTGACAGATCATATTCGCACCCGGTACGTCTTGGGCGATGTTATTCGCGTCGATCAAGCAGCTGCACAGGTACAACCAAAAAAATGGCAATCGCAGCGAGGGCGCAGCACCTATGCAACGGCAGACGATTTCTTTGTAGCCCAAAGCTGCGATCCTGGCTTTGCCAAAGTTACAAAGGCTTTTAGGCCACTAACGCCCACCGTACGTGCGCAGGCAGCTACCAAGTCAATAGCGCCTTGGCGGCAAAGCAGGCTTTCACGTCAATCAAGCAGCCACCTTTGATGAGCTTTTGCTAATTGCTTAACCCACAAGCTCCAACGCCATCTTCTTGGGGTTATCTGTGCGCAAGCTGACATCCAACATCTCGATGCCCAAGACTCGGCCGTTGGCATCGAAATCGAACACCACACCCGGGCGCACCTCATCGACACCGCCGCAACGATGACATCGGCGCGGGGCACGTTGACTTTGGCGCCTTTGCTGCGTCGCCCGGCCAGGATCGCCTCCGGATGGTAGCCCAACATCTTGGCCTTGTGCGTCAGGTAATAAGAATCCACGACGCCGCTTGAATCCTTTGATCTTCTGTGCATATTTTTATGCATATAATTACATGCATGGAATTTGCCTGTAACGCGATCAAGAACGTCACCAACGTGTCTGAGAGGGGTTTGCCGCTGCTTGCGGCACGGGTCATGTTCAATGCCAACTTGCTGGTGCGAGAAGACACCCGCAAGGCCTACCCCGAGCGCCGTTTCATTGGGTACAACACCGTTGAAGGACGCTTGATGGTCGTGGTGTTTTGTTGCCCCACACTCATGCGAACCCACATCATCTCGTTCAGAAAGGCCAATACCGTGAACAACAAAAATTTGAAGCTCAAAGCCTCTGAGGCTGCCCCTGCGATTGACTGGGCGGCGGTCAATGCTGCGCCAATGTCGGGCGCACCCGATGACGACAGCCCCGAGCTAACGGCCGCCCAGGCTGAGCAACTGCGTCCGCTGGTAGATATGTTGCCTGCGTTTTCCACTGGCAAGACACGTATCACCATCAACCTGGATGACGCAGTGTTGCAGGCATACAAGGCACGCGCCGGTGGGCGTGGATACCAGACCTTGATCAACGAGACATTGCGCCGGGGCCTGGCTGTAGATGCCGTGAAGGAAGCCTTGCGCGAAGTTATTCGTGAAGAGCTGCACGCGGCATAGTCGGCGCTGCCCATATCGATTTACAAAAAAAGCTATTCCAAGCGAGGACGCAGCGCCAACCTAAAGTCATATGCCATTTAGGCGGCTAACGACCGCTGGTCATGCGCGAGCAGCTACCAAATAATGAGCATATTAATTGTACTCCGACCCTCATTAATTACCGCCCAATCGCGAAATACTCAAACCCCATATCGCGCACCAATGTGGGGTCGTAGAGATTGCGACCATCAAAGATCAGCGGGGTTTTCAGCATGGCTTTGAGGGTGTCAAAGTTGGGGCTGCGGAACTCGCGCCACTCGGTGGCGATGATCAGGGCGTCATACGTGTCATCTTCATACACCGCTTTAACGTGAACAATTTCACAAGCTAAATTGCCTTTAAGGCCTGCTGTGTATGCGCTCGCAGCTCCAAAATAAATAGCAAATTAATTACGCTCTACCCTAATTAATCCCCAATACGCCAATATGGATTTCACCGATGCCAAATCAGTGGTTGAGGTGCCTGAGCTGGCGCGCTTGCAAGCCGCACAGGGTGGCAAGACGCGCATCACCATGCGTGTGGACAACGCCACACTGGCCGTGTTCAAAGCCAGAGCCGAAATGGTGGGTGGCAACGATCAGACACTGCTCAATGAGGCATTACGCTGTTAAGCACCGTGCGCTCAAACAAAGCGGTTTTGAACTGCCGCTCCAGCTCGCGCTTGCCCCACTGCTCGCGGATCGCTGCAGGTAAAACTCACCATCTTCTGGCCGTTTGCTTTGGTTCAGGATGATCAGGTTATGCGTCCAAGGCAATTGTCGCGCCACCACGCCATCGCCCCAGTGCGCCAGTGCAATCTTGATGCTGATGGTCTGGCCCACTTGCTAATATAGGTCAATCAGTGTGGTGTTGACTGCTTGCACCGCCCGCACCCGTGCGGCAACAATCATCTGGGTGATTTCTGCAAAAATCTCAAAGCTTCAAGACTCGGCCGTTGACGTCGAAATCGAACACAACGCTTGGGCGCACCTCATCGCTTTCAACCACAGTACATGCAATCAGGCGGCTGTATATGGCATCGGCTTTAGGGTCTTATTCAATTTTTATGGGTCGGAAAGATTTGCGAGCTGTTGAATTTTGGCTTCCAGGTCGGGAAGGCGGGTTTGGCTCATGGCATCACCTGGCAAATGACCAGGCAAGGCATCCAGAAACCGACGATCATCTAGCAATGCCGAAAACTGCTCGGCAAGATAGCCTTGCAGCTCTTCGGGCATCTGCTGGCATTCTCCAAGCAAACTGTCGCGCCCGTCCACCACACTGATGATGTCGCCCAGATCATGACTAAACAAATAATCGGCACCCCCGCGTCCATGGAATGCCTCCAACTTGGTTCCAATAAAGACCGGTGCTTGTATAACGCGAATGGCGACACCATTGGGCAACACCAGTGCCTGCGCTGTTGCCACACACAGCGGATACCAACGATTGGCGAAACCCAGAATCTCTTCCATCGTGGGCATCACGTCCACCGTGATGCCATCCACATGCCAGCGGCAGATGGGCGCGTCGGCGCTCATGTCTTGGGTGAAGCCGCGTACTCGCAGCGCTTTCTCAATGCGGTGATAGCCAGACAAGGCAAGTACTTCGACAACGATGTCCACGTCCTGCGTTGACCTGATAGGTGGATTGGCCGGGTCGGTTATCAACAAGCCCACAATTGAGCCACCCACAAAGGCAAATTTGCCGCACAAATCAGGCCCCAAGCGGTGGGCAACAAGTTCCAGCATCACCACATTGGGGTCATTCGGGTTAAGTTGGTGCATCATGCAGACAACCGTTTGTCCAATTCGGCTATCGCCAAAGCGCGCTCACGTAGACTCCCCCCGCGTATGGCATCTACCAACACCAAAAGCTCGTAGAGCGCAGGGTTGCGCAGCGCGGCGTCCGGCACCGTGGGATACAAGGGATAAAAGGCCGCGCCGCGCACCGTACCCGTCTTGTGCGGCCACACCGGTGGCGCTTCATTGGGTTGCACGATCAGCGCCAGCATGGGCGGGGCGGCGTAGCTGGTAGGCATGCCGCGTGTCATGGCACCATGGGTCGCCGGAAAGCAATAGCGCACGCCGTGCTGTAGAAACAGTCGCAAAGGCTCCAACAGCACCACGGGTTTTCCAGCGGAATCTTTGCGTAGCAATTGCGCTGTCAGTGTACGTTCCACCCCAGCGTGAATTTCTGATGCAGTCAGCTTTAACTCTTCAGCTAAAGCTGCATAGGTGGGTGCCGCCCCCTGTTGAAGCGACAAGCGCAATAGCACCACCACATCTTGCGGACGAAGAGTTATTTGCGGATTGGATTTTGAACGGTACATGAGCGTAGTTTACACCTGCATTCGCCATTTGCGAATGGCGAATTTCGGCGCAAACCACACGCAGGTTTCGCAGGTAAGGAACGGTGTTTTTCTCAACCTCAATCAGCCAAAGTTACATACTGATTCGGCCTCTAACGCCCACTGCACATGCGTTAGAAGCTACCATGTCAATAGCAAACTAAAGCCGCCAAACCTTGATCCCCACGTCTTCAAACGCCTTCGTTTAGGTTTATACGACGCCTGCCCTCAGGCTTGCGTGAATTCTCACGGGGCAGATCTCGCGGGCAGGCATCCTACAAACGGTGCGGCCATGGCCCGGGTTTTATCTGATGAAAACCTGGCCTTGCTCAAGGCAGTGCGCGAGCAACAACCTGACTCCATGGACACGCTGGCGCAGGCGGTGGGCAAACACGCAGCCAACGTGTCACGCTCCATGCACGCCATGGCCGAATACGGACTGGTCAAATTCATCAAAAATGGTCGAACCGTCGCCCCACAAGCTACGTTTGAACACCTGTCGGTAGATTTTTGCTAACCAAGATGCACCGCGTTGGGATGATCAAAACTACAAGCCAATTTGGCCGCTAGCGCCCGCTGCGTATGCGCTAGCAGCTCCAAAATAACTAGCAAATTAATTATGCTCTGCCCTAATTAATCCCCAATACGCCTATTGCCTGTGCATTGTTTTGTGCATACACTTGCCTCCCATGAAAATTGACTTTGATCCTGACAAAGCTGCTGCAAATCCGATCAATCACGACGGTGTCACGTTTGATGAGGCAAAACACGTGCTGCTTGATCCTTACGCATTGACTCGGGAAGATGCAGACAGCAAGGGCGAAACACGATTTGTCTCGCTAGGCATCGGTAGCAAAGGACGAATTCTGGTGGTGGTTTGGACGCTACGCGGCGAAACACCTCGTTTAATTTCGGCCTGGAAGGCCAATCAACCCCAACGCAAACGCTATGAACAACAATTCTGACCCCGTGTTTACCCAATACGCCAATATGGATTTCACCGATGCCAAATCAGTGGTTGAGGTGCCTGAGCTGGCGCGCTTGCAAGCCGCACAGGGCGGCAAGACCCGAATCACCATGCGCGTGGACAACGCCACATTGGCTGTGTTTAAAGCCCGGGCCGAAATGGCCGGTGGCAACTACCAGACACTGCTCAATGAAGCATTACGCCAAGTGGCCCTCGGGCAGACACTTGCAGAGGTGGTGCGAAGTACCATCCGGCAGGAACTGTCACACGTTCAATAACGACAACCTGTTCAGGCCTCTAGCGCAAGCTGCACATGCGCAAGCTGCTACTAAATATATAGAACCTCAGCGCCCAATCGCGAAATACTCAAACCCCATGCCGCGCACCAAAGCAGCGTCATAGAGGTTGCGACCATCAAAGATCACCGGGGATTTCAGCATGACTTTGATGGTGTCAAAGTTGGGGCTGCGGAACTCGCGCCACTCGGTGACGATGATCAGCGCGTCAGCGCCTTCAAGGGCTACGGTCTGGTTGTCAGCATATGTCAGGCGGGGCTCATTGGGCAAGCAGCGTTTGGCCTCGTCCATGGCAACGGGGTCGTAGGCGGTCACGGTGGCACCTGCGGCCAGCAGGTCGGCAATCACATCGCGGCTGGAGGCTTTGCGCACGGACTCGGTACCAGCGCCCAACTTCTCGGCCAAGTTGGGCAGCTCGTTCATGAAGCTGATGCGCGTGGCCAGCATGGCGTTGGCGGCGTATTTGGTGAGCTCTGCGCTGCGCACATCCATGATGATAAGGCGGTCGTGGCGGCGCTGAATGGGGGCGTAGAGGTTGCGCATGATGAGCTCGGCTTGTTCGTCATCACAGCCCACCACAATGCGGTCGGGGCGCATGAAGTCTTCAATGGCCGCCCCTTCTTTCAGAAACTCGGGGTTGCCGACCACGCTAAAGGGCGTGCTGACACCGCGCTTGACCAACTCATCGGCAATGGCCGCCTTGACCCGGTCGGCCGTGCCTAGCTGGGTCATATGACGGTGATTTTCATGAGTTATTCCTAACTA
The DNA here is from genome assembly GCA_903930255.1 of uncultured beta proteobacterium. Lineage (GTDB taxonomy): Bacteria > Pseudomonadota > Gammaproteobacteria > Burkholderiales > Burkholderiaceae_C > Rhodoferax. The sequence continues at coordinate 7,974 of CAIYYA010000116.1, forward strand.
ATTTATACAAAATATGGCTGTAGCCCTTATGCAATATTCGTAATAAGCTATCAATATAGTAGTTAATTATTGCCCAAATTTGCCTTTCCCTTGGTTCCTTTGGTCTTGCTTGGCAATTCTTCTTGCGTCAAAAACCCGATAGAGCGCTTAGGCGGAGTTGGCGGGGTGGCCGGAGCTGCGCCATCGAATCCACCAGCTCTGCAATATTGCGTTCATGCACGGATACCTTGCGCTCAAGGGTGTTCACCTTGCCCGCCAACTCACGGTTGCTGGAGAGCATTCCCCGCAGTTCCACAAAAGCGCGTACGACATACACGCTCAACTCGGTGGCGCGGGGACTGTTGAGTAGCGTAGCCGCCATGATGGCGTCAAGCTCGGTGAAAACATAGGGCAAGTATTTGCGGTGCTGACCGCGCCCTGTCTTTAAGGTTGCAAATTGCAACCTTAAAGCCGCAAACTCTTCCTCAGTCAGCTGGAACATGAAATCTTCGGGAAAACGGGTGCGATTTCGGTTTACCTTCTGATTAAACCGCTTGGTGGGTCTCACCGCAGAAAGCTGCCAAGTCGGCATCAATCACCACACGTTGCCCGTGGAACAGGTGGATGCGCTGGGCGATCTCGCCTATGGAAAGTGGCACGGAAAGCGTTTAATTAGTTGCTTGGAAAGTCATCATTAATATAGTGCAATTTATACCCTAAGCCCCATGGAATAAGCGCATGCAGCTACAAAAAACAAAGCAAATATTGCGCATTTCACCCCGCCGCCCCATCAGCTGCCGCACCAGCTCCCGGCTACTCCACTTTTCTTGCATCGCAAATCGCAGGTAAAACTCGCGCTTTTCAGACCGTTTACTTTGGTTCAGAATGATCAGGTTCTGCGTGCAGGGCAATTGTCTCAACAGTGCTGAGACTTTCTCGCCATCCTTATAAGCCTCGCAAAACTGCCGCATGCGAAACAGATTTCGAGACGTAAAGCCAGTTAAGCCCGGCTGGGTTTGCGCCAAATGCGCAGCCAGTTGCGCCACTACACCGTCACCCCACTGTGCCTGTGCAATTTTGTGGCTGATGGTCTGGTCCACTTGCCAATACAGGTCAATCAGCCTGGTGTTGACAGCCTGCACCGCCCGCACCTGTGCAACCACGATCATGACAAGTGATTTACCCTCTAACACCCGCTGAACATGCGTTAGAAGCTACCGATTCAATAGCACCTCACAACCGCCAAACCTTGAACCCCACATCTTCAAACGCCTTGGCATCAAAGCA
>CAIYYA010000117.1 GCA_903930255.1 uncultured beta proteobacterium
AAGACTCTGGCGCCGGCTCGTCTTCAACCCAGCGACTCAGGCCAATCGCTTGAGCCAGTTGTTGGGTTTCAACACCACGGCGATTGATGAAATTGCGCTGCGCACCCAGTGGCACCAGCAAACGCAGCAGCCAGAGTGTGCCAACCGCTGGCGTTGATTCCGGGTTGGTTGAGCTGCATCTGGTTTTCGCGCGGCGCAAAGGGTGACGTGCGGGTGGGCGGGTAGGCATGGTCGTCTCCGGTGAAGGTATGGAGACAATTGTCGGCAGCGGGGCGACAAAGTATGTCGTCACGATCGCCTTAAGCATCACTTATTCGCCACTGAAATATTTGAATCACATGGCAACAATAGAGCTATTTGGCTTTGCCAGTACGCGGGCATTGGGCTAGGACCGCTACTGGACGGGAAGAGCCATTGATGGCCAAAAATTCTATGACCGTTGACGCTGCCAAGCGGCTGCAGAATTCCCTCCAAAGTGGGCATAAATTTCTGAAGAAAAAGTTCCGACCTTGCCGCAAGTTAGCGACTGGCGTGATGACTTGCACAGGTGCTGCTCCTTGACTGCGAATGTGTTCTGACTGGTTCGGTTGTAGACTGAGTTTATGCTTTGCTTGAACTCCATGACTTGGCGAGAGATGCTCTATTATTTATAGCATCTTACGCTTCATGGACAAGCGTAGGAAGGTGTTTTCATCTGCAGATTTAAACCATGAATGGATCGATTTCCACGTCGTTCCTTATTGCAGAGAGGCACCACCTGTCCAGAAGAACCTGCCCCAGCCGTTAAACTCAAAGCATGAATTTCACCGACCTGATCGGCACCTTGGCTGCCTTCCTCACCACCGCCAGTTTTTTGCCGCAAGCCTGGCACACCTTTCGTACCAAAGATGTCAGTGGCATTTCGTTGGGCATGTACAGTGCCTTCACCTCCGGAGTGGCACTGTGGCTCATCTATGGTCTGCTGCTGCAAGCCTGGCCGATCGTCATTGCCAATGTGGTCACCTTGAGTCTGGCCTCGGCCATTCTGCTCATGAAATTGCGCTATCAATAACTGGACAGATGCAAAATCGCCCCAGCGTCGTTGCGCCGACTTGCCGTACTGGGTGTACTGTCTGCGTCGGCGTGCCTAGCCGGGACAACTTTGCATCTGTCCAGAAACAAACATTTGATCAAAAAACATGACTTTTCACGCTCCGCTCATCATTGATATCGCTGGTTTGAAACTCAGCAAAGTTGACAAAAAACGCTTGCAGCACCCACTGGTGGGGGGCTTGATCTTGTTTGCGCGCAATTGGCAGAGCCGTGAGCAACTCAGCAAACTGTGCCGTAGCATCAAAAAAGTGCGCAAAGATCTGTTGATATGTGTTGACCATGAGGGGGGGCGCGTGCAGCGCTTCAAAACCGATGGTTTTACCCACCTGCCGCCCATGCGCGCGCTGGGTGAGTTGTGGCTGCAAGATGGCAAAACCGGGCCCGGCAGTGGTGCCCTGCGTGCCAACCGAGCCGCCACGGCGTGTGGCTATGTGCTGGGTGCCGAGTTGCGTGCTTGCGGCGTTGATCTGAGCTTTACGCCGGTGCTCGACCTCGATTTTGGTGCCAGCAGCGTGATTGGCGACCGTGCATTTGCGCGTGATCCGCGCGTGGTCAGTCTGCTGGCCAAAAGCTTGATGCACGGGCTTTTGCAGAGCGGCATGGCCAATTGCGGCAAACACTTTCCCGGGCACGGCAGCGTGGCGGCCGATTCGCATACCGACATTCCGGTCGATCGGCGCAGCCTGAAAACCATTTTGGGCGACGATGCACAGCCCTACGACTGGCTCAGCACAGTGTTGGCCAGCGTGATGCCCGCGCATGTGATCTATCCCAAAGTGGATGAGCGACCGGCCGGTTTTTCGCCGCGCTGGTTGGGCGATATTTTGCGCGGACAGCTCCGTTTTGCTGGTGCCGTTTTTAGCGACGACTTGTCGATGGCCGGCGCGCGCATGATCGACGGCCAACCGGTGAGCAGCACCCAGGCCGCTGTAGCAGCTTTGAATGCAGGTTGCGACATGGTGCTGCTGTGCAACCAGTCGCTAGGCGTTGGGCTTGAACTCGATACGCTCATCAACGGGCTGACCGAAGCGCAACTCAAAGGTCAGTGGCAAGCCAGTGATGTCAGCGAAGAGCGCCGCCGTGCCTTGCTGCCAAGCTGCCCGGCAACCGCGTGGGACGATTTGATGGTGCAGGCCGCCTATATGCAGGCACTCGACCAGCTGCCCTGATGAACCGAATCAGGGTGCGCGGTGCAGCCGGGGTGCCGCCAGTTCGGCGCTCATGCTGCTGATAAAGGCCTCAACGCTTGGGTTGCCCTTGAGCAAATTGGCTTTGACCAACAGGGTGCGCAGCGCCTGCAGGTCGTGCACGGTGGGTGCCACCTTGATCTGGGCAATGGCAGCGCTGCTGTTGCCACCCTTGATGAGTGCGGCTACCTTGGGTGCCCAAACGCTTTGACGTGACATGTGCTGTTTCCTTGAATAAAGACGGATCGTAAACCGAAATGAAACCCGACGATTTGCTGCTGCTGGTCTCGCGTTGCATGCCCTTTGGCAAGCACAAAGGCCGCCTGATTGCTGACCTGCCGGGCGACTACCTGCGCTGGTTTGTGCGCGAGGGCGTGCCCGATGGCGAGATCGGCCGGCTGATCGCCCTGATGCACGAAATCGACCACAACGGCTTGTCCGACTTGCTCAAGCCGCTTCGGTGAAACCGGTGATGTTTTGAAATAGCATAAATATACTCATTTATCTTAAAGTGCTAACATATATGTTATGCCAAAAAGATCAGCTGCCATCGATGCCATGCCTTCAGCCGTGCGGGTACAGCTGCAAGAGCTGGGCCAAAACCTGGCAATTGCGCGCAAGCGCCGACGTGAGCCGCTGAAGGTTTGGGCGCAGCGCATGGGGGTGTCGGAGCCCACCCTGATGCGTCTGGAAAAGGGCGACCCAAGTGTTTCGATGGGGGTTTATGCCACAGCTTTGTGGCTGATGGGTCGCGCGCAGGTTATCGCAGACCTGGCTGCCCCCGAGCACGATCAGGGCGCCCTGGAAGACGCGGTGCGCGTCGCCAAGGCGCGCGCCGTGCGCAAGTCGGTGTCGCTTTATGCCGCTGCTGCACGTGGCTCCCAGCATAATCCGGTGGATGAAGGATGGGCATGAGCGCCTTCGACTTCAAAACCTATCAACCCGGCGACACGCTCTATCTTTGGTGGCTGGGTTACCCTGCCAACCCGGTGTTCATCGGCGAGCTGCGCATGGCGCGTCAGAGCAGGGGAGTGTCGTTGCGTTATGGCCAGGCCTGGCTCAAGTCGGGGTTTGCGCTCAGCGAAGACTTGCCGTTGATCGCGCAGGAGTTTTTCCCGGCAGAAAAAGAGACGGCCGCAGGCGCCGTGGACGATGCACGCCCCGATCGTTGGGGCGAACGAGTGATTCGCTGTCTTGACAAACCTTTGCGTCTTGCCGTGCTGGATTTTCTTTTTTACGCTGGCAACGAGCGTTTTGGTGCGTTGGGTGTTTCGCTGTCGGCCGACGTGTATCTGGCGCGTGGCTTGGGGCCGCTGCCGCAGTTGGCTGATGCACGGGCCATTGAGCGGCTGGTGGCGCAGGTACTTGCCGGTGAGCCGGTCGATGCGCAGAGCCGCCACCTGATTGCCCCCGGAGCAACGCTCGGCGGTGCCCGCCCCAAAGCCCTGCTGGATATTGACGGTGTAGCCTGGATTTTGAAGTTCAACGACCCCGGCGAAACCATCGACACACCTTTGGTCGAGCACGCCAGCATGACGCTGGCAGAGCAGGCCGATATTCGGGTTGCCTGCACCATGCCGGTCAAAATTCACCAAGGGCATGCCGTTGCCATTGCGCGCTTTGATCGCGAAGCGGATTTGCGACGGCATGCTCTTTCAGCCAATGTGGCGCTCAAGGCAGCAAGCTCGGCGCTGGGCTATCCCGAATTGGCACAGTGGCTGCGCCGAAAGGGCGTTGCTGCCGGTGGCTTGCACCTGGAGCACATGAAAGA
>CAIYYA010000118.1 GCA_903930255.1 uncultured beta proteobacterium
ATCACTTCGATCAGGCGGCAGCACCACCATCATGGGTGCAAAAATGGGGTCGGCCGAAAGCAGAACCCTGGGCTCCAAGGGCTCTATGCGAAAGGCATCACGCCGTAAAGCATCACGTATTCGCGAAGCTACTGATTTTTTGACCGCACTCATATAAGAACTCCTCAACCGTCAAAATTCAACCCTGTAAATAAAGAAAGTGCTGAACTTAATACGTCAATACGCCTGATTAATAAAAAGCATTGCATATTATGACCCTTTTCCCGATTTGGTGTCGAGCTGCTGCTTCACCTAGCTGATTTGTCCCTGAAGCCTCTCCAGACGCTCATGCACCAGCATGAAATCATTCTCCACTTTGATGGGGGGTGTTCCCGTTTGACACATTGAGTCCTTTGTTTGGTTTCAGTTTTTTTGTTGGCATATTCGTTTGCTGGCATATAGGCTTGTTCGTTAGCTCAATTTCAGCGTGCTTGATCCCTGCGTCAAACGAACCATCTCACTTTGAATCGCACCCATTTAAAACTAATAACTAATATGAGTCGGGAGCAACAGGTCGATCTGTGCGCCCCCCCAGCTTGAGCGCGAGAGGGTTAGGGTGCCGTGGTGGCTGGCCAGCAAGTCTCTGACCACGGCCAGACCAATGCCGTGGCCGGGCACTTGTTCATCAAGTCGCAGGCGCCGCGTTAAGCCAGCTTGCTGGTCGGCAAAGCCCGGGCCATCGTCTGCTATACGCAGGTGCAAGCCATTAGGCTCGGTCCAGATGCGCACAGCGACCTGGTGTTTGGCCCACTTGGCGGCGTTGTCAAGCACATTACCCAGCAGCTCAAAGGCATCGCCTTGGTCGATGCGCCAGCTCAAGGTGGGTGGGCAGTCCAGCTCAAACGCCAAATGTTTGTCAACATAGACTTTGGCCAGCGTGTCGCAGACTCGTTGCAGCACCGGAGCCAAGGCCAAATGGGGCGCAAAAGCTGCTGCACCGCTGGCACCGGCCCGGCCCAACTGGTGGGTCACGATGTCGTTCATGCGGGTCACTTGCTGCGCCACCTGCGCGGCCAGTTCGGCCGGCGAAGCCAGTGCCGCGCGCAGCGCCGCCAGCGGGGTTTTAAGGCTGTGGGCTAGGTCATCAAGCGCCTCTTTATAGCGGGTTTGACGCGCCTGCTGTTGCTCTATCAGTGCATTCAGGTTGTGCGCGAGCCCGGCCAGCTCGCGCGGGAAACGGCCTTCGATGCGGCCTTGCCCGCCGCTTTCAATGCGGCCGATTTCTTGCTCCAATTGTTGCAAAGGCAGCAGGCCCCAGCGCAACAACAGGGCTTGGGTGAGCAGCAGCAACACACCGCTACCACCCAACCAAAGCAATAGCGTGGACTCAAAAGCCTGCAATTCCAGGTCAAAGTCGGAGCGCTCTTCCAGCACCGAAAACACCAGTGGCGCGGCCCGCTCATGGACTGACCATTTGACGGCGTAGCTGGCACCCAAGTAAGCCTGGTCGGTAAACTGCCACTGCCCGGTGTTTTGGCTGTGCTGAAACGGGGGCGTAAGCCCGAGTGTTGAGGCACTTTGCCAGACCTCACCCTGGTTCACATTGGTAATTTGGGCATACAACCCGGAGGCTGGCAACGACAGGCGCGGCTCGGCCAAAGAAGTTGGCATCTGCAACATGCCAGTCGAATTCAACTCGGCCCCGGCCATGAGCAAATACACTGTGGTTTGCAAGCGCGCAAAGCGTTGCGCCCGCAGGCTCTCAAAATAGGCTTGCTGCACGGCCCAGCCGGCGCCAGCCAAAAACACCAGCAACACAGCAAAACCGCCCCAGATCAGCCGCGTGCGGATCGACAAGGGCAGTTTCATTGCAGCACAAAGTGGTAGCCACGCCCGCGCAGCGTCTCGATCGGAGCCAGGCTGCCATCCGGGTCGAGTTTGCGCCGCAGTCGCCCTACCAGCACTTCGAGCACGTTGCTGTCGCGGTCTTCGTCGTGCGGGTAGAGGTAGTCAGACAACTCTTGTTTGGTGACAACCCGGGCCCGTTCGCGCACCAAATACGCAAGCACCCGGTACTCAAAGGTGGTCAGCTCCAGAGCACTGCCGTGCAGTTGGGCGGTTTGGGCGGAGAAGTCAATCTCAAGCGGGCCGATTTTGAGCACGTCTGAAGTGGCTTTGAGTGCGCGGCGCAGCAAGGCCTTGACGCGGGCCGCCAGCTCGGGGTACTCAAAGGGTTTGACCAGGTAGTCGTCTGCGCCGGCCTCCAAGCCCAACACTTTGTCTTGCCAACTGCCACGCGCGGTCAAGATCAAAATGGGCAGGGTGCGGCCCTCGGTGCGCAGGGTTTGCACCACGCTCAAACCGCTGACTTTGGGCAAGCCCAAATCAACAATGGCCAAATCAAATGGGTATTCGCGGGCTTGAAACAGGCCGTCGGCACCGTCCGCCGCCAAATCAACCCGGTAGCCATCGGCTTGCAGTTGCCGCTGCAAGCCCAGACGCAATATGGCATCGTCTTCAATCAATAACAGACGCATCGGGATGGCTTGGTGCTGGCGGATTTATAAAGTGCGGCCGGTGGCGGCATCGACCAAGATCACTTTGACTTCGCCCTGCGTGGTGAGCATTTTGACGCGCCACACGGTGCGCCCCTGCTGCTGGGTTTTTTCTACCGACAACACCCGCCCGGCGCTGACTTGTTGTGCCGTGGCTGCCGCCGCATCGCGGCTAACCTCGGCCCAAGCCGGCAGGGCCAGCGTCAGACAGATCGCCATCAGGAGTGAAGTCATCGTTTTCATGAAGTGGTGCAGTGGTTAACAACAAATTTAGACGATGGTACTACGGCTGAATCGGATCCACCGTCACACGCACGCTCAGGTTGCTGCCCGGGTTGCTGCGCATGAACGTGGTGTAGCTCTGACCGCGGTAATCGTAGGCCACACGGTAACCGGTCAGGCGGGTTTGTGCGTCATAAACGGTGTGGCAACGCTGCACTTCGCGCTGCTGCATCGCATGTTGGGCCGGCTCGTAGCGGGCGTTGTCATACTGGCCAGCATGATCGTGGTTGGCCATCTTGTCACCTGCCATGGCTCCCAGCACCACGCCCAATGCGGTGGCGGCGTCTTTGCCGTTGCCACCCCCAAACTGGTGGCCCACCACGCCACCCGCCAGGCCCCCCAGAATTGCTCCGCCATATTGGCGCTCTTGACTCATCGGACGGCCCTGGCGCTCACGGTTACCCCGACCGTCTGGCTCGCTGATCCATTGGCTGGTGCATTCTTGGCGCGGCAGGCTGGTGTTTTCATACTGGGGCTCGGCGCTGCGCACACGGGCCGTGTCGGTGTAGGTCTCGGCCTGGGCGGCAACAATTGTGCTGGCAAACAAACTGGCAATCATCAAGCGTTTCATCAAAAGCTCCTGTGGGTTGATATGAAACGTAGTTTGCGCGTAGCAGCCTGAACCCAAGCTGAACAGCATTGAAATAGTCCTGAATCCGTGAAGCAACAGTAAAAAAGTCTAATTTATTCTTATAAATCAACGACTTAGGTGTAAAATGACTTTCACCCAGAAGGTGAGTGCCAACATGACCGACTTTATTATCAAAAAGCTGCCCAACGAACTCACCTCCAATGCCGGATTGGCGCTGGTGGGGCAATATATGAACCGTGTTGGCATCAATAAACCTAGAAACCGCAGTTGCCTAAGCTAAAAGCGGAGCAAACCCAGCACTGGCGTGGGTATAAGCGTTTTTGGCACACTCACCCTATGGGTGAAATTATCAAGTGCGTAAAACCGGCCCTCGCGCAGGCCAGTGAAGAATTTGTAGCGGTGCAAACCATGGGTGGGCGCATGCACGTTCGCTGGGACTGCGGGGCGCAGGCCACGCCTCATGGACAAATCGTCTACTTTGCCGAATTCCTGGCCACCGCAGGCATCTTTGACAACTGGGTCAAGGCCTGCCCCTTGCACTACACCAGCCCCAACGCCTCAAGCGTGCGCGATGTGCTGGGCACCTTGATGTTGGGCATCTTGTCGGGCTCCAAACGCTACGCACACCTGGCGGGCATTCGAGGCGACCAAGTGGCTGCACAGGCACTGGGTCTGAACAAAATTGTCAGCGAAGACAGTGTTCGTCGTGCCCTGAGCGCAATGGCGCCTGAAGCTGCCCAGTGCTGGATGCAGCAAGCACTCAAAGACAGCGTAATCGAGGCGCTCGATCGCAACTGGATACTGGACCTGGACACCACCATCAAGTCCCTGTACGGACATCAAGAGGGAGCTCAAATTGGCTACAACCCACACAAGCCGGGGCGACCCAGCCACGCCCTGCACACCTACTGGGTGGGCAACCTGCGCCTAGTGCTGGACATGCAGCTGCGCAGCGGCAAAGAGCACAGCTCGGGTCACGGCAAAGCAGGCTTGGGCGAACTGTTGGAAGAGCTGGGAACGCGAGGTCCGGCACTGGTGAGGGGTGACAGTGGTTATGGCAACCAGGACATCATCGAAATCTGCGAGAAACACAAACGGCGCTACCTGCTGCGCCTGCGCAAAACGGCCAATGTCAAGCGACTCATCGAGAGACTGTTTAACCGTCAGGACTGGACGCCGGCCAATGAGGCCGCTAGCCATACAGGACAAGGTGCGTCTGGCGGGCTGGAGCAAGGAGCGCCGCGTGGTGGTATTGCGCCGCCCCATCAAGCGCGATGTGGCGCTGACGCAAAGGTGCAAAGATGGTCAACAACAAGTGCTGGCCTTGGGTTGGGACGAGGTGCAGGAGGACGCACAGCTATGGGAATACACCGTATTGGTTACTGACGTTGACTATGAGCTTGGCGCCATTGGTCAGCTCTACCGGGATCGGTGCGACTGCGAAAACGGCTTTGACGAGTTGAAAAACCAGTGGGGCTGGGGTGGCTTCACCACGCAAGATATGCACCGCAGCGAACTGACGGCCCGCGCTGTGGCGCTGGTCTACAACTGGTGGAGCTGG
>CAIYYA010000119.1 GCA_903930255.1 uncultured beta proteobacterium
AGTACCCGACTTATCGCTACCAAGCCGCAACAGCGGTTGTGCCCACCACTCAACCTACCCCGGCGACTGAAACCTTGTCTGCGGTGCTGCTATGTTCACCCCCGTCTGCCTTTGAAGAGGTCATCAATTCACAGGATGACGACGAGCCTTCAGGCGGCCCAGGCCATGGCAACCATTGGGAAACCTTGTACACCCTTGAAAAATTGACCAGTGAGGTGATAAGTCGTGATTTGCAGGATTCCAAGTTAATCTGCGAACACCCGTGTGTGGATGTCGTGAATGGAACAGACCGCAGCGAGTCGGTGGCGTGCCTGCGTTGGGGCGACGACCGGATTGCCCATGATTTACTGGTGGTCAGTAACGCACTGTCTGAATCACGTGAATTTTTCAGCGCCTATCCGGTTGCGCTCGATGGCATTCGCCATACGCTTGAGCTTGATCGCTTTGCGCCCTGGCCCTATGGCATAGAAGCCTGGGCTTACGGTAACGTCACCCAAGGGGGAATACCGCTTTGCTTTTTTGACACGCAGTATTACGCTGGCAGTGCAGCCTACCAGCCGGGACAAATGCTGGAGGTGTCACTGGCTGCGTGGGCCTATACGCTGCAACCCATTTCGCTGCGCAAATTTGAAATCAAGGAAGGACCGCTGTGGGAAATGACGCGTCAGAGACGGCTTGATGATGGAGAGTCGGAAGAGGCGGCAGCCCAAGCGGTTGACATCCACATGACCGGAGCCAGCATCTTTTTGCCGCGATTTGGCAAGGTTGCCCCGGATGAAGCAGAGTATCAGGGGGTCATCAGCACTGTGGACACGATTGCTCACGACGGTCAGCTTGTCTACCGACTTGAAATGGTGGTGGCGCGACCGGATCATGACGAGTTCAAACTGGCAGTTTATGCGTCAGAGCATGTGCTGGACGGCTACGTTCCGCGTCTTGGCGAAGACGTGCAAGGTGTGCTTTGGTTGCAAGGCCAGATCATCGGCCTGAAAACCTCCGGACTCGGCAATCAAGAATGATTACCAACTATGCAAATGATCCTGTTCTCCGGCCCCCAAGCAACAGGCAAGTCCAGCTTGTTCAAGTCTTCATTTGTTGACACGCATCTGCGCATCAACTTGGACATGCTGCGCACCCGGCATCGCCAAGGGCTGCTAATTACGGCCTGCCTGGTTGCCAAACAGCCCTTTGTGATCGACAACACCAACCTTACATTGGCCGAGCGATCAGGGCACATCGCTCAAGCCAAAGCACAACGATTTTCGGTTTTGGCCTATCGCTTTAACTTGGCTTTTGAAGAGGCTCTGAAGCGTAACACCCAACGTGCTGTTTCAGTGCCAGAAAAGGCACTGCGCAGCGCCTATAAAAACTGGCAAAAGCCAGACAGGTCTGAGGGCTATGACAGGCTTTTTGATGTCACAAGCGCCGACGGCCAATTCACCATCACTGAGATTTCACATGCATAACGACACCATGGAAGCGCGCTTGCGCGCCTTTGAAAACGCACTTGATCATCCAGTGCCCGTCGGGTTTCAAATCGTTGTTCGGTTGGATGGTCGCAGCTTTACCCGATTGACCAAAGAAATCTGCGCGTTCGAGTCGCCTTTTGACATCCGGTTTCGCGACCTGATGGCCACCACTTGCCAGCACTTGATGGCCTGTGGTTTCAATGTGCTGTTTGCCTACAGCGAGAGCGATGAAATCTCTTTGCTGCTGCACCCGGAGGATGTTGCCTTCTCGCGCAAGCCACGCAAATTGATTTCCATTCTGGCTGGCGAAGCCAGTGCCGTTTTTTCAGTCGCGCTTGGCCGTGCAGCCGCCTTTGACGGCAGACTTTCCATCTTGCCAGGGGATGAACAGGTGGTGGACTACTTCCGTTGGCGTATGGCGGATGCGGCTCGCTGCTGCCTCAACGGCCATGCCTACTGGCTGCTGCGCGGACAAGGCCAAGATGGCCAGCTGGCTTCCAACACTTTGCTGCGCACCAGTCAGACTGACAAGCATGACTTACTCTTTGCCAATGGCATCAACTTCGATGCGCTGCCTGCCTGGCAAAAGCGCGGCTTTGGGGTGTACTGGGCCGACGTTGAAAAGTCGGGTCTGAACCTAAAGACGGGTGAGCCCACCATCACGCAGCGGCGCAACTTGCAGCTTGACTTTGAATTGCCGATAGGGGAGGCTTATGCCAACGCATTCCAGAGGCTACTGGCGGGAGGTCATTTTGTGTCGTGAAGAACGCACGATACGCTAGCCAATAAAGCGCTGTGACTTGCTATCGGTGGCGATAAGTACACCGCCATACGCCACCTTCTGGAATGTCTTGAAATTCCAGTCCTGCGGCAGCCGATCCAGTGGGCCAGTGCTGTCTTACGCTTGTAAGTCATTTGATGCGGCAATCATCAGTCGTTTCCATTCGCTCACATCTATCATCAAAAAAATGCACGCAGGCGGTCGTTAGCAAACTGCAATCAGCAAGTCAACAAACGGATAGACCATTCAACATGGCTTCAATGCTGGTTTGTAAGCAACAAGGTGGCGGTGTGCAGCGAACTGTTCCATTCCGCCCGTCTCCAGCACTGATTTCCTGAAAAACATCTACCCATGTGGTTGGTGAAGCTTGAGAGCCCCAAAGGTAACCGCCCGCGTGGTCGCTACCAGTCATCCGGTCACCGGCGACACAGTGGCCTGATTTGCCTTGCGGCAAAATCTACAAGCCAGCCAGTTTGGCAATCTCTGGCGGCAGGTCAATCTCCAATACCCATTTATTCAAATCCGCCAGCCGGTCGGCTTGAGCATACATGGCCGTGGTAGCCTCAGAAAACTGCGATTGAATCCGATCAAGAGATTCGCCATCCAGCATGGCAACCGCGATTTTTGGCTGCCCACGCTCGAGGTATTTCTCACTGCGCCCCGGATTTTTGACTGCTTTGAGTTCGCCGATGGCAACTTGATCGCTGGATCTGACTGACAGCATTGTCTCGAACAGGTTGACACGTTTGACCAGCTTGTCATAGTCCGCCAACGCCCGAGACACGCCCTGGCTTTCGTTGGCGGAACCCAGCGTCTGACGGATGTGAACAATCGCATCTTGCACGGCCAGCGCACTGTCAATCTGCTTCAGGCAGTTATCCCGCAAGTCAATCAATCGCGACTCTTGAGCTTCGCCCAAGTATTCGGTAACCGTAGTTTCTGCCAAGCCGGTTTTTGCGGCCTTAGTCAAAGCGCTGAATTCTTTGGTCAGGCGCTCGGTCACCTTGTGCCACCGCGTGAGCGTGCAGCTGTATGTCTTTATTGTCATGATTTCCCCTTTTTCGTCTTGATGTTTCTATAGGGATCAGCATAAACAAACACGGGCTCAAATAGTGAGCTCAGATGGGGCAAGATCACGATTCAGTGCATAAATCCGACACCCCAAATCCAAAAGGTAACCGATGGCCCCTCTTTTAAATGGAAGTGATCGCCATATTCGAATCTTTCGCCAGCTGACCCTTCACCAAACAAGGTGCCTTCGTCAATCGGAATAATTTCGAGTTTTTGATTCAACATGTCCCAGCCCAGTGGTGTCAGGATTTGCGCTGGAATCGCCTCGACCATGCCGCGATCCATCAATAGCCGCTTGGGCCAATGACCGTATTGCCTGCGAAAGCCAGCAATGGTGGCCAGTATCCGCCGGACAGAGTCAAGGCCCCATTGATAGCTGACGATGTCTGATTTCGACATTCGCGGCAGTTGTCGCAGTGACTGAACCACGATCTCATCATTGGGGTGCGAAACAAATTGTGCAAGTTGAGCCATGGGGACTAAATGCGTTCCTTGGCTTTCCCATTCCATATCGGCAGGATTTCCGCCCACACGCATGGCCGAGTAAAAGCGTGTCACGCTGGTGGATCGGACTGAGTCGCATAAATAGCCAGTCAATTCCACCTGCAAGCCAGATTCTTCAAACACCTCCTTCAAGGCGTTGGCTCGCAGGCTCAATCCTTCCTTTGGATCGAGCTTGCCTTTGGGGAAGGTATGGGTATATCCGCCAAACCCGTTGCTCGGTGAAACCACCCACACCCGGCCATCGGGTTCGATAACCACAGCGCCAGAGGCTGGCGGCTTGCCGACAACGGTTTTCATGGGCGGCTCGACAAAGTCCGACGCATTGGAAAGTTGCTCCCATCCTTTCGCAGTTTTGGGTGCATCGCGCCAAGATGCAATTGCCAGGTGGTTGACCTGCTCTGGCATGGGCCCTTGCGGCGCTACAGTGGCCAGTTCCTGGGCTTGGCTCCAAGTGGATTGATCCGTGGGCTGACTCGGGTGAAACAATTCCACGGGCTGGCCTTTGTCGTTCTTTCGCGGGTGATGCGTCTTCATGCTCGACTTCTTTCTTTGTGTTCAATGCCCACCACAGCAGCGGCATCGATGGGTGGATCATCTGGCTCTTCGCATTTTTTGCACAGCACTGCCAACTCAGTGTCATCTATGACGTTGGTGATGTTGCAGTCGGTCATTTCACCTTCGATGTAGCCATAACTGACGTGCGGTAGATTGCGGTCAACGGGTGCGGCGCAACGGCTGCAGGGAGTCATGCGGTCAGATTCTGGATGGGTCGTCGTGAGTTTCAGCTCAGCCACAATTTGTAGCTCATCCGCAGCGCGGCATTCCTGGCTGTCGTACTGAAACATCTCCTGGGCCTGTTGCACCGTGATGGTCGGACGTGGCTCGCCTTGCCACATCGTCGTGCTGTATTGCTGGGTTCGACGATCAAAGCTGATGTATGGGTTGCCGATGGGTTGGTGGCAGACGCGGCATCGCAGGGTAAATTGGTTTTTCATTGGCACATCTTTGAGTTACTACCATGATGCCCAATGATGGGCTCAGAAAGTGAGCCTGTAATGCTATTGTGGCGTTACATCAGTTTTTGTTGAAGAGCTGATCCACCAGTTGGATGTATGTACTCAGCAAAGAACGATTCATCCACTACATAAATACCTTTTGCGTCCTCGGTCGACTTGACCCCAATGGCGTGTTTTTGCATCAATTCAATAAGTCGTTCCAAGCCGATCAACTCGATAGGAGTTGCCCCAGGACGTCGGGCCTCCGCTTCAGCACTTGGCGTAAATGCGGAAGTTGTGAACACCAAGCCGAATTTGGCCCGACCCTCAATTGCACCCCTGAAATCTCTGATGGTGGCTGACGAGACATTGTTTCCCGCGTATCTTTTGCATTGCCAAGCAACCGGAGTTTTGATCAATGAAAGATCGTCAAAAGCCAACATACCTTCACCATCGACACCTCCATCACCAGTTTGTCCTGTGACAGTTGTTGCCTGTAAACCATTTTTTGTCATGATGAAAGCACAAAGGCGCTCAAACCCCTTGTCTTGCATCTTGGTCAATATCTTTTTCAAGTCGGACTCCCAAGACCCAGTTCCTTCCAACTCTGCTTGCTGTGGGTCCTCGAAGGGGGCATCCTGCACATCCGAAGTTTGATTCTTGTTTTTTTGTGCAGTGGCATCGAAGATGGCCCTAATGCTATCGGCACTCAATGAAATGTCCCACCCTTTTGGTGTCAACTTCCAGTTGCCGTACCCCGATACCGCCATGGGCTCCAGAAGCTCGGCATTCACAAGATACATCCGTGCCCACTGAATATCGTTTGAGAACTTCTGCGCGCCGGAGGCCAAGATCGTGTCCGGGACAGCCTGATGATTTGCCGTCATGCTCTCAGCGATCCTTTGCTTAACGGCTGCAGCCTTGGCTACTCCCTTCAATGACCGAAGCGCCTCAACAACAGGTCGTATGTAGCTCGTTGAATCTGGCAATTTATTCTGACTTTTGTCGTTCATCACGTCTCCCTTTTGCGCCGCGCATGCTGACGGCGCATCTATTCTACGAATATCGTAGAGAAAGAAAACGTGCGTTCTACGAATATCGATGAATGCCAAGGCAATCCACTCCCTCAACGCTCTTTGGGCAGCGCCTGCGCGATGCTCGAGGCAAAGTAGGTATCCCACAGGATAAGTTGGGTGTTGCTATTGGTATGGACGAAGGTTCCAGCAGCGCCAGGATCAGTCGATATGAGACCGGCACGCATGAGCCACCATTTGCGACCGCGGCAAACCTTGCTGCTGCACTGAACGTGCCAGTGGCCTATTTTTACTGTGACGACGACCGCTTGGCCTATTTATTGACCCTGTGTTCCAAGCTGACCGACAACCAAAAAGATCAGGTCATAGCACTCGCATTGGAACTGAGTGATTCGGCCGAATAACTTAGCCTGTCAATCAAGGCATCTGCCATCTCCCGAATCGTCCCCACCATCGTCAGTCTGTCCAACCACTCGGATGGGATGGCGCTTTCGCCATAAAACGCTCCGGCAATCTGTCCTGCCTGGGCAGCAGTGGTGTCAGCATCATCACCCAGGTTGGCGGCCATGAGCACACAGTCACGAAAGTTATTCGTTTGGGCAAAGCACCACAGGGTGGCTTCCAGGCTGTCGACAACGTAGCCTGTGCCTCTGATGGCCTGCCTGTCCTTGCTGAGGTAACTTCTTCGTCCAATGAGCTCGAGTTTGGTTGGCAACTTGCCTGACAACACTGGCGGCGCCAAGACTTGGTCTTTGGCTTGCCCTTGCAGGGCTCGCACCAGAATTTCTCCGAACAGTCGGCTGGCAGCCAAGCATTCCGGCGCTTGGTGAGTTGTCTTGGCCTGTTCTTCGCTGAATTGCACGGCAGTTTTTGGCTGGTCGGCATACCGAATGGGTACTGGTGCCAATCGCATGATGCAGCCGTTGCCAGCGCTGTTTGGATCGATGGAGCCTGCCAGTGGGTTGCCATTGCGTTGGAATCGCTGTATCGCCCCACGGGTGGCGATGCCAATGTCAAAGCAGCGGCCATTGCTGCTCATGTAACCCTCAGTGGCCCAGCGTGTGTAGCGTTGCATTTGGTCATGCAGATCAAAGCCGTTATCGATCAGGCTTGCGGCCAAACACAGGGACATGCTGGTGTCATCTGTGAACTGGCCTGGCTCAAGTCCAAAGGGGCCACCACCTACCATGTCGGTCAATGGTTTAAATGTGCCTCGGGGTTTGAATTCGACGGTGGTGCCGATGGCGTCGCCCACGGCCAGACCAAGCAGAGCCCCTCGGGCGCGATTTTGAAAGGTGATTTCATTTGATGTCATGGGCTCAGTATTGGGGAATTTTGAAGACATAGCAAGCGTTTCAGCAATCCGATTTGCAGATATTTTTTCTTGGAAATACTGATTTGACCAGAGGGGCAAGACGATGACGATGATCCCCCTCTCGTCACTTGCTACATCTGATTCTCACCAGACCTCGCCGCCCTGGAGGCATTGCATTCGATTTTCAGGCGCTCGTTTCGTGAGCCACGCGTTCCTATCACCTTGCCATTGCCTGTTCGAGGGGTCGCTGCAACTACGCCCCGGCGCCGTCTTGCCAAGTAAAGCGCCAACTGGTTTTCTTCCACGCTGCCCCGGTCTTGGCCCTTACTGTCGTGTGGAGTACGCCTTCAATCCAGCCGCCGGCTTTGAGGGACGTGGATCATCGATGGACAGGCGCTGACAAGTCAACGAGGTTTTCAAGAAAGATGCAACAGTAAAAAATATTTGTGAAAGGCGGTGCGCGAGGGGCTTTTGGCTGTTTGGGTTGCTGGGGTTTGAGTATTTATTAATTGAGGCCCCTGCCAGGGCCGCCGGCAGGCCCCCCTCCCAGAGTTTTGTGAACTGAAGATTGGTCAAGAAGATCCTTTACGTTTGCTTGCAGTGTCCAAATATTTTCGAACTGTTGCCAATACCGTCACGACCAAGCCAAATTGCTCCAGACTTTCAAAAAGTCTAGATTTTTTCAGCAACTGGATAGATTTAATCGAAATGCCCACAACATGACAACCCTGTTTGAGTCTCAGTTTTGATCGGAGCTTTAGGGCCAGTGACATCATTGCCTGATCATTTTGCTGTTCAATTTTCGAAAACATTTTCGGCGCAGCTCTGGTCGTGACGGCATTCTTTCTAGGTCAATGTTGCACCGTTGAATGAACTCTAAAACGGCCTAAGTGAGTGTGATCACCAAATTTGCTGGACTGATATTCACATTTCGTGATGGACCAGATGGCAAAGATTTACAGCAAAACGGCACCGGTATTGCTACAGGTGCCGTTTTGGCGATGAATGACTAAGGGACTCAGAACAGTTCGTCAGTGCAATCTCCTTTCCATGGTTCTTGAACATTGATATTGCGTTTGGCACGTTTGCCGTAATAGCGATAGATTTCTCGGCCATGAATGGCCATCAAGTTTTCTGAGATCAGCTCCAAAAACTCATGGATTTGGACTGCGGCCTTGGTCGACAGCATGTGGGTTTGCGTACAGGCACACAACGGGCAGACGCATTGATGTTTGTCCTTCTTCATGATCATCTGCCTGCTGGTGAGCGCCGCGGTGCAGACTTTGCTGGTGGTGCAAAGACATCAAGGTACAGTTTCTCATTGAGCACGGGCAAATCGCGCTGGGCGCCAGCGGCCAAGAGCTCAGCGGCCATCGTTGTCAGAATACGATAGTTTCCAGCGGCGTGATCACACAAAGTCTGCTGCAAAGGCGGCGTCATCAAACTGGCATTACCCGCGCCGGCCAATAAATGCGCCAGACAAAGAGCCAACTCCTCACGACTGGCAAACTCACAAGCCAGCCGGGTGCGAATACGGCTACCCAGCGGCACCAACTCCTCACGGCGCAACTTCTCAAGCAGGCGCGCATCGCCGGCCATCACAATACACAACAGCGACTGCGAATCAAAGCTCGATGAACTCAGCAGGCGCAGCTCAGACAACACCTGAGGCGTCATCTCCTGCGCCTCATCGACCAGCAACACAGCCCGACAACGCGATGCCTGCATGTGGGTAAGCCAGCGCTCGCGCAAAGCCTTAAAACCGCCCCAACGGTTACTCGGGCGCAAAGGCACCCCAAAAACATCACCAAGCTCACGGTAAAAATCAGCCAGATTACTCTGCGGATGATTGATCGCTGCCACCGTCACATCAGGCAAGCGCTTCAAACGCTGAGCCAGCAAGCGCAGCACCACACTCTTGCCACTGCCCGGATCGCCATGCACCATGGCAAAGCCTCCTTCACGGATCTGTGCATGCTCAATGCGCCAACAAAAACTCTCAATCTTCGCCGGCACATAAATCGCATCGACTGGCAACTCCGGTGAGAACGGATTGAATTTGAGCCCATACAGGGCCAGCAATTTTTGATTCATGAATAAGCCTCCTGCACCTCAGTACCAACATCAATGCAACCACCAACACCCACGCCCGGCTCACTCACTGGCAAATAAGCAGGGGGCAGACCCGTAGCGGCGTAGTCGGCCAGCAATTGCGTCATCAACGCAGGCATGCCTTTTGGTGCCATAGGCGAGAGATCAACCGAGGCCGCACTCAAGGTGCGACGTTGGCCGTTTGCATTGGCTGACTTGTCCAGGGGTTTGACCGCACACAGGATGGCGCCCGTGCGTGCATCGACCAAATCCACCCGTGACAAATCCCAGCGGGCATAGCGCAAATTGATGTGTTCCAGGTGACGGTAACGTGACGGTATCTCAAAGCGTGTACCGGCAAGGCTTGCGGTACCGTCTGAGCGCCTCTGGCGACGTGCGACCTCAATGCGAAAGCTGCCAGTCAGCACGGATTGGTCTGGACAGGCACGCGCCACATTGGGGCCGGCCAGATAATGCGCCAGCGGTGTTGAGTCAATCTCGGAGTGCACCGTACGGTGATATTCCTGCTCAGTCCAAGCCTGTGTGGCCAGATTGAGCTCATCAAGGGTGAGCCTGTCCTGGCCTTCAAGCAAAGCCATCAATCGTCCTTCAAGGTGCCCCCAGAAGGACTCCTGCTTGGCGTTTTGATACTTACGTGGCTGAGCACGTAAGTATCAGTATGTGGCGCTTAAAAATATGTGGCCCCCAGGTGTCTGTGCCTCATGTACAGCCATGGCCCGCCAATCAAACAACACATAAGTTTTGACGTTTCGGATTGATGATGCTCGCCCA
>CAIYYA010000120.1 GCA_903930255.1 uncultured beta proteobacterium
GCGTAGTTTTCGCTGGCAATCAGCTCAATGTGATGCTCTTGGCGCGCGTTTTCAGATTGAATAGCGGCAAACAACTCAGGGTCGGTTTGTTCGATGAGGATATTTCGGTTAAACATGGCAGTCCTTCAAGACGATGAACCTGCGCTTCACTGGGTGTGAAGTCAGGGCTGCCCAGGCGAACGGCAAAACACAATAACCATACATTGGTGTTGCGGCACGCTCCCCCGTGGTGTTCCCACTTCAGCAGTGCCCACCCCAAAGGATGAACCGCCTATCGCCAGTCGCGTGCGGGGGCGAGTTTAACTGACTTGCTTATTTCAGCGCGATGGTGGTCGTTTTGTTAGGTGTTGCCGCAATGACTGCAGGTGCAGCAACGGGCACATTCAGCACGGGATTGATCGTGGGCACCTGACGACCTTGTGCGACCTGTATCAATCGCGCGTGCTCAGCCAGCACTTTGGCGGTGTAGCCACCATCGACTTCCTCATTGGCGGCACCCACATAGCTTTTCAGGCCGCCTTCCACTGAGCCCGCAACACGAATGCAATCTTGCAAAACCTTGACACCCACACGCAAATTGGCTAGAGGATCAAAAGCTGCAAATTTGCCCCCAAAGCTTTGGTATTTGTCGCTGTGCACCTGGGTCATCACCTGCATCAAACCCTGTGCACCCACGGGGCTTTGGGCGAATGGGTTAAAGCCGGATTCAATCGCCATGACCGCCAGAATCAGCGTTGGGTCAAGTTGCACGCGCTTGCCGATGTCATAAGCTTCGGCCACCAGTGCGCTCAGTGGCTCTGGTGCGATGTGGTATTTTTTGCTCAACCAAAAGGCCACGTCGGCTTGCGGTTTGGGCAAGTCTTTGGGATTGCTAGCGGTGGCGCGGTCACTGGCGAAAAAATCGCTGGCGAAGCCGGTCACCTCAACTTGACGTTCCTGTAGCCAAGCAAAAAGCCGGATTTCGCCAAATTGGCGCAACTCCGGGCGAGCCACCAAGGCGACGGCGGCAAATAATACAGCCAGCCCGACCAGGGCAAAACTGCTCTGGGTAATGTTGAAAAGACCTTTGGTTATTGCCGCTGCAATGCGTCGCAAACTGCTGGTCATGCTGTCAGATGTTGACATAGCTTCTCCTTCTTGGGCGTGGAATCTGGTTTTGTTGGCCATGCAACCAAAATGTCAGAAGCCGCGTTTGGGTTGTTACGCTATCAATATCCTGCTTCAGGGTTCCTGGTTGCGCAGAGATTTGATGTTGCCGGGGTCGGCGACGAATTGAAAAAAGCTTGCGGTGCAAGCGAAGGGCGAATTCTAAAGGTGGTTTATATGCATTGTCAACCATAACGAACCGGTTCTATATTCCATTAATTGCATTTCCATTTCGCGCAATGGCACAGCAATAAACACTTGGCCGTTACGCGTCAAAACCATTAAGTTCCATGCCGAGCGCAGATCGAACGCCTATTTGTGCTTGTTCATATGAATTTGTCCTGAAAACCCGGCGAAAATGCAGCCCTTATTCCCGCTGTGTTGCAGCGGGCACTTTGACCATTTCAGTGCGTGTTTGATGTCCATGTTTTCTTTTTCTACCAACAGCAAACCAGCGCCGGGTTCTGAACCCTTGGCCGCATCCGTCAAAACTGTCGAGGCTCATCCGCTGGATGGCCTGACGGGTGGCGCTTTTTCAGCCCAAACTTCGGGTGAGCGCACGGCCTGTATCCGCGAGTGGCTCGCCGGCAACCCAGGCATCGAACATCTGCAGCAGGTTTACAAAGAAATCAGCGTGAAGGACAAAGGGGCAGCCAAGTTGTTGCGTGAAAAGCTCGACGAAATCAAGCGCACCAAAGCACAGGCGGGTATTGCGCTCGAATGGGCTGACAAAGCGCAGGTTTTGCTGGCTCTGGGCAAGCTTAATCTGGCCGACGCGATGGCGTGGCAACGTGATGCAGCTAAAGCCGGTGCACCCTTGAGCAAAGAACCCCTGGCAGCTTTGAAACAACAATTGGTTGAACGTGTGCGAGCCATTGAAGACTTGCAGCACCGGGTGCAAGTGCAGCGTGAGGCTGCTGTGCTGGTGGCTCAGCGCATCGAAGTGTTGTCTACTAAACCCTGGCGTGATGCACAAACACTGCAAGAGGCGTTGCACACCGACGTGACGCATTGGCAGTCTGAGGTGGGCGTGTTATCAGGCGATGCCAATTGGAGCAGTGTTGACGTCAAGTTTGTTTCCATGCTGCAAGCCTCGCAGGCACAGTTGTTGCTGGTTTGGGAAGCATTTGAAGACGCGTTGAAAATGGCCGTTGCAGCGGCCCAAGATGCAACGGCTGCGTTGCCCAAGGTGCCGGTGTGGGCAGATGAATTGCAATTGACGCGTGGCGTAGTTGCGAAAGAAGCTGGGCACACTGAGAAGCAAAAAATTGATCCTGAAATCAAGGCTAAAGCCAATACAGTTGTGCGTGAAGCACTCTCAAAATTAGAGCAAGAAGTTGGCCAAGGTCACGGCAAAGCCAGTGCCGGTGCAGCCAATGCCTTGCGTAATGCCTTGCGTGAGTTTGGCCGCGTCATTGATGGCAAGCTCGATGCTCAAGCCCATGCAGCGCTGGCCGCTGCGGGTGAACTCGATGCATGGCAGCGCTGGCGTGCCGACCAATTGCGTGAAGAACTGGTGGCCAAAGCAGAAGCCTTGCTTAAGCGCCCCGAAGGTCAAGCTATTGGTGGGCGCAAGATGCAGGACAGTTTGCGCCAATTGCGTGAACAGTGGAAACTGACCGACCAGGGGGGCAGTGCCAATCATGGTTTATGGAAGCGATTTGACGATGCCTGCAACGAGGCACACAAGGTGGTTGAAGTCTGGCTGGAAAAAGTCAAGCTCGAAGCTTCAGAGCATCGTGCCCAGCGTTTGGCGCTGATTGAAGAAGTAAAAGCATGGGCACAAGCCAACCGGGTTGCACTGGATGATGACTGGAAAGGCTTTAGCCGCCTGCTGCATCAATTTGGTGAGCGCTGGCGCGAGTCGGGCCACGTTGGGGAAAAGCTTTACGCTGAGCTCAATCCCTTGTGGAAGGCTGCGATTGACGAGGCTGCTGCTCCGCTGGAAGCCTTACAAAAGCTCAGCCTGGCGGCGCGCCACGCGATGATAGATGAAGCCAAAGCTTTGGGTGCTGAAGCAGTGTTGCGCATTGATGCTGTGAAAACTCTGCAGCAACGCTGGCAAGCTGAGGCACATCGTGTGCCGGTTGATCGGCGCCATGAGCAAAAACTGTGGGATGCTTTCCGTAAACCGATCGACGAAGCTTTTAATCGCAAAACGCAAGAGCGTGAAAAAGCACAAAGTGCTTTGAGCGAACGCGATCGTATTGTGCTGGATGCCTCCAAAGCGCTGCAAGCTGCCAATGCAGCTGGTGATGCTCAGGCGATTCGCGCAGCCATGAATGCACTTGATGCGGCTCTGCGTGGTCAGGCGCAAGCCCAGGCCGCTGTGGCAGCCAGTGTTGAAACTGCAGAGCAAAAAGCGATCTCCGAGCAGACTGGACAAGCACAAGATGCTACTGAAAATGCATCAAACGAAGCGATGGCTGATGCCGTTAGCGCCGATTCAGATGAAGCTGCAGCAGCGCCTGCAAAAGCCGTCGTCATAGCTAAACCGGTGGTAGCGCGGCGTGGCGATGACCGCCCTGGCATGAAAAAAGAAGCCCCAAGTGCACCCGCTTTTGGTGGCAAATTTGGGGATCGCAAAGATGCCGGACGTGGTCGTGATGCTGCGCGTGATCCCAGAGCTGGGGCTCGCCCTGACGACCGTGGCCCACGCCATGATGCCCGGCCCGATCGTGCTGGCGAGCGTTTTGATGCCCCAAGGTTGGGCGATGCAGCATTTCGGGCTCAGCGTGATGCACTCGAGCAAGCCCAGTTTGCCTTACGCAAGTTAGCCGCTCAGGCGCATGGCGAGGCGTTGACCCATTTACTCGGCGCTTGGGAAAAGCGTGATGCAGAGCAATTGCCCAGCGTGCAGGAGTTGGGTGGCAAAGTTAGCGCAGCACAGCGTGGTGCTTGGAGCAAAGTGCTCGGCCAAGCGCCAGCAGGTGATGCCAGCACAGCCTTGTTGCGCCTGGAGATGGCAGCCGAGGTGCCAACTCCTGCCGAACATCTGAGCGCACGGCGCATGTTGCAGCTGCAACTGCTGACCAAGCGCAATGACCCGGCTCCCGTGCAAACCTGGACTCAGGATACCGCGGTGGTGCTGACTGGCAGTTTTGATGCCGCTCAGTCGCGCCGTCTGCAAAACGTGCTGAAGGTGCTTTTAAAGTCCTGATACCAGCCTGATGCGCTGGGGCTTTTGCCCGGTGCAAAGGCGCAGCACTTCAAGCCGAGGCGGTTGGCTAGTAGCATCCCAGTCGCTCAGCACAGTGCGACGCAGGTTTGTGCTCAACGTTGAACTGAGCGCTACATCACCCGGCAGGTGCGTGTGCCCATGAATCAGCGTGTTGGCTTGCGCTGCTTCAAGCCATTGCAGTGCCATGGCACTGTCCACATCGGCGTAAACAGCGCCACTCCCTTTGCGTAACTCACTTTGACTGCGCAGTTGCCGTGCAATGCTTTGGCGCTCGCTCAGTGGCTTAGCCAAAAACTCGGCACGCCAAACACAGCTGCGGACTTGCCGGCGAAACTGCTGGTAGTCCAGATCGCCCAGGCACAAAGCATCGCCGTGCGATAGCAAATAGTTTTGTTCGTCGAAACGCAGACTACACGGGTCAGCCAGCAGTTGGACACCGCAGCTCTGTGCAAACACATTGCCTAGCAAAAAATCTCGATTGCCGTGCAGTAAAAAAATCGGCAGCCGCTGGCTGGTTTGCTGCAATATGTGGATGCACTGGTTTTCGAACGGGTGCTCTGCCTGATGTTGCAGCGCCAACACATCGTCGCCGACCCAGACTTCAAACAAGTCACCCAGAATGAACAGCGCGTCGGCAGGCGTGCTGGCCATGTAGCATTGCCAAGCCTCGAAGGTGGCTTGGCAACTGGCCTGCAGGTGCAGGTCAGAAATGAAGTCGAGCGTGCGCCAGGCCGCTTGCCCAACTGCGCTTTGCGTTGGCATCGCGCAGTTCATCGGGTTTAGAGTGCGACGGCTTTTTCAATCACCACATCGGCAACCGGAACATCGTCGTGGTAACCCTTGCGGCTGGTTTTGACCGCTTTGATTTTGTCCACTACTTCAGTGCCTGCGACCACTTTTCCAAACACGGCGTAGCCCCAACCTGTGGCTGAGATCGCGGTGTGGTTCAGAAAACCGTTGTCAGCCACATTGATAAAAAATTGGGCGGTGGCTGAATGTGGGTCACCCGTGCGCGCCATCGCGACGGTGTAGTTGAGGTTTTTCAGGCCATTGTTGGCTTCGTTGTCGATCGGTTTGTCGCCCTTTTTTTCTTTCATGCCGGGCTCCATGCCGCCGCCTTGCACCATAAAGCCAGGGATTACACGGTGAAAAATGGTATTGTCGTAATGTCCTTTGGCCACGTAGCTCAAAAAGTTGGCCACCGTTTTGGGTGCTTTGGCTTGATCGAGTTCAAGCGTGATGACGCCGTAGTTTGCAATGTGGAGTTCGACTTTGGGATTGCTCATGATTTATTTCACCAGGGTTGCAGAGTTGATAAGAATGGGGGTTTTGGGAACATCGGAGCCAAATGGACCACCGGAGCCAGTTGGGGTCGCCTTGATTTTGTCGATCACGTCCATGCCTGAGACGACCTTGCCAAACACGGTGTAACCAAACAATTGGCGTGCATTGAGCAACTCAGCCCGCGGTGTATTTTCATAGACTTGACCGCGGAATTCAAAACGCGGCACCGGGTCGCCGGGCGGTATGGCAACCGGATCCAGAAAACCGTTGTTTTTGACATTGATAAAAAACTGGGCGGTAGCAGATTGAGGGTCGCCGGTACGCGCCATCGCCAAAGTGTAGGGGGTGTTGTTCAAGCCCTTTTCGAGCGCCTGGCGACCTTCGTGAGCGACCGGTGGTCGTGTTGGTTTTTCGGCATACTTGGCATCAAAGCCACCACCTTGCACCATGAAATTACCAATAACCCGGTGAAAAATGGTGCCGTCGTAGTGTTTATCTTTCACGTATTGCAAAAAGTTTGCCGCTGTTTTGGGCGCTTTTTGTGCTTCCAGTTCGACCACAAAATCACCCGCAGAGGTTGCAAATTTGACTTGTGGCAAGGCTTCGGCAAGCGCGCCATTTGCTATTGAAAATGAAGCTGATAGCGCAAGCGCAGCAAGCTTAAAAGCACTTTTTTCTATAAACATTATCCGGTCACTCCTTCGTAAAATAGTTTCCATTGCTGGCCTTGACGGATCCAGTACTGACGTTTGACAACACCGCTGCGTTTACCGCTTTGCACTTCACCAAAAGTAACCAGCATGGTCTCTTGCGCGTCGACCCAATGCAGCAGTGACAAATCCTTGAGTTCAAGACTACTACCTTTGAGTTGCTGCATTTCACGCTGCAGCGCTGGCAAACTTTGCGCCCAGTTTTTACCATTGTTATTGAAGTCAGCTGTGTAAAACGTGCTCAATTGTTCCAGATTGCCATTGGCCTTGACTTTGAGCCAATCATTCAGGCGCGCCTCAAAGCTGCTTTTAGTGGCTTGCAACTGCTGCACACCGACCCATTTGAGCTTGGTCGAAATCACCACGGGGGTCGAACGAATCTCAACCGTGCGCATGATGTGCTCCAGGTCGGGATTAGAAAGCACCACACAGCCGTCGCTGGCTTGCGGTGGGCGTGAAAAATGGCCCGGTGGCGTGCCGTGCAGCCAAATACCGCTACCGGTTTTGCCGCGTTTGATGTCCAGCACGTTGGGGTAATTGATGGGCAACGCCCCCGAGCCATAAAATTCTTTCAACGCTTTGCGTTCGAGTTGGCTGGTAATGAAATAAACCCCCAGCGGGGTGCGCAGATCACCTTCCGAGCGCTTTTCAGTGCCCAATTTGCCCACTGACATGTAGTAGTCACCCACCAGGGTCAAAACCCCTGCGCGGTTTTCAAACAGATAAAGCCGTGCGCGCGAGGCATCAATGGCAATGGCGTGTTTGCTGCGTTGTGCGAGTTGCAAAAACTCTGTGGGGACGCTGGCAACTGGTGGGCGTTCGCGCAGTGCTTTGAGTCTGAGCTGAGCCTCGCTCTTGAGCTCACTCAGGGCTGTGCCGGCAGCACCGAGTTGCTCGGGTGAGGCTGAACCAAAGTTTTTAACCGGGTGGGTCTTGGCCAAAAGCAGGTCGCCATAAACCAATTGAGCCAATGCGAAGCCGGGAAAATCGCGCACCAAGCGCTCAGCCTGTGCAAAGGCGACACCCGCATCACCTTGCCCAATTTGTCGGTAAATTTCCAGCAAACGAGTTTCGGCTGTACTGTCTTGAATGATCTTGGCTGCGCTATTGGCAGCGGGTTTTTTTTTGCCCGTTTTAGCATTGGCCTGTCCCAGCCCCAGTGTGAAACACAGGCTTGTCAGCAAGAACGACAAAAATACGTTGCCCAAAGAAATCATACGGGAATAAAAAAACTGGCGGCAAATGCCGCCAGGTGGGAGCTTTGCAGGGCGGATTAATGACCTGTTGATTCCTTGGAAATCAGCCACTGATTGCCAGTTTTCTGCATCACCAGGGTTTTACGACTCGACACCGACAGTGAATCGGCCTTGTAGGCTTGGCGGAATTTAACCACTGCTTCGTTACCATTGACTTTCACATTGAGCTCACTGAGCTTGACGCTGATGTGCGTTTTACCGGTAATGCGATCTTTGCGGTCTTGCTCCCAAACACTACGCGACTGTTTGCCCGGAGGATCAAAGTCTGCACTATAAGCCGAGAGGTAATTGGTCATGTCTTTGGCAGACCAGGCTTGCGCCCAAGCCGTCACAGCAGACTCGACCGTTTTTCTGGCATCGGATTCAGCAGGCATTGGCTCTACTTTAGCGGGCGCTGCAACCGGCGCTCCAGGTGTTGCAACTGGTTTGCTGCTAACTGGAGCTGGAGCTGGAGCTGGTGCTGGCGTCGGTGCTGGCGTCGGAGCTGGGCTGACCGCCGGAGTAGGTTTACTAACGGGTGCAGGCGCAACCGGTGCGGCTGGTGGAGCCGCTGGCACAGGTGTTAGGGCAACTGGCGCTGAGCTTGCTGCCGCGCCTGGGCGAGTGTTGGCCAGATTCGGCTTAAAAACCTCGCGGATGAGCGCCAACTTGGGCGGCACGGCGAGGTTGCTGCTGTCAAGCTGTAAAGCTTTGTTATACGCTTGACTGGCCAAACGGGTGTAAACATCGCCAATGTTTTCGTGTGCCGTGGCGTAGCTAGGGTTTGTGCGAATGGCCATTTCGAGCGCCACGCGTGCCTTGTCATACTGCCCCTGACCGGCATACAGCACGGCCAAGTTGTTGTAGGGTTCAGGCAACTCCGGGTAGTCTTCTGTGAGCTTGGTGAACGTGTTGATGGCTTCGACCTGCTTGTTCTGGTTGCGCTGAATCACGCCCTTAAGAAAACGCATTTGCGGGTCTGCTG
The DNA here is from genome assembly GCA_903930255.1 of uncultured beta proteobacterium. GTDB lineage: Bacteria > Pseudomonadota > Gammaproteobacteria > Burkholderiales > Burkholderiaceae_C > Rhodoferax. The sequence continues at coordinate 8,542 of CAIYYA010000120.1, forward strand.
GTTTGCTGGCCAGATAGCCTTCTACCTTGACCATGGCCTCTGCAAATTTGTTGGCACGCACCAGTTGGGTGGCATCAGCATATTCATCAGCATGGCTGACCAGAACGGCACAAGTTCCGGCAATGGCGATCCAGCGCAAGGTTTTAATAAATACAGAGCGAGCGAGCTTCATTGGCGTGCAAGTAAATTGGGGAGTGGATGCAACCGGCGCTGAGCCAGGGCAGGGCTATATACTGCGTCGCATTGTAGCTGAGGGTCTTTGTTTAAGGCCGCCAGCTGCGCCCTATTACCCGGATTTGATGATTTCATGAGCTTGCACATCTACAACACGCTATCGCGTGAATTGGAAGTTTTTGTTCCCCTGGAGCCAGGTTGTGTACGAATGTACGTTTGCGGCATGACTGTTTATGACCTTTGTCATTTGGGTCACGCACGCGCCATGGTGGCATTCGACGTGGTGCAACGCTGGCTCAAAAGCAGCGACTATCAGGTCATCTATGTGCGCAACGTGACTGATATTGATGACAAAATTATCAAACGCGCGTTGGAAAACGGTGAAACCATTCGCGCTTTGACAGATCGCATGGTGGCTGCCCTGCATCAAGATGCTGATGCGCTGGGCATTGAGCGCCCAACACATGAGCCGCGTGCCACCGACTATGTGGGGGCCATGCTTGGCATGATTGAAAAGCTTGAGCAGCGCGGTCTGGCCTACCAGGCGGCGGATGGCGATGTTAATTTTGCGGTGCGTAAATTTGCCGGCTACGGCAAGCTCAGTGGTAAATCTCTTGACGAATTGCGCGCTGGTGAACGGGTAACGGTGGCAGATGGCAAACAAGATCCGCTGGATTTTGTGCTTTGGAAAACGGCTAAGCAACATGAGCCCGCACAAGCAAAATGGGAAAGTCGCTTTGGCAGTGGCCGTCCGGGTTGGCATATTGAGTGCTCTGCCATGTGCGCTGAATTATTAGGACAAACGGTAGATATCCATGGTGGTGGCGCCGATTTGCAATTCCCGCATCATGAAAATGAAATAGCCCAAAGTGAAGGTGTGCATGGGCGCCCTTTGGCGAATTACTGGCTGCACAATGGTTTTGTGACGCGTGACAACGAAAAAATGTCCAAAAGTCTGGGGAATTTTTTCACTATTCGTGAAATTCTTCAGCGCTTTGACGCTCAGACTCTGCGGTTTTTTATTGTGCGCACGCACTATCGCAGCGCCTTGAATTACAGCGACTCGCATCTGGAAGATGCGCAGCAGTCGCTAAAGCGCTTGTACACCGCCCTCGATCTGGTGCCAGCACAAAGCATTGAGGTGGACTGGCTTGATCCGTTTGCCGCACGCTTTAAGACTGCCATGGACGATGACTTTGGCACACCCGAGGCGGTTGCGGTGCTTTTTGAGTTGGCCAGCGAAGTTAACCGCACTCGTTCAGCCAAACTGTCGGGCTTGATGAAAGCGCTGGGTGCTTGCTTAGGGCTGCTGCAAGAGGACCCACGGGCTTATTTGCAGTCTGGCGCTGCGCTGGATATTCATTTGATTGAAGACCTGATTGCTCAGCGCGCAGCTGCTAAAGTCGCAAAAAATTTTGCTGAAGCAGACCGCATTCGCCAGCAATTACTGGCGCAAAAGATTGTCCTGAAAGACAGCTCAACCAGCACCACTTGGGAGTCACTCAAGTGACCGAGGTGCGCTCACCGGCTTATTGGCACGATGCCTGCAAGCATCTGATCAATAAAGATCGGGTAATGAAGCGCCTGATTCCCCAGTTTGGCGAGGCTTGCCTGCAAACCAGGGGGGATGCCTTTGCAACGTTGGCACGCAGTGTGGTCGGGCAGCAAATCTCTGTCAAAGCTGCGCAAACGGTGTGGAACCGCTTTGCCGCCCTGTCGGCACAAATGACACCCGATCACGTGCTCAAACTTAAAATTGACGACATGCGAGGGGCTGGTTTGAGTGCCCGCAAAGTTGAATATCTGGTTGATTTGGCTCTTCATTTCGAGCGCGGAGCCTTGCATGTGACGCAATGGGCGCAAATGGACGACGAAGCCATCATTGCCGAGTTGGTGGCGATTCGGGGCATTGGCCGCTGGACGGCAGAGATGTTTTTGATTTTTCACCTAATGCGCCCCGATGTGGTTCCACTGGATGATGTCGGTTTGATCAATGGCATTCGCAAGTGCTATTTTTCGGGTGAAGCCGTGAGCCGCAGCGATGTGCGCGAGGTAGCGCAAGCTTGGGCGCCCTACCGCACCGTTGCAACTTGGTATATTTGGCGCTCGTTGGATCCATTGCCCGTAGAGTATTGATTTCATGGAGTAAGTGTGGCTAAAAAAACTTTTCTCGATTTCGAGACCCCGATTGCCGAGCTGGAAAACAAAATTGAAGAGCTGCGCTATGTGCAGACCGAATCTGCTGTGGATATCTCGGCTGAAATCAACCAGTTGGCTAAAAAAAGCCAGCAACTGACCAAAGATATTTACAGTGATTTGACACCTTGGCAAATTACCAAGATCGCTCGCCATGCTGAGCGCCCCTATACGCTGGACTATGTGAATGAGCTGTTCACCCATTTTGTTGAATTGCATGGCGATCGTCACTTTTCGGATGACTTGAGCATTGTGGGCGGATTGGCTCGGTTCAATGGCACGCCATGTATGGTGATCGGACAACAAAAAGGACGCGACACCAAAGAGCGCAGCTTGCGTAACTTTGGCATGTGCAAGCCCGAAGGTTATCGAAAAGCCCTGCGCTTGATGAAAACGGCCGAAAAATTCAAATTGCCGGTTTTTACGTTTGTCGATACACCTGGCGCATATCCGGGCATAGATGCCGAAGAGCGCGGACAGTCGGAGGCCATTGGACGCAATATTTTCGAGATGGCACAACTCGAAGTGCCCATCATCGTGACCATCATTGGCGAAGGGGGCTCAGGTGGTGCTTTGGCGATTTCTGTGGGCGACCAGGTTTTGATGCTGCAATATTCGGTTTATTCAGTGATCAGCCCCGAAGGCTGCGCCTCTATTCTTTGGAAAACTTCTGATAAGGCGCAAGAAGCAGCCGATGCCTTGGGTATAACCGCGCATCGACTCAAAGCTCTGGGGGTTATCGATAAAATTGTCAACGAACCAGTTGGGGGGGCGCATCGCGATCCCAAACAAATGGCAGCCTATCTGAAGCGCGCCTTGACAGATGCTTATCGACAGGTGGGCGACCTCAAAACCAGCGAATTGCTTGAGCGCCGTTTTGACCGACTGCAAAGCTATGGGCGGTTTAACGATACCAAGCCAGGTAAGTAAGCACTCGCTGCGCAGTCCATCCCGTTGCAGCTGTGACATTGTCTTTGCCCCAAGCCATCGCAGCTTTTAGTCCAACAATGCCACTCACTGTGGCCTACAGTGGGGGAGCAGACTCGACCGCCTTGTTGTTGGCCTGTGCACAGAAATGGCCCAATCAGGTTGCTGCAGTGCATATCAATCACGGTTTGCAGGCTGCTGCCAATGATTTTGAGGTGCACTGCCAACAATTTTGCAGTGCATTGGGAGTCCCGCTAACGGTTATGCGCGTCCAAGCAAGGCACCAGGCAGGGCAAAGCCCCGAAGACGCAGCTCGCCGCGCACGTTACAAGGCTTTTGAAGCGCTGGCGCATACAGGACAAGCGCAGACCGCTATTAAAACAATAGCCATTGCACAGCATGCCGACGATCAGACAGAAACTCTGCTATTGGCTTTAGGTCGGGGTTCGGGCTTGCCAGGACTGAGCGCCATGCCCGCGCAATGGCTACGTTGCGGAGTCCATTACCAGCGTCCCCTGCTTCAGGTTCGAGGTGCCGATGTTCGAGCCTGGCTGGCAGCCCAAGGCGTAGGGTTTGTCGATGATCCCAGCAACGCGGATGTGCGCTTTACCCGTAACCGCTTACGAGCCCACCTTTTGCCCGTGCTAGCACAGTGTTTTCCGCATTTTCATGACACCTTTGCGCGCAGCGCAGCGCATGCGGCACAGGCTCAAGCGCTACTGCACGAAGTGGCTGAGCAAGACCTGCTTTTGACGGGTGTGCCACCCAAGATAAAAGCCTTGCAGGGGTTGAGCACACAGCGCCAAGCGAATGTTTTACGCCATTGGTTGCGCCATGCGCACGCCACGGTGCCCAGTTCAGCTCAGATGCACGAATTGCAGCGCCAAGTTGCAGCGTGCAGCACGCGTGGGCACCAAATCCACCTAAAAATTGGTGCCGGAATGCTGCAGCGCAACGAAACGGTTTTGCATTGGTACAATCCCGCGGTTTTGACTTAAGTACTACCTTTCACAATGTCATTGATTGTTCATAAATACGGCGGCACTTCGATGGGCTCGACAGAGCGCATTCGCAATGTTGCCAAGCGCGTTGCCAAATGGGCGCGTGCCGGCCACCAGATGGTGGTTGTTCCGAGCGCCATGAGTGGCGAAACCAACCGTTTGCTGGGGCTTGCCAAGGAATTGGCGCCACACACGCTGACTGAGGCTTATCACCGCGAGCTCGACATGCTGGCAGCTACCGGCGAGCAAGCCTCCAGCGCACTGCTGGCGATTGCTTTGCAAGCTGAGGGTCTGGAGTCGGTTAGCTATGCGGGTTGGCAGGTGCCGATTCGAACCGACAGTGCCTACACCAAGGCGCGCATTGAATCGATCGACGATGCCCGTGTGCGCGCTGATCTGCAGGCTGGCCGGGTGGTCATCGTGACGGGATTTCAGGGCCTGGACGAGCTTGGCAATATAACCACGTTGGGGCGCGGCGGCTCAGATACTTCGGCTGTGGCAGTGGCTACAGCCATGAAGGCAGACGAATGCCTGATCTATACCGACGTCGATGGTGTCTATACCACTGACCCGCGAGTAGTTCCCGAAGCACGGCGACTGAACAGCGTTTGCTTTGAAGAAATGCTCGAAATGGCCTCCATGGGCTCCAAGGTGCTGCAAATTCGTTCGGTTGAGTTTGCTGGTAAATACAAAGTCAAGCTGCGCGTTCTTTCAAGCTTTACCCCGTGGGACATCGATATCGTTGAAGAAGCCAAGTCTGGCACGCTGATTACTTTTGAGGAAGATGAAAACATGGAACAGGCGATCGTTTCTGGCATTGCATTCACCCGCGATGAAACCAAAATTTCTGTGTTGGGAGTGCCCGACAAGCCCGGTATCGCTTACCAAATTCTGGGCGCTGTAGCGGATGCCAATGTCGAAGTAGACATGATCATTCAGAACATCAGCAAAGAAGGCATTACCGACTTCAGCTTCACAGTGAACCATGCCGATTACGCCAAAACCATGGATTTGCTAAAAAATCAGGTTGTCCCCAAACTGGGTGCGCAAGAAGTTTTAGGCGATACCAAAATTTGTAAAGTGTCCATTGTTGGCATTGGCATGCGCAGCCATGTTGGTGTGGCCGCGACCATGTTCCGTGTGCTCAGTGAAGAAAGCATCAATATTCAGATGATTTCTACCAGCGAGATTAAAACTTCGGTTGTGATCGATGAAAAATACATGGAACTCGCTGTGCGCTCACTGCATAAAGCTTTTGATCTGGAGCAGCCTCCGGTCTAAAAATTGACCCGAGTCGTGACATAATCGCGGCTCTGAATTTCAGGAAACGTGACCGAGTGGCCGAAGGTGCTCCCCTGCTAAGGGAGTATGGGGTGTAGAGCCTCATCGAGGGTTCGAATCCCTCCGTTTCCGCCAAA
>CAIYYA010000121.1 GCA_903930255.1 uncultured beta proteobacterium
CGTTGACATCTTGCAGAGCACGCTCTGCCTGCTCGCGGGCCGTAGCTGGTGGTTCACGACTGCCCTTGATGTATCCGGTGACCACACCGTTCACAAACTCTTTGGCGCTTTTGACGATGGTACCCATTCCACGAGAAACCTCGCCAAGGACTGTTCCACCGACTTTCTTCAAATCCGGCCAGATTGCTATTCCAAACTTCCGCAAACCATCTATGAAACCAGCGAAACTCACGGCTACGCCCTTGCCAGTAAAGTCTGATAGTGATTTTTTCTGGCTGCAAGCAAATGGTTGCGGTTCCTCAAAGCGGCAATCAACTCATCAATATTCTGAGAACGATCAAAGGCCATCCCAACCGTGAAAGCCCCAAGTGCCGAAGCAATCCAACTGCCTGACAACACTTTTATTGCAGCACCTGCTGCGCTTGAAACCATACCGCGAGCAGCGCGAGCTTTTGCCACTTCTATCGCGCAACTAACCAGCTGTTTGTTCATGGCCACTTGATAGCCTTGCGTTGCCGCAATCACAAGCAGTGGCATCAGCGGATGAAAGCAGTCCCAAAAGTCATTGAGATATCCGTGATCGAGACCTATGGCAGTTGAATTGATTGCTTGCTCAAGATCAGCCTCAGACATGTTTGAGTCAATCACCATATTGTTCTCACCAATTCCATTGGCAACCTCATGTGTCGTCAGAATTGAAATGTCTTGGTATCGATTTAATGTGTCATTGATGTAACCGACACTCGCGGTAGCTTTTAGTTGCAAAAGATCAGCAGTTTGACCATGATCATCCAGAATTTGAACATCCCATCCTGGCTGTGTCATTGATTGTGCAAGTTGGGCCGAATAGCCTTTTGGCAGCGTCAAATCCCCGACAGTGCCACCAGCATTGAGTTCATCAACAACAAGGTATTCGAAATACTTACCTTTCGCACTATTCACGATGCCCATCCATTCCCTGTCTGAATAGTGGCCTACCTGGGTTGGATCAAATGAAGGGTTTGTGTCATGCAACGCCTTAAGCGCCAAAAGATTCAATTCGTCGCTGCCAGCGGGCTGATCACTGAGACTGATAGCAACTGCTGCCAGATCAAGCATGCGCGTGTTCTTGTATTGACGATACCTTTTGACGAGATCACCCAACGGATCAATCGAGTTACTCTTGTATTGATGATATCGACTCAATAGCGGGCCAAGAAATTGATGTTTCATAGTTGTTATCCGACATAGATTTTGGGCTGCGTCACTGGCAAATCTGTTTCGTCAGCATAAATTGCGGTCTCAATTTCATCTATACGAGCAGTCAAAAGTTCGATTCCATGCTGTTGTTTCTCAAGCAAGGAAATCCGCTTTTCGAGCTTCATGATGTATGCATCCATACCGGACAACACTTCTTCAGTCCGTTGATAGCCCTCACGAAATTCTCCCTTGATTTCTTCGAGTGAAAGACTCATTTACATCCTCCTTAGATTGCAATGTCGATATTCATCTTCCAACGAATCGGGCAGGCTGTTCCAACCCGATCGATCACAGTTATACGAATTAGTGTTTATGTGAATAAGAGCATAGCGCAGATTATTCTGGCTGTGAAGTATTCCCTAACAAAACTTTTTGGATCTTGCGTGCGTGAGCTGCGGCTGGGCACTGGTTTGAGCCAAGTTGAATTTGGGGAAATGTGCGGTTTTTATCAAACGTATCTGAGCCGCATCGAAAACGGCAAGGCCAATCCCACGCTCAACGCCATGGAAGTCATTGCCAACGCGCTGGGCATGTCGGTCTTTGAGTTGTTTGAGAAAGTTAAAGTACATAAGCCGCCAAAGCCGGTGAAGCCATTGAAACCAAAACAAAGCAAATGACTACTGTCATCCTAGTTTGAAACAAGTTCATGCGCCACTAAAACTTGTACGGATCGTCCACTGTCGGGGTTGAGAAAGATGACATTACGGTCGACGCCAGAATGGCTGAGTCCGTCACCCTTGAGTCCTTCGACCCAGACGACTCGTTTGCCGAAGGCGGCGGCAACGCGCTCTGCTCTATCGACCTGCGCAGACGAATCCGCTGGAGCCACAGCTCGGCCTCGGCCTTCCACTCCTCTTCCGTCGGCATTAAGTTTCTCCACTAAGGCACGGTCTTCGGCGCTGGCGGTGCCACGCTTTTCAAAGACCGGCTTGCCTATTGATACGGCCCGATGATGTAATTAAGTTCCGTTCGGTTTGAGCCTGTCAAAACCCTTCGACAAGCTCAGGGCGAGCGGTTCAAACTTCATCGGGCCGGAGCTATAGCTTACCATTGAGCTTCACGCCCTCACCGTTTAAAACGGCGGATCATCATCATCCAACCAGGCAGGTTCAAGGTTGTTTTTGGGCACATTGATCGTTTCTCGCACCGCTGGTCTGGCAACCGATGACGGTGATGGAGCCTCCGCCCGATCCAGCAGTTTTAGCTCGTTGACTTCGACCTCGGTCGTGTATCGATCAATGCCATTTTTGTCTGTCCACTTGCGCGTCTTGAGTTGCCCCTCAAAGTAGGCACCGACGACGACATGACCAATGAAGATGTCAGCAAGCAGGACGACAGCCCGGCGTTCGATGAGCCGGTGCCAGAAATGGGCAAGAACATCTTCGCTCTCGAAATTTTCTTGCCAGCCAAATTGAAGACTGGCCTACAACAGCGCGCCGATAAGGCGCAAGTTCCTCTAGGTCGATTTGCACGAGCGATGATTTGTGCTCACCTGTTTGGCCGGGATGTAGGTCCGAATTTGCTGCTTGCGGTCAATCAGCAGCTAACTGACTAAGGGTGATTTAGAAATTTTTTATAAATTTTTTTTGCAAGTTTTCAAAAGCCACTTCCATCCAGTCGCGCCAACACCCCTCTACGGGTCTTAAAAACACGGGGGTGACTTCGGTTATTGAATCCGTATGAGACTGGAGTCCCATTACCCCCGCCGGGGTGATGGAAATTTCATGAGTACCCCAACTCGCAAGCTCGTCGGAAAGAGTTTGTGAATTGAGTTCGACTCTCGTTCAATCCTGGACGACGCCGCAACTCATTCGATTCACATTCATTCCAAGGAGTCTGCATGAAAACCGCTACCCAAACTATCCCGTTGTCCAATATCACCTCAGAACGCCTGGTCAAGCGCGCAGCGTTGTCCACGTTCCGTGCCTTGCGCGCAATTGGAAACCAGTCCAAAAAAGTGCCTGCCCTCATTGCACAAGCTGGCACTGATATTCAATCCGCCTGGCAGGAATCTGCCCGGCAAAACGCCTAAGGAGACAAGATCATGATCGCCACCGGCATCACGATCTTTCTGGGCATGGCCGCCATCATGGCCAAGCTCTCGCGCAGAACCCTGCTCAGGGCCATGAAATATGACCTGGCTGTGGACATCACTGTGACCGCACTGGTTCTGGTCATCCACTGGGGAACCTTCAGCGGTGTGATGGCCGCCACTGTGGCCGGACTGATCACCAGCTTGGCCACCATGGGACTTAAGAAGCTGGTTGGTCACATCGACGGCAACCTCTATCACGTCGGGAAACTGCGCCTGCGCGTCTAGAAACCGCCTACTTCATGGCGCCCTGAACGCCACGCTATTCATTCAAATCGAGCCCGCATGGGGTGAACCTGCGGGCTTTTCATTGGAGCCCATCATGAAAGACACTTATCAAAGCGTCACAAATACCATCATCGCCGCACTGGAGGCTGGCACACCACCGTGGGTGTGCCCATGGAACAAAGCGCAAGGCAGCCTAGCGCCTGCCAACCTGAGCACTGGTCGTGCGTACCGGGGTATCAACGTGCTGCTGCTCAATGTGCAGGCCATGTCGCGTGGATATGCCACCAACCGCTGGATGACTTATAGCCAAGCACGTGCCATCGGCGCTTGCGTGCGCAAAGGCGAGACCGGCACCGGTATCGTCTTTTTCAAGCTGCTGGAGCGAGATGATGATGGTCATGCTGCCGCCAATGATGAGGGTTCGCGCAAGGTAATACCGCTATTGCGTAGTTTTACCGTATTCAACGCCTCTCAAATAGAGGGCTTGCCAGAGGCTCTGAAACCCTCTCAACCCCCTATCGAAGAGTGGGTGCCCATAGGCGCAGCCGATGCGCTTTTGAGCCGTTCTGGAGCCGTTATTCGCCACGGTGGAGACCGTGCTTATTACCGCCCCAGCGATGATGTGATTCAGCTGCCGCCACCAGCTGCTTTTGATCAATCTGGCAGTTATTACGCAACCGCACTGCATGAGCTTTGCCACTGGTCAGGTGCACCTGATCGGTGCAACCGGGTATTGCTGGACCGCCAGCATATTGGGGCTTATGCGCTTGAAGAGTTAATTGCTGAGATGGGTGCTGCTTTTTTAAGCAGTCACTGTGGTTTGCCGGGTGAGCTGCAGCATGCAAGCTATATCCAGTCCTGGCTGACAGCACTCAAGAATGACAAGCGGCTGATATTTACAGCTGCCTCGCTGGCACAAAAAGCTGCTGACTACCTCATCGGTAATACCGTTGAGGAAACAACAGCGATTACTGCCGGGGCTGCATCATGAGCCGAGACCCCGTTGTCGAGCAAGCCCTGTCCATCCTGGCTTGCCAGGTGCGTGAGGCCGATGCTCTTGTCTCACCTGATGCAGCACGCGACTACGTTCAGTTACGACTGGCAGACCGAGCACACGAGGTGTTTGCCTGTCTGTTCCTGGATGTGCAGAACCGTGTGATTGAGTTCCAGGAAATGTTTCGGGGTACGTTGACGCAAACCTCGGTTTACCCACGTGAGGTGGTAATCGAAGCGCTGGCTTGTCAGGCGTCTGCTGTCATCTTGGCACACAACCACCCGAGCGGATCGTCAGAGCCTTCACGCGCTGATGAGATGCTGACGCAAACGCTCAAAACGGCGCTGGGGCTGGTGGATGTTCGAGTGCTCGATCACCTGATCGTGACCCGATCCAACGTATTCAGCTTTGCAGAAAGGGGGCTGCTGTAGCCCAGCCTGGCTAATTCTGTCGGTTTTGTCAGTACTGAGCCCGCGTTCATGGACGTGGCGCGGGCTCAATTCATTCATCACGTTCTATTCCCAAATACGCCCGGTCCAGCTTTGCTTGTTTGGGCGTAGTTTTACCAACCATTCCATAGGAGTTTCATCATGACTGATCAAGTCAATTATTTTGCGCACCTGAACACCATCAATGTGTCTGAACATATTGAGAAAAAAGGCGGCTTCAGCTATCTGTCATGGCCGTTTGCGGTTCAGCAATTGCGCCTAGCAGACCCAAGCGCAACCTGGGTCGTGTGCCGGTTTGATGGCAAACCTTACCTACTCTGTGAAGCCGGTGTGTTTGTCGAAGTGGCGGTGACGGTTCAGGGCATTACCTTGTCACAGATTCACCCGGTGTTGGACGGTCGTAATCGGCCTATTGTTGAACCTAATGCGTTTGATATCAACACGTCAATCCAGAGGGCACTGGTCAAGGCCATTGCACTGCATGGTCTGGGTCTCTACATCTATGCTGGTGAAGACCTACCGCAGCCAATTGGTGATGCGGCCAATGATTCGCAAGACGAATTCCGACCCGTATCCACTGTGGTATCTCGTCCGATCGTGCCGACCATCACAGGTCAACAACAGCTGGCCATTCAGAAGCTGGTGATGCAGGCAGGTATCGACATGAACCGTTTGCTGCAGCACCACGGCATCGAGCGGCTGCGTGATCTGCCTGTGGCTGATTTCATGCGCGTGGTGCGCTCACTTGAAGCCAGACGCAAAGCTGCGTGAGCCACTGGATTTGTTTTTCCTAATTGGCGCTACTGCGTTGTTTTACACGACGGGGTGTGCGCCGACAAAACCGACAGAAGTCTGTCGGTCATTTCCCCATATTTAATTTTTTGGAGATTCATCATGCATACGTCTATTACATCCAACCACACCATTGTTCAATTGCCTCAGGGTAGCCAGGAATGGCTGGACTATCGGCGCACCATGCGCAATGCATCGGAAACAGCTGCCGTCCTGGGTGTCAGCCCCTGGTGCACACCTTACCAGCTCTGGCTGGAAAAGACAGGGCGCTCTGTGACCAAAGCCAATGCTGCGATGCAGCGTGGCACCTATTTAGAGCCTGCTGCCAGGGCGGCATATGAGGCAGAAACCGGAAACATCATGCAGCCGCTGGTGCTACAAGACGGCCTGTACTCAGCCAGCCTCGATGGCATGGATCTGGATGGTGAACTGATCGTAGAGATCAAGTGCCCCTACAAAGGTCAGGCTTCAGCATTGTGGAACGACATCACGGTCGGGATGGTGCCAGATCATTACGCCGCACAGATTCAGCATCAACTGATGGTGTCTGGGGCTAAGCTGGCGCATCTGTACGTATTCGACGGCACACATGGATTGCTTCGACCTGTTGAGCCGATTGACCACGCTTTTGAGCGCATCCGTAACGGCTGGGATTGGTTCCAGGTATTTCTGGATTCCGATACGCCACCACCGCTGACTGATGCCGATACAGTTCAGCGCGAAGATGGTGATTGGCTGGCCGCAGCAAATGCGTTTGCCCAGGCTAAGCAGGCTGCTGATCTGGCTGATGCTACTGTCGCACAGGCTCGTGATGCACTGGTGGCGCTGGCGCGACATCCAAAGGTACAGGGTGCTGGTGTGTCGGTAACTCGGTTCTGGAAGGCTGGTGCTGTGAACTACAAGGCTGTGCCTGAGCTCAAGGATGTGAATCTTGAGAAATATCGGGGGAAGCTGAGGGAGGAAGTGCGGGTGACATTCGCTTGATCAGCGTGCTACAGTGCACCCGGGCTAATAACCCCTGCGCTTCACCTCCCTGGGCGCGGCTCGAAAGAGTTAATACCCGGACTATGTGCCGGGTTCTTTTTTGGCATTCGCATTTTTGTAACGGTCAGAAGCAGAATTTTGTAGACTTTCCAGGTAATGACGTCCAAGGCAGCTTACGAGGGGCTTGTCTTAATGGTGGCTGCAAGGTACAAAACCCCGTACTTCTGGCGGTATAGCGCAGGTATGAGCCACAAAGAGAAAAACCGCACTACCATTTCGATAGTGCGGTTTTCTTATATTACTTGGGGTGGCTGATGGGGCTCGAACCCACGACAACAGGAATCACAATCCTGGACTCTACCAACTGAGCTACAGC
>CAIYYA010000122.1 GCA_903930255.1 uncultured beta proteobacterium
GAGGTGATGGAAAACCCGATCAACAGCCAGCCCATCCAGGCTTCAGGCTTGCCTGAAATCATCAAAAAGTGCACCAGTGCATACAGACCAGCTTTGTGGATGACCCCTGACATCAGTGCCGACACATGCGCTGGTGCTGCTGCGTGAGCCCGTGGCAGCCACGAATGGAACGGAAAAAATGCCGATTTCAAGCCGAAACTGGTCAGTAGCAGCAAAAATACGGTGTTGCGCACCGTGCCGGGGTGGGCACTCATCCAGATGCCAAAGTCATCCAGATACCACGAGCCCGAGTGGGTGTAGAGAATCATGAACGCGGCCACCAGAAATATCAGCCCAACGTGGGTGGATACCAGGTAGTTGAAGCCAGCAAAGCGCACTTTCTGGTTGCTATAGTCCCAAATCACCAACAGCCAGGCTGACAGCGCGGCAATCTCCCAGCCCATCAAAAAGGTCACCGCGTGCTCACCGGTATAGACCAGTAAGAACGACAACGAGATCATGTTGAGCAGGCCAAAATGCACGCCAAGGTGACGGCTACTGGCAAAGTACTTACGCAGGTATCCCATGGCATAGACGGCGCCCAGCAGCGTCATGGGCAAGGACCAGCTTAAAAAGAAAGCACCCAGAGCGTCTAGCCGAAAGTGCAGTTCACCAATCGGGTGGCCCCAGGGTATTTCGAGCGTCAAGGCGGGTGCGCCGAGCATCACTGGCAGCACGGCTGACCAGACCAGCAGCGTGGCCAGCGACTGCGAGAGCAGCCCGGAACTGGCGCGCAACATGTTGTTCACCGGCAGCAAGCACAGTGCCCCCCCGAACAGCAGCAGCAAAGCGGCAGCAATCAGCTGATTCACAGTGCAGACCTTAAGCTAGAAAAAAAGGAAGATTGGGGTGACTGGGGGTTATAGAACATGGTGACTCCACACGGTGAACGGACGGGATCAAAAAGCGTGTGCAGGCGGCCCACAGTGGCGCAAACGCATGTCAAACCGGCGACGCTTAGATCGCATCAGGGTTTGACTGTGCGAAGAAGGGGTGCGGACAAGCGTTGTCATGTTGCGCACAATTTTACGCTTGGCAAAAAGTGCCAGGTCAGCTAAACCATGCAAGTTTCGGACTGCCGCACAAGCTCTACAAAATCTTTCACCGGAACAGGTCGGCTGAACAAGTAACCCTGATAAACAAGACACCCCGACTGCGCCAAAAACGCACGCTGCTCCTGGGTTTCGACCCCTTCGGCGATGACGTTGAGCCCAAGGCTTTGGCCCAGTGCCACAATCGATCTGGCGATCACCGCGTCGTTGCGGTCGGTGAGTACATCGCGCACAAAAGATTGATCAATTTTCAGTTGATCCAAAGGCAGGCGGTTCAGATAGGACAGTGATGAGTAGCCGGTGCCAAAGTCATCAAGAGAAAATTTCATACCCTGTTCCTTGAGCAGGTTCATTTTTCTGATGATGTCCTGCATCTTGCCTGCCATCAGACTTTCGGTGAGTTCAAGCTTGAGTTGCTGGGGGTTGGCTTTCGAGGCGCTGAGCAGTGCAAGCACATCACGCACAAAATGAAAATCGTTGAATTGATGTACGCTGACATTCACGGCAATGCTCAGGTGCGCCAAATCAGGCTCCTGTGCCCATTGCGCCAATTGATCGCAGGCCTTTTTTAGCACCCAAAGACCAATCGGCAAAATCAGCCCGGTTTCTTCTGCCAGCGGAATAAATTCGGCTGGTGACACCATGCCATGCACGGGGTGTTGCCAGCGTAGCAAAACCTCTGCACCGATGACATGGCCGTCGTGGGTGATCTGAGCTTGGTAGTGCAGCAAAAACTGCCCCGTCAGCACAGCATGGCGCAAGTCTGCCTCCAGGGCAACCCGTTTCTTGACAGCGAGTTCCATGCTCGAATCAAAAAAATGCAGGGCATTGCGGCCGTTGTCTTTGGATCGGTACATGGCCAGATCGGCCTGTTTCATCAGTTCATCAACTGAAATTTCTTGCCCCAGGAAAACGGTGGCGCCAATGCTGGCGGTGCTGCGGTGCGACACATCGCGCAACAGGTAGCTTTGGTAGAGTGCATCGAGAAATTTTTGGGCCACCGTCTCGGTGGCCAGTGCCGCATCGGCCAGACATTCGCCCAGGTTGGCCAGCACAACCACAAACTCATCACCGCCCAACCGTGCCACCGTATCGCCCTCGCGTCCGCATTGTGAAAGGCGTTGGGCGACTTGCTTGAGCAGCAAATCGCCCATGTCATGACCCAGCGTGTCATTGAGCGACTTGAAGTTGTCCAGATCAATGAACAGCAGTGCGCAATGGTGACCGGTGCGCGCGCTGGCGGCCATGGTTTGCTTGAGCCGGTCGATCAGTAAGGTGCGGTTGGGCAGACCCGTGAGCTGGTCAAAAAAGGCCAGCGAATTGATGATTTCTTCTGATTTTTTGCGCTCTGAAATATCAAAGTGTGAGCCGATGTAATGGGTCACTTTACCGCTTCCATCCTTGACGGCAGAAATGGTCATCCATTTGGGATACAGCTCGCCATTTTTGCGTTTGTCCCAGATTTCGCCATTCCACACGCCTGTCGTATTGATCGAATGCCACATGCTGCGGTAAAACTCGACATCATGGGTTCCCGATTTGAAAATGCGTGGGTTTTTACCGATCACATCTTGCAGCGCGTAGCCGGTGATTTCGGTAAAAGTCCGGTTGATGCGCAAAATAGTGTTGTTGCTGTCGGTGATCATCATGGCTTGATTCGACTCAAATGCCACTGCCGCCACGCGCAGGTCGGCCTCTGCCTTTTTGATCTCGGTGATGTCGGTGTAGGTGCCAATAAAGTGACTGATGACCGCCTTGCTGTCCTTGACCGCTGCAATGGTGAGCCAATGGGGGTGAATTTCAGCATTTTTGTTTTTGTTCCAGATTTCACCTTCCCACGAGCCATCGTCCAAGATGGTGCGCCAGACATGGCGCCAAAAAGCGTCATCGTGACGGTCAGACTTTAAAAAGTTCATGTTGCGACCCACCGACTCTTGCGCTGTGTAGCCAGTGATTTTGGTGAAAGCCTGGTTGACTCGCAAAATGATGTCGTTGGCGTCAGTTACCACCACGCCTTGGTGCGATTCGAAGGCGACAGCGGCGATGCGCTGTTGTTCTTGCGCGCGGTTGCGCTCCGTGATGTCGCGCAGGGCGCTGGCAAAAAACAGCCCTTCCTCGGTCTCGATCCGGCTCAGGCTGACTTCAACATCGCACTCGCTGCCATCTTTGCGGCGTGTTTGCACCGCTAACCCATAACCCATGCGGCGTGCATTGGGTGTTGCTGTAAACGCCGTGCGCTGCGCTGGGTGATGTTGACGTGCACGCCTGGGCACCAGTTCGTCGATCGACATGCCCACCAGCTCCTGCTCCGAATAACCCAGCAGCAGCTCGGCCTGGTGGTTGGTCATGGTGATGATGCCCTGCGCATCGCTGATCAGCAGGGCATCGGGGGTGGCATCAAAAAACGAATGCAACTTGGCCTCACAGGTTCGCAGAAGCTGCTCTTGTGACTCCGCCAATGTTGCGACCTTGCGTTGGTGGCGCTGGTGAATCAGCAGACAAAACCCTGAAACCAGCACCAGAAAAATAAACTGTTGTACTTCGAACGTCAGGTTCTCCCGGTATTGCGAATAGACGATCGTGCCGCCCAGCATCAGCAGCGCCATCAGCATGAACAGCCACTCCACCAAAAAGCGGTGCCGACGGGTGTTGGATTTGCTGGTGTGCATGGCCGCTTGGTTGCCTGGTTTTCGCGTTAAATCGAAAACACCTTGACGGCATCGACCAGCCGTTGCGCTTGGTCACCCATGCTGATCGCTGCCGCTCCGTTTTGCTCCACCATGGCAGCGTTTTGCTGTGTCATGGCGTCGAGCTGTGTCACCGCTTGTCCAACCTGTGCAATGCCTAGCGACTGTTCTCTGGAGGCGACCGTCATTTCGGCAATCAAATCGTTGACCCGACTGACCTGTTGCACCAACTCTGACATGGTCAGACCTGCATCGCTCACCAACTTGTTGCCGTTGTCAACAGTTTTCACAGATTCAGCGATCAGGCTTTTGATTTCTTTGGCAGCAGCAGCCGAGCGTCCGGCCAGGCTGCGCACCTCGCTGGCGACCACGGCAAAACCACGCCCTTGCTCACCCGCGCGAGCCGCTTCGACTGCGGCATTGAGCGCCAGGATGTTGGTTTGAAACGCGATGCCATCAATCACACCAATGATGTCGGCAATTTTTTTGCTGGCGTTGGAGATCAAGGTCATGGTGCTGACTACATCGACCATTGCCTGCCCCCCTCTTGCCGCCACAAGGGTTGCCGCTTGCACCAATTCGCTGGCTTGTTGAGCGGTTTCTGAATTTTGCTGCACCGAGGCGGTTTGCTGTTCCATGGCAGCGGCTGTTTGCACCAGGCTCGAAGCAGCCTGTTCGGTTCGATGTGATAAATCGTTGGTGGCTGCCGCAATTTCCATGCTGGCGCTTTGCACACTGTTGGCTTGCTCCAGCACATCGGCTACCAAAGCGTGAATATTCAACCCGGCCTGGTTGATCGACCTGGCAATCAAGCCGATATCGTCACAGCGGTTCAGATTCAGGTCAACCCCGGCTTGGCCGGTGGCTACTGCCTGCGCCATGGCGCGTATCTGTTTGAGCGGTGTGGTGATTTGTGACTCGATCAACCATCCGGTCAACAGTAGACCTATCGCCACTGTTGCGCCAACACTGGCCAGGGCGCTACCGGTCAGCCCGGCGAATGGCAGACTCAGAGCGCAGGCTAGCCCGAAGGCCAGCAAAGGCAGGCGCACACGCCAGGCGCTGGGCAATAGTTGCAAGGCACTGCGCCAGCTCATCAGGCCGGTGTGCACAATCAAGCCCTGGTGAAAGGCCAGCCCTTTGGCTTTGCCATCTTTAAAGCGTTGGTACAGGTGGGTCGCAGCCTCGATTTCGGCACTTTGAGGCTTGGTGCGCACCGAAAGGTAGCCTGTGACATCTCCCTGGCGGCACATCGGGGCGGCATTGGCACGCACCCAATAGTGATCACCATTTTTGCGTCGGTTTTTCACCAGGGCAGTCCAGGCTCCGCCATTTTTCAGGGTTTGCCACATGTCGGCAAAAGCCTCGACTGGCATGTCCGGGTGGCGCACCAGGTTGTGCGGTTGCCACAGCAGTTCATGCAGGTCGTAGCCACTGATGCGTGCAAAAGCGGCGTTGGCGTAAGTGATGTTGCTGGCCGTATCGGTGGTGGAGAGCAGCGTCTCGGAGCCTGAAAATAGATACTCTTGCTGTGTGACAGGGAGGTTGGTTCTCATGGGCTTATTCTTTTTTAGATCGACACAAGTTGTTGCTGCACAACTTCAAGCAGGGTTTCGAATTCTGTGGATTTGTCAAAAAACAACGTGGCACCAGCCTGCTGGCACTTCTGGCGGTTGAACGCACTGGCATCGTTGGTGAGCACCATGACGTCTAGCCCGGGAAGCATTTTTTTCATTTGGCTGATGCTGCCGATCGCGTTGCCATCGGGCAGCTGAATATCCAGAATCACCAGCATGGGCCAGGCACTTTTGACACATTCCATGCCGAGGCTCAGGGTGGCCGCGGTGCGTATGATTTTGTTGCCTGGAATACAGGCGAACAAATCCAGCAGACGCGCACGAATCAGCGCAGAGTCTTCAACAATCAGAATATTCATGGACATGGGCTGATGGTGCCCATGTCGTGGTTTTAGCGCTATCAGTGGTTGCTGATATTTGGGTAAGGCGTGCGGAAATGGGGGTAGGGAACGCCCTACTATTAGTTATTAGCTGTTAGTCTGTAGTTGGTAGTCCAACTCAAAACTAAAAACTAAAAACTAAAAACTAAAAACTAAAAACTAAAACAGCTCGTGCTTGATAGCGTAGCGCATCAAATCGGCCAAATTGCCCAGATTCATTTTCTCCATCAAGCGGGCTTTGTGGGTGCTGACGGTTTTGCTGCTGAGTGCCAACTGGGTGGCGATTTCGTTGACGGCCATGCCTCGGCTCAACATCAGGAAAATTTCCAGTTCTCGCTCGGTCAATTGGGTGTGGGGCGGGCGTGGCGCAGACGATGTCACATCGAAAACCATGCGTTGCGCCAGATCCGGCGCGATGTAACTGCCCCCCGTGGTCACTTTGCGCATGGCACTCAGCAGCATGTCAGGCTCACAATCTTTGGTGATGTAGCCATTGGCACCCGCTCTGAGCGCCATCGCGGCAATTTGTGGCACGTTGTGCATGCTGAGCACCAAAATCGACAGATCAGGACGGTGAAACCTGATTCGGGTGATCAGGTCAGCCCCGCTGATGCCAGGCATGTTCATGTCCAGCAAGAGCAAATTGAAGTTGTCATGTTGCAGCCAAGCCAACACTTCGGCGCCGTTGACTGCTTCACCGACCACCATGATGTCACTTTCGAGCGCAAAAATTCGCTTCAGGCCGCTACGCACAATGGCATGATCTTCGGCAATGACCAGTTGAACCGAGATTGTCCATTAGCCGAATCTGAACGCGCAAGGCAGTCAGTGTTTCAATGATTTCTAATGGATACCATTAGAAATTCCTAATGAAATCAATGGCTGATCTCTGGAGA
>CAIYYA010000123.1 GCA_903930255.1 uncultured beta proteobacterium
CGCTTCCCCTTTGGCCTGCCGCGCACCGACAACGCCAACTACCTGTGGATTCAGCTTTTCTACTCTTCGCTGAACGCCCGGGGCCGTGCCGGTTTCGTCATGGCCAATTCGGCATCTGATGCCCGGAGTTCAGAGCAGGCGCTACGCAAACAACTCATTGAAGTCCGGGCCGTGGACGTGATGGTGGCCGTTGGCCCCAATATGTTTTACACCGTCACCTTGCCGGTAACGCTGTGGTTTCTGGACAAGGGCAAAGCCAAGACCCCACGCGCCGACACCGTGCTGTTCATTGATGCCCGCCACATCTACCGGCAGGTGGATCGCGCCCACCGCGAATGGACACCGGCGCAGATTGGTTTCATCGCTAATCTGGTGCGGTTGTACCGGGGTGAGTCCTTGGACGTGACGTTTGGTGGGAATGCTGCTGCGGCCAAGATCCAAGAGGTGTTTGGCAATAGCCCCACCTATGCGGATGTGGCTGGGCTGTGCAAAGTGGCGACCCTGCAAGAGATCGAGGCGCAAGGCTGGTCACTGAACCCTGGGCGCTATGTCGGTGTTGCACCCGGTGAGCATGTAAGCGACGAAGATTTCAATGAACAACTTGTTGCATTGAACGAAGACCTTGAAGTGCTCAACGCCCAGGCGCGGGAACTCGAACAAACCATTGCCGCGAATGTGGCGGAAATTCTGAGCGCCTAAGCATGGCAGCCTGGCCTACAAAGCGAATGGATCAGTTGTGCGAGATAACGTCCAGCAAACGTATTTTCGCTGCTGACTATGTTTCAGAAGGTGTGCCTTTCTATCGTGGCCGGGAAGTCACGGAAAAATACAAAGGCAACTTGGATGTATCGACCGAGCTTTTCATCACAGAAGAAAAGTTCGTAGAGTTTGAGCGCAAATTCGGCGCGCCAAAACTAGGTGATTTGCTATTAACGTCGGTCGGAACGCTCGGCTCCGTTTACGTGGTGAAGCCTGGCGACCGCTTCTATTTCAAAGACGGAAACCTCACTTGGTTCCGTAACTTCAAAGGGCTCGACAGCCAGTTCCTCTTTTACTGGATAGGTTCACCGCAGGGCAAAGCAGAACTTCAAAAATGCACCATTGGCTCATCACAGTCTGCATTCACAATCGTACTGTTGAAGGGCATCGAGATAGCGCTTCCCACGCTTCCCGTTCAGCAACGCATCGCAACCATCCTCTCCGCCTACGACGAACTGATCGAAAATAGCCAGCGGCGCATCAAGATTCTGGAGACTATGGCCCGTAGTCTTTACCGCGAGTGGTTCGTCCGCTTCCGCTTCCCCGGCCATGAAAACCATCCGCGTGTGGCTTCGGCATTTGGGGATATCCCGCAGGGGTGGGAGGTGAAGCGCGTAACTGATGCAATGTATGTGAACCCGCGTGTTGTTGTTTCGCGAGAGGGTGAAAAGCCTTTCGTGCCAATGAGTTGCCTGTCTAACGACTCCATGCTGATTACAGACGTAGAGTTGCGCACGGGAAATAGTGGTACAAAATTTCAGAACGGAGACACACTCTTCGCACGTATCACCCCATGCTTGGAAAATGGCAAAACTGGGTATGTGCAATTTCTACCTGATTCGGCTGCGGTTGCATTTGGTTCAACGGAATACATCGTGTTACGGTCACACACATTGACACCAGAGTTCGTCTATTGCATGTCACGTAGTGACGAGTTTCGGGGTATCGCAATTAAGAGCATGTCCGGGGCCACAGGGCGACAACGTGTACAGGAAAAGTGCTTCGATGATTTCCTAATAGCCCAAGCACCAAAATCTTTACTTGACCAATTTGCCGCGATTGTTAGTCCAAGTTTCAAACTCATCTACACGCTGCACCTTCAAATCCAAAACCTCCGTCGCACCCGTGACCTGTTGCTGCCGCGCCTGCTGTCCGGGCAGATTGCGGGTGAGGCCCCATGATTCCCCGTCCCGACCAGACCCTGATCTACCACATCACCGATGTGGACAACCTGCCCGGCATTCTGGCGGGTGGCGGTCTGCGCTCCGATGCGGCCATGGCGCAGCACAACCCGGCGGTGATTGGTTATGGGCATATCAAGCAGCGGCGCATGACCGAGATTCGGGTGGACTGCTGTGGCAACCGGTTTGTGGGCGAGTTTGTGCCTTTCTATTTCTGCCCGCGTTCGCCCATGCTTTACACGGTCAATATTGGCAAAACCGGGCGTCCTGTTGGCTGCCAGCGCACCATCGTGCATCTGGTCAGCACCCTGGTCGTTGGCATGGGGCAAAACAGGCCTTGGGCGATCAGTGATGGCAATGCGGGTGCATTCCACACCACATTTTCATCCGATTTGGCAGCCCTTGCAGAACTGGATTGGGCAGCCATACGCGCCACCCAGTGGCAAGGCAAAACCCATCAAAAATCAGCCGAATTTCTACTGGCATATTTTTTTGACTGGTCGGGCTTCCATGCTGTAGGTTGCCACAATGCCGAGGTGGCCCAACAAGTGCAAAATATGCTCACAAACCAAGCGCACCGCCCCACCGTGCGCGTGGAGCCTAACTGGTACTACTGAACATGATCGAAACCACCGAAGGCAACCTGCTGAATGCGCCCGTCGAGGCACTGGTGAACACCGTCAACACGGTAGGCATCATGGGCAAGGGCATCGCGCTGCAATTCAAGCAAGCCTACCCACAAATGTTCCGTGCCTATGAAAATGCCTGCAAGGCGGGTGAGGTGAATCTAGGCAAGGTGCATGTGTTTGACATGGGGGGCCTGGTCGGCGGCCCGCGCTGGATCATCAACTTTCCAACCAAGGGGCACTGGCGTGCCGGTAGCCGTAAGGCCGACATAGCAACGGGACTGCAAGACTTGGTGGACACCATTCAGCGTTTGAAGATCCGCTCCATTGCCGTGCCCCCGCTGGGTTGTGGGTATGGCGGTTTGGATTGGTTGGAGGTGCGTCCCCTGATTGAATCAGCCCTTGGCGACTTGCCTGATGTGCGCGTATTGGTGTTTGCGCCCGGTGCAACGCCAGCGGCGGCAAGCATGCCCAACCATACTGAGCGCCCCAAGATGACCATTGGCCAAGCGGCGTTGATCGCGTTGATGGACCGCTACCTCAAAGGCTTGCTCGACCCGTTTGTGAGCCTGCTGGAAATTCACAAGCTGATGTATTTTTTGCAGGCCGCTGGCCAGCCCCTGCGCTTGCAATACGAAGCCCAAGAATTTGGCCCCTACGCAAAGAACCTGCGGCAGGTATTGATACGCCTGGAGAGCCATTACACCCAAGGCTATGGCGACGGCAAAGACTCGCCCACCAAAGCCATCGAGTTGCTACCCGGTGCGGTGGATGAGGCGCAGTCTTTTTTGCAAGAAGACGCGACGATTCGCCAGCGCATGGAGCGTGTCACCGACCTGATTGAAGGCTATGAAGATCCTGTTGGCTTGGAGTTGCTGAGTTCGGTGCATTGGGTGATGTGCCATAACCCCGAGGCCATGCTGTCCCCCGAGGCGGCTGCCAGCGCCGTGCAGGAATGGAACGCCCGCAAACGCCGCACGCTCAAACCCGAGCAATTAACCAAGGCGTGGCAACACTTGTCCAGCAAGGGCTGGGCTCCCGCCGAAACTATGGCGTAAGCCACAGAGGCACGCATTGATGACCCACGCTTACACCGAAGACCAGCTGCTTGAGCAACTGGCCATCGCTACGCCGATGGCCGCGCAAGTTCTTTCGCTCCAGCGGCAAATCCACAACCTCCGTCGCACTCGCGACCTGCTGCTGCCGCGCCTGCTCTCCGGCCAGATCAACGTCGATAAGCGGTCCGAAGGGAACACCACATGACCGAAGCCGAGCTGAATACCTTGCTCGACGTGCGCTCTGAAAACGAACACATCGAGTTCAAGGAAGCCAAAAACAAATTCCCAACTATTTATGGGACATAGTGATGCAACCCTATAGCCCTGATGTCTTGCCCTTAGCCAGCCTGGACTACCGTTTGCTGCTGCCCTTGGTCGGGCAGGCCAACGCAGCTCTGGCACGCTACGACGGGTTGCTGCAAGGCATTCCCAATCCGGCGGTCATGCTGTCGCCGCTGACTACGCAGGAAGCAGTGCTGTCATCCAAGATTGAGGGCACGCAGGCGACGGTGGATGAAGTGCTGCAACAAGAGGCGGGCTTAGTCCAAGAGGGTGAGAAGTACAAAGACATTCAGGAAATTTCCAATTACCGACAGGCACTTTTTTCGGCGCGTGAGTATTTGAAGGACTACCCGATCCGGCTCGGTTTTGTACGCGAGTTGCATCGTGTGTTGATGAGCAGCGTGCGTGGGCAAGATAAAACGCCGGGTGATTTTCGGCTCGATCAAAACTGGATTGGCAAACATGGCTGCACCATGGAGGAAGCCAGCTTTGTTCCTCCCAATCCAATGCAGTTACCGGATTTTTTGCAGGCTTGGGAGCGGTACTTGGACAGCGATGACGTAGATTTTTTGCTACAAACTGCAGTGGTACATGCGCAGTTTGAGTTGCTGCATCCTTTCAAGGACGGTAACGGGCGCATCGGGCGGATTTTGATCCCGTTGTTCTTGTACCAGAAGCGCGCTTTGTCGCAGCCCATGTTTTATTTGTCTGAGTACCTGGAGAACAATCGCGAGGCTTATTACTTTCACTTGAAGGCGATTTCGGCAGAGGGTGACTGGAATGGTTGGATTGCTTTTTTCTTGAAGGCAATCGTGACGCAGGCCGCGCAGAACAGTAAGCGCGTTATGGCCATTCAGTCGCTGTATGAAGAAATGAAGCTGGCGATCCAGACGGCCACGCACTCGCAGTATTCGGTACATGTGCTGGATGCCATATTCAGCAAACCCATCTTCCGTTCGTCAGACTTGACTGCTCAACTTTGCCGGGATTTCGGTGTTCATGAGAAGACGACCCCCGGTTTGCTTCGTCAAATGAAAGAAGCAGGCATCCTGCAGGAGCTACAGGCTGGCAGCGGCAGGCGTCCCGCCACTCTTTGTTTTCCCAGGCTGGTCAACTTGGCCGAAGGTCGTGATGTGCTTTGACATGTTTGTGGAGTCTGCCTGCGTGACAAAACCTTTTGTGGAGTCTATTTTGTATTTTGGACTCTGCAAGCGAATTAGTGGAGTCTGGTCACTCCACAAAGTGGTAACGATGCTTGCACAGCGGCATTTGTTTGATTGAATTGCCCCTCAAAATGCCCCAACACCGCTAAGGCATTGATATGAATATATTTTTTATTTGACGGGTATTTGATTTCGACCCCCGGAAACCTTGTAATGACCAACCACGCCTACACCGAAGACCAACTCGTAGAGCAACCCGCCATCGGCCTGTTTGCCGACCTGGGCTGGCAGACGGTGTCGGCCATGGAAGAAACTTTGGGGGCGGCTGGCACCGGATCTTGCAATCTAGGGCGTGAAACCAAAGGCGAAGTGGTGCTGGCAACCCGGCTGCGCTCGGCATTGGTGCGGCTAAACCCGACCCTGCCCGCTGAGGCCATCAACAACGCCATCGACGAAATCACTCGTGACCGCTCGGCCATGCTGCTGGAGGCTGCCAACCGCGAGGTGTACCGTCTGCTGAAAGAAGGCATTGTGGTGTCCGTGCCAGACCCTACCCACGGTGGGCAAAAGACCGAGCGCCTGCGCGTGGTGGATTGGGACACGCCTGCGAACAACGACTTTTTGCTGGTCAGCCAGTTCAGCGTGACCGGCGCGCTGTACACCTGCCGCCCCGATTTGGTGGGCTTCATCAACGGCTTGCCGTGGGTGGTGATTGAACTCAAAAAGCCCGGTGTATCGGCCCGCGCTGCCTTTGACGAAAACCTGACCCACTACAAGCAGCAGATACCCAACCTGTTTTGGTTCAACGCGCTGATGAGTGCTTCCAACGGCACCGACAGCCGTGTGGGCTCGCTCACAGCCGACTGGGGCCGCTGGGTGGAGTGGAAGCGCATCGCCCGTGAAGACGAGCCGCGTCGTGTTTCCCTGGAAGTCATGCTGCGCGGCACCTGTGATCGCACCCGCTTGCTGGATTTGGTGGAAAACTTCACGCTGTTTTCGGAGCACAAGGCGGGGCTGGTGAAGATCATTGCGCAAAACCACCAGTTTTTGGGGGTGAACAACGCCATTGCCTCCATGCTGGAAGCCCGCAAGATGGGCCACGGGCGTGGCGGTGTGTTCTGGCAGACGCAGGGCAGCGGCAAGAGTTTTTCCATGGTGTTCTATGCCCAGAAGGTGCTGCGCAAACTGGTGGGCAACTGGACGTTTGTAGTGGTGACCGACCGCACCGAGCTGGATGAGCAGATTGCCAAGACGTTCAAAGCCGTTGGTGCCGTGAGTGATGCCAAAGGTGACGAGTGCCATGCCGCCAGTGGCGCGCACCTGCGTGAGCTGCTGCGCGGCAACCACCGTTACGTGTTCACGCTGGTGCATAAATTTCAAACGCCTGAATTGCTGTGCGACCGCTCGGACGTGATCGTGCTGACCGACGAGGCACACCGCAGTCAGTACGATACGCTGGCGCTGAACATGCGCTCGGCCCTGCCTAAAGCCCTGTTCATGGCCTTCACCGGCACGCCGCTGATTGCAGGCGAAGAGCGGACCAAGGAAGTGTTTGGCGACTACGTGTCGATCTACGACTTTCAGCAGTCCATCGAAGACGGGGCCACGGTGCCGCTGTTCTACGAGAACCGCACGCCCGAGCTGCAACTGGTCAACCCCGACCTGAACGACGACATCTACCAACTGATTGAAGATGCCGAGCTCGACCCCGAGCAAGAAGCCAAGCTGGAGCGCGAGCTGGGGCGGCAGTACCACCTGATTACCCGCGATGACCGCTTGGACACGGTGGCCCGGGACATCGTGCGGCACTTTTTGGGCCGGGGCTTTGTGGGCAAGGCCATGGTGGTGTCCATCGACAAGGCCACCGCCCTGCGCATGCACGACAAGGTCAAACTGCATTGGGCGGCTGACTTGGCCAAGACGCAAAAGGAGCTGGGTGTACTTGCCTATGCGCCGGTGGAAGGCGGCATGAGCGCCGAGCAAGCCCGGCGTGACGTGCGCATGGCTGAGCTGAAACAGCGGCTCAACGTGCTGACCAGCACCGACATGGCCTTGATTGTTTCGCCTGGGCAAAACGAAATTCAGCAGATGCAAACGCTGGGGCTGAACATCGAGCCCCACCGCAGGCGCATGAACGAGTCCAACCCTGGCCTGGATGAAAAGTTCAAGGACACGCAAGACCCGCTCAAACTAGCGTTTGTCTGCGCCATGTGGCTGACCGGTTTTGACGCGCCAAGCTGCTCCACGGTGTATCTGGACAAACCCATGCGCAACCACACGCTGATGCAGACCATTGCACGGGCAAACCGAGTGTTCCCGGGCAAGCACAGCGGGCTGATTGTGGACTACGCCAACGTGTTCGCATCACTAGAGAAAGCCTTGGCGATCTACGGCGCGGGTAAGGGTGGCACCAGCCCGGTCAAAGACAAAGACCAATTGGTGGCGGAACTACGCCGCTGCGTGGTGGATGCAACGGCGTTCTGTGCCAAACATGGCGTGATGCTGACCGACATTGAGCAACTCAACGGTGGTGGGCTGGAGCGCTTGCAGGCGATTGCGGATGCCCTCAACGCCTTGATCGCACCAGACCCTCTGCGCCGTGACTTCTTTGGCCATGAACGCTTGGTGTCCACGCTCTACCAAGCGGTAAAGCCTGACCCGGTGGCGCTGGAGTTTGCCAGCCGTGTGGCGTGCCTTGCGACGATTGCGGAGGCCATTCGTGCCAAGCTGAACCCGAACCCGACCGACATTTCCAAGGTGCTGGGGGACATTAACACGCTGCTGGACGAGTCCATCACCGGCCACGCCATTCGCGACCAAGGGCCACCGGCACTCGATCTGTCAAAGATCAACTTTGAGGCGCTGGCCAGCCGGTTCAAGCAGTCAAAACACAAGAACACCGATCTGGAGGTGCTGAAAGCAGCAATTCGGACCAAGCTGGAAAAGATGGTGGAGTTGAACCGTACCCGCGCTGATTTCTCCGAGAAGTTTGAAGAGCTGATTGAAAGCTACAACGCAGGTAGCCGCACCATCGAGGCGCTGTACCAAGAATTGCTAGATTTGAGTAACAGCCTCAGCGTTGAGGAGCAGCGCCATGTGCGCGAGAACGTCACCGAGGAAGAACTGGTGATCTTTGACATTCTGACGCGGCCATCACCCGAGCTGGGTACCGAGGAACGTGCAGAAGTGAAGAAGGTTGCGCGTGAGTTGCTGGCACGGCTCAAAGAGTTGCTGGTGCTGAACTGGCGGCAGAAGTCCACCGCTCGGTCGCAGTTGAAGCTGACCATTGAAGACACGCTGGATTCGGGGCTGCCACGGGCTTACACGCCGGAGCTGTATCAGCAGAAGTGTTCAGCGGTTTTTGAGCATGTGTTTGAGAGCTACCCTGAGCGTAATATGGGGGTGTACGCATGACAAATTTTGTCAAGGCCGCACAGGCAAAAGCGACAACGCCAAAAATATACTCATTGACACCAATGATGCTGCCATTGCCAAGATGGTCATTGCACTGGCTGACACCATGGGGTTGGCGGTCAGTGCCGAGGGCGTAGAAACGCAGGAGCAGCGTGATTACCTGGCGCGCCAGGGGTGCCATGCGTATCAGGGGTATATCTTCAGCCGCCCGCTGCCGATTGATGCATTTGAGGCGCTTGTATCGACAGACGCAATTGCGTACGCCTGATGGCTGACTTCAGTTTAAGTGCACGGGGCATTTCAACTACCTCAAAGCTGGGCGAATCCATTGGCATGGCGGCTGAGGTAGTGCATGGCAGTTGTACGGATGTGCCGCCAGCGCGCAAGTGATGTAATGAAGCGACCGACGAGTTGCTAAAACGCTACCAATTCAGTAGCTAGCCGCGCAACATCCGTAGGGAATGCGCGGCTTTTTTATTTATAGTCGCCAATGATCACCCTGCATGGGTCTGTCACGCACGGGCCACACAGGGCAAAGCATTGTAAGCGGGTGGGCAAGTCACCTTGCGACTAGCTGAAATTTCCAAGACCATCGCGTCCACTTCAACTCAGGTGGACACATGCACACTTCAAATCCAGAAATTCAAATGCCAGCGACTGGTCGCCGTCATGCTCGCTACAGC
>CAIYYA010000124.1 GCA_903930255.1 uncultured beta proteobacterium
GTATCTTGGGTCGCCATACCATTGCCTCTCCAGAGATCAGCCATTGATTTCATTAGGAATTTCTAATGGTATCCATTAGAAATCATTGAAACACTGACTGCCTTGCGCGTTCAGATTCGGCTAATGGACAATCTCGGTTTAAGTTCAGCAGGGATAATTTGCAGCATGACTATCAATTTAGTCACGCCATTCGCACCGCCTACTTGCCAGCAATTTCAATCACCTTGTGCAACAACTCGTCTGACTCAAGCACCCTGTGCAAGAGGCTGTAAGCCACCCGCCACTGTGAATTACCGCATTGCAGTGACACCGTCTTGTCATTCAGGCGAATAATCTTTCCTGTTCGCTGCTGCTGTTCGCGGTCAAGAAAGCCGACGGTTTCGCCAATGGCAACCTCATTTCGCCCTAATCCCTGTGGCTTGTGCTCTCGAATCTGTACATCTGCACCGTCGAGGTTGATGGCGGCATAAGAAATGATCCAGCTCTGTGCATCATCCATATCCAGCAAGACAGCCTGTTTCCGGCGTAGTTCCATTACTTTGGCACGTCTGAGTGCATTGGTGGGAACGCTGAAATATGAAACCTCTTGTCCAACCTGTAGCCTCAATTGGATTGCCTGTAGCCACTTGGGGTCGTCAAGGACACGATCGATGGCAGCACGCATTCGATACAGATCAAAGGCCGAAGCCTGATTGAGTGTTTTGATGACGTCGGAGAAATTCATGGGTGAATAGTTTGGGGTGTTCCCTTATGTACGGTCTCGCACTGACATAGCCAATATGACTAGGCTACAGCGTGACGGGCAAACAACCGGCCAAAATCCGCATTGCCACACCCAGTATTCAACGCTTGAAAGAGTCAGTACGCACCTTATGCCTACAAGGACGGGGCAGGTCACTGTCCCAAACTATCGTACATCACTTCGTACGACATGTGCACCCTGCTCTGAAAAGATACCACAGAGAATCGGGCCCATGAATTCGGTTGCCTGCGTGATGAGGATTCGCTTCCCAACAAGTGCGTTCTGCATAATTTACTCCTAGCTCCGACTGTGAAAATGAAGATACGTATTACACCGCTCAGTCAATTTATACAGCAAAACCTGGGAAGTCAATGTGAAGCTTGCTTTGATCAGGCACAAGCAAGTATCAGGACTGCGCTTTAGTCATCGAAGCAGTTATCCCCAATGGACGTTGCTGCACCGACTAAACTGAAACAATACCGAAAGAACAAATGTTTGATAAAGCTGGCCAGTGGATACACCTTGAGACATTCGACGAATTTGACAATGGCTTATCTGATCTGATAGACCTCTGGTCAAGCAAGGCCGCCAAAGCCGTCAAAGAATCAGCACTCGCTCACTTCAAAGAAGACCTGGAGGGCGCTGTGCTCAATTGGGCTGACAACCGAGCCAAGTCGAAAAAATATGCGGCCATTGGCGAAGAGTTGGCTGAGTTTGAAGAAGCTCTGAAGTAAGACCTGTATGTCAATGAATCACGGTAGATCGGTTTTGGTGGCAGGAGCTACAGGCCTCGTGGGTAGGGAAATTGTCTCTGCCCTATTGGCAGACAGAATGGTTGAGGCCGTTCACTGTGTCGGTCGCCGACCACTTGCACTCAAGCACGCCAAGCTCCAAAACCATGTGGTAGATTTCGCTTCACTGCCTGCCCTTCCCAAAGGTAGATGAATGCTATATCGCGCTGGGTACAACCATCAAGGTTGCCGGTAGCCAAGCTGCTTTCATTGCGCTCGACCTGGATGCTGTTGTGGTTGTTGCCATTGCTGCAAAGACCGCAGGAGCTACGAAATTTGGAGTTGTCAGTGCCATGGGAGCCGATGCCAAATCTTCGGTCTTCTACAACCGCACCAAAGGCGAGATGGAGCTTGCTCTGGCCAGTTTGGGGTTGAAAAGCCTGGTGATTGCGCGACCTTCATTGCTGGACGGTGATAGAAACGCTATAGGCCAGCCAGAGCGTGGTGGTGAAAGTATTGGCTTGTGGCTGGCGCGGCGACTGCGTCCACTTCTCCCAGTGAACTACCGTGCCATCCTGGCGAAAGATGTGGCCAATGCCCTAATCCGGGAGGTGCAGGCTGGCAAACAAGGGATGATGGTGCTGCTTTCTAGCCAAATGCAAGGCGCGTTACGGCATACTTAAAACCTCCAACCAGAAAAGGCTAAAAACAATGGTGCTGCTCGAATTTTCCATGACACCGTCCACCAGAGAAGAAAGCAAGAGTTCCTATGTGGCCCGCATACTTGATGTCATCGACAAAAGCGGCTTATCCTATCAGTTAACACCAATGGGAACGATCATCGAGGGCGATTGGGCTGAGGTCATGGCAGTTGTCACCGATTGCTTCAAAGCGCTTGAGGGTGATTGCCCCCGCATTAGCTCGCAAATCAAGATCGACTATCGGGCAGGTACAAATAGCCGAATGAAATCAAAGGTGGATGCCGTCGAAACAATCTTAGGCCGCAAGCTATCGACATGAGAATCAATCTGCTCACACCCTTCGCAGAAAAAGACGCTGTCAAAGCACTTGGTGCGCGTTGGGATGCTGCCAAGAAATGCTGGTTCATCACCGATGTAGCTGACCTGACACCATTTGCTCGCTGGATTCCGAACATGGATGCAGTCATAGACGTATCTGGCGGTACTGCAAAACCTAAATTTTCACTGCCGACTGCCACACTGTCGAAGTCTGCTAACGACAAAGCTGATTGTGGCTGCGATGTCTTGCCTTGGGACGATTGCACGCACACGCGAGTAAGGGGAATGTGGTGACAAGATTGTTCATCACAAAGTGCCAAGTTGCAGAAAAATTTATAAGAAAACTGGCCTCCAGCGCTTATGTCACATGCGCTGGAAGCTCTCTTTTTTATAACATTCAGCTGACCTTGACCTGCACCAGTTCGTCGCCTTGCGGGTCTGTCACATGGATGGCACAGGCAATGCAGGGGTCAAA
>CAIYYA010000125.1 GCA_903930255.1 uncultured beta proteobacterium
AGTTTGGGCAGCATGTCGTAGCGGCTCACGTCGAGCTGGTTAAAGGCAATGGCCTCTTCCATCAAGCGGGTGCGCCGCTCGAGGTTGTATTTAAGGCCACGGGCAATGGCTTCTTCAAGACTCAAGACGCCGGTGATGGGCTCCACATCAAGCTGCGCCTGGCTGCGGTCGCTTTGGGCTTGGCTGTTGATGTTTTGGCTGCTCAGTGGCAGGGTCTCCACGCTGGCGCAGCCGGTCAGCAGCAGGGCGCTGACGATGAGGCTGAGGTTGAATGTTTTGACAGGTAGGGATTGCGCTGTAGTGTGTGTAAACATGATTCTTTCGGAGTCAGGTAAATAACAATAATGGACCCGCCAGCGCAAGAAATATCCATATTGAAAACAAGGCTGTGAATTTACCCGATTTCTCGATATTTTGCTGAAGCAGCGACCCGAATCCGCTCTTTTTCAGTTGACCGTTGCAAAAAATACAAACACCTTCGGGTAACCCCCCCTGCCTTTGGGGTAGGGTCGGGGTAGGGCTGGTTTTGGGTCTGCGCTTGAATGCAAGCAGCTGCCCATCCCTGCCTTCCCCCAAAGAGGGAAGGCGTAACTCTAAGCCGATCGCTTGAACAACGCCAGCAGCGAGCCCGCCAGCACCTATGCGCGCAAGGTGCTGGAGCAACTCCTCATTGACCTTTCCTGGCACTTCTCGCGCCTGGAGGGTAATCGCAAAAGTCTGTTGCAGTTGGGGGATGCGGTTCGCAGTGTGGTTTTGGAAAATGTGCCGGCGACCAAGGCAGACCGATGTCGTTGATTAGCGTTTGATAGTAGCCGCTGCTATAAATTTAGGAATTTCACAGGCGACAGCATCACATAGGCCTTATTGGAAACCAAAAACCAATTTCACGGCACCGCACCGTATCCACCCCGGTGCAGGTTTTCATGGAAGCTGTTCCGACTTAAGTGGCAAGCCCGCGTCCGTCAATGCCCATGAACCGCCTTCCAGGCCGCGTACTCGGACGGTCGTAAACCGTAGCGTGCCAGCACCCCCTCGTGCAGCCTTCGAAGTTCTTCGACCATCAGTGCCTGCACACCCGCTTGTTCGCCCTCAGGAACACGTTCTGCCACGGATCGCTGAATGCAAACAAGCGGCTCAAGTTCCGGCTGGGTGATGACTTCACGGATGGTCTGCTTGATGAGATCACGCCAGGCCAAGCGAAGGGGGTCGGGCTGCGCCATGTCTTGCTTGATGGTCAGATATTCCTGGGTCGAACGCTCAAAGGCCCAGACGTAAAGGTCTCGCAGCAGCTCTACGCGGGTCATTTCGTAGACGCCGAGGGTGGCACGACTGTAAGCCTGCTCCGGCACGTCCAGAAAAGTCAGCGGACACAGGTTCGCACGGAACAGCGGCAGATTTGCGGCCAGGCGCGAGGTGCGCTTGTTGATGTCGGCAAAGGGCTGCAGGTAGGGCAAGTGCACCATCATGAAGAAGGATTGTTCGAACGGATCTGCAATCTGGTTAGCTTTGCCCAGAAGTGCATCCAGCGTGTCTTCGATCTGCTGTGGTGTTGAAAGTGGGCGATAGACGCTTTTGCCGATATCGACGGCGTGCTGGCGAATGCGCCCCTCATCTGCCGGATTTGGCAGCAAGTTTTCCGCCAAAGCGCTGTGCAAGTTCATCAGGGTGTAGCGGTTGAACTCTGCTACTTCGATGTTTTCGACCAGCAGCTCAATCGCCGTCTTATGGTTCAGGATCATCTGTGTTTCGATGGCGGCCTTGCCCCGTGCTGCCTTGCCATGCTCAATGAGTTCGCGCGTGTCGAGCCGGGAGTAGGTGTTGCCCTCCAGGTGACTCGATGCCCATGACAAGTCGATCAGTAATCGGTTGAGAATGGCGCGGCTGTAGGTGCCCGCAGGTTCGTCACAGTTCGTGGTTCTGCCCATTTTGTGTAATTGGCGGCGCAGCGTTTCCGACAAATACCAGGTCTCATTGGGGCGATAGGCATCCAGAAAATCACGCTGGTAGCCTACCGGCTTGCGCGCCTGCGCAGGCCGGTCGATATAGGCAAGGATGTCCTGACTGTCGGCAGAAAGGGGAATGAAAGGCGGGAAGCTATCTGCTCTGGTGGCCAGTGCAGCGCTGCCAGATTGGGCATTTGCGCGAAAATAGCGACGGGCCCGGCCTTCACCCGCTGCTGCGACTTGGCCGCTTTCAATCAGCTTCGCGATCAAGCGCTGTGCAGTTCGCCTGGCAATGCCGGGGTGCGCGGTCAGCAGTTCTGCCAGCGTCAAACCGTTTTCGAATGCCTGGATGCTGTCAGTCAAGTCTGTGGTGGAGGACATAGCAGTGTTGGCGCTGTTTGGAGTGTATGTGGCGCAGGTATGGCGCAGTATATCAAACTGCGCCATTGCCCTTCATAGGATAGAGATGGCCGCTGCTACCCGTATGGTGCCATGAAAAGGCGGTGATAAACGTGATGCTATGCATGCTCAAAGCCCCACCCGGGAAAGAAGTCAGCATAGAAGACATGAATCCGTGGCGTTAAGGGCTTCAACATGGCGGCTCTTGATACCAACGTTCTCGTTCGCTTCCTGGTTCAGGATGACACCAAACAGGGCTTGCTGGCCAGAGATCTGATTCGATCAACGCTGGAAAAAGGTGAGTCTTTATATGTTCCTGTGACGGTGATGCTTGAGTTGGAGTGGGTACTGCGATCGAATTTTGGCTTCGAAAAAGCACAAATTATTCTGACTCTAACGAGCTTGCTCGCTACTGCAGAACTGTCTTTCGAGTCCGAAACCTCAGTGGAAGTGGCGGTTGAACTGTTCAGGCGGCGCGGGTTTCTACGTGGGTTGAGGGCTCTTCCAAGGGGCGATACTTGGATAAAATGCCTATCCGCTTCACGCAGCGTCACATCCGTGCGTGCGCCTTGCCCATAGCCGACGCCGGCGGACGCATCACGCATCTGGTTGGCACCTCACTGAATGTCACGCCATGACCAACACCGCAAGCCTGCGCGCCAGCGCCGAGGCGCAACTCGCCACCACCGCACCGGTTCAGCCGACGGCCGATCTGCTGCACGAGCTGCAAGTGCACCAAACGCAGGCGCAACTTGACTGCGCACCGCCAAAAACCAGCGCTGGCGTGACGACGGTGCTGGTGTCATTTGCCGACATCACCGAGCGCAAGGCCAGCGAAGCCCAGTTGCGCCTGCAGGCGCAGGTGCTGGACCAGATTCAAGACCATGTCACGATGACCGACCTCAATGGCGTGATGACTTACGTCAATCAGGCCGAGCTGCGCGCGCTCGAGTCTGCGCGCCAATCCATCGTTGGTCAGCATGTTCGCGTGTACGGCGATGGTCCCGACGCCGCTGCGCGCCAGGATGAAATCGTTGCGGCCACGCGAAAACAAGGCGCCTGGCAAGGCCGGGTTGCCAACTTCCGGCCGGACGGCTCCCGCATCGATATTGACTTGCGCACCACGCTGATCCGCAACGAGCACGGCGAGCCGGTTGCCATGGTTGGCGTCGGAACCGATATCACGGCCCGGCTGAAGGCGGAAAATGCACTGGCACGCATGGAGGAGCGCTATCGGCTGGCGTTTCATAACAGCCTGGATGCCGTGAACATCAACCGTCTGAGCGACGGGATGTACATCGACGTGAATCAGGGCTTTCTTGACATCATGGGTTACCAGGCGGCTGAGGTGATGGGGCGAACCTCGCTGGAGCTCAACATCTGGGCCGATGCGGCCGACCGGCAGCATCTGGTTGACGAACTGCGCCAAAGTGGCCAATGCCGCAATTTTGAAGCCCGTTTCAGGAAAAAGAACGGTGAGGTGATTTGGGGCCTGATGTCTGCCACGGTGATGGAACTCGACGGTGTTGCCTGCATCCTTTCGGTTTCGCGGGACATTTCCGAGGTCCGGGCGGCGCGGGAGGTGCTGGAGCGTCACCAGGAGCAACTCGAGCTGTTGGTGCAACAGCGCACTGCTGCACTGCACGATGCACAAACCAAGTACCGCACCGTCGCCGACTTTGCCTACGACTGGGAAACCTGGGTCGAAGATGCCGGACACTGGCTGTATTGCTCGCCCGCCTGCGAGCGTGTCACCGGCTACCGCGCCGACGAATTTCTGGCGCATCCGGACTTGTATGTTGACATCGCCCACGACGAAGACCGCGCCAAGCTGCAGGCCCATCTGGGACAGGGCGTGTGCATTGACGTTGAAAATATCGAATTTCGCATTCACCACAAAAACGGCGAACTGCGCTGGATCGAACACATTTGCCAGGCCGTGCAGGATGCAGCGGGCAAGTCGCTTGGGCGGCGTGTCTCCAATCGTGACATCACCGAGCGCAAGCGCGGTGAAGAGGCCTTGCGCCAGGCGCGTGACCAGGCCGATGCCGCCAACCGGGCCAAGAGCACCTTTTTGGCCAATATGAGCCACGAAATCCGCACGCCGATGAACGCCATTATGGGGTTTACCCGAATGCTGCAGAGCAAGGTCAGTGAGCCGGACCACCTGAAAACGCTCGGCAAAATTGCGAGCTCAGCCGATCACCTGCTCGGTGTCATCAATGACGTGCTCGATATCTCCAAGATCGAAGCCGACAAGTTGGTGCTGAACACGAGCCATTTTGAGCTCGATGCGATGCAGGAGCGGGTGGCCTCGATGGTGCTTGACCGGGTCCATGAAAAGGGGCTGCAACTGCGCATTGAGGCCACCCCCCAGCTCGGCGTTGTCAACGGCGATGCCACCCGCCTCAGCCAGGCGCTGATCAACTACCTGGGTAACGCCATCAAATTCACCGAGCATGGCCGCAGTACCCTGCGCACCACCGTCATCGAAGCCAGCGCGCATGACGTTCTGTTGCGCTTT
Source organism: uncultured beta proteobacterium (assembly GCA_903930255.1). Lineage (GTDB taxonomy): Bacteria > Pseudomonadota > Gammaproteobacteria > Burkholderiales > Burkholderiaceae_C > Rhodoferax. The sequence goes on from CAIYYA010000125.1 coordinate 4,867, forward strand.
GACGTGGTGGACTCTGGCATCGGCATCGCCGCTGAACACCTGCCACGCCTGTTTCAGGCGTTTGAGCAAGCCGATAGCTCGATGACGCGCCGCTTTGGCGGCACCGGCCTGGGCCTGGCCATTACTCGCCGCCTGGCCAGACTGATGGGCGGTGATGCCGGGGTGCAGAGCACGCCCGGCGTTGGCAGCACCTTCTGGTTAACCGTCCGCCTGGCACGCGTCAGCACCCAAGCCAAAGGCGATGTGATCCCGGCGCTGACCCCGCATTTGACCGAGGCACCGGGCGCAGCGTCAACACCAACACCAACGCCGGTGCCCGACTCGGCACCCGCACCGGCGCCTGAAAAGGCCTACGACGTGCTACGGCGCGATTTTGCGAATGCCCGCCTGCTGCTGGTTGAGGACGATCCGTTCAGCCAGGAAGTAGCGCTGATCATGCTGGAAGGCTTCGGCTGGTGCCTCACGGTTGCCGGGAACGGTCGCGAGGCGGTCGATCTGGCGAGCGCCAATGCCTATGACCTGATCCTGATGGACATGCAGATGCCGATCATGGGTGGCGTGGAGGCCAGCAAACTCATCCGCCAGTTGCCACAAGGCCAAGCAGTGCCGATTTTGGCGATGACCGGAAACGCGTTCGATGAAGACCGCCAAGACTGTCTGGCTGCCGGCATGAACGACTTTGTCATCAAGCCGGTGTTGCCGGAGACGCTTTACGAGGTGTTGCTGAAGTGGCTGGGGTTGCCGAAAAAATGAACGATCGGCCCGCTCATGGTGTCTGGCTGGCATCGGGCTTGCGCCCCACAGTTATACACAAAAACTGCCTCTAGCCCTTATTTAGAAAGCGCTGGCAGCTATATAAACTATATCGTTTTCAATGCGTGGTGCGGTGCCCTTGGGCGGGACGGCGGTTCATGTACTTGCCGTGTGGCAGGCTGGCCAGGCGGGTGAACATGTCGCGGCAGTAGCCGTCAATTTCCAGGCATTTGTTGATCTCGACCACCGCTGACCCGTCTAACCTTTCCCACATTCATCCCTCACACTGGGCAAGGCGCTATTCTGGGCTATAAGCGCCAACGCATGGTCGCCTGCATGGGTGGGCGTTGGAGCAAAACGGTGAGCATGACCGTTTTGCAAGGCGTGACGAGCAGGCTCTAAGCCGATCGCTTGAACAACGCCAGCAGCGAGCCAGCCAGCACAAACAGGCCACCAAACGTGCGGTTCATGGCACGGATGTGGGTGGGTTCTTTGAGTGCCCCAAGAACCTTGGCGGCCAGGGCGGTGTAGCCCGCCATCACCACCATGTCGGTAAAGGCCAAGGTTGCACCAATGATGAGGTATTGCGGCAGCAGGGGTTGCGCCAGGTTGATGAACTGTGGCACCACGGCCAGCAAAAATACGGTGCCCTTGGGGTTGATGATGTTGATCATCCAGGCTTTCAAAATCAGGCTGCGCTGGCTCACCTGTTCGCCAGAATCAGCCAGCGCCACCATGGGCCGTGCTGGTGCGCGCCAGTGCGCGATGCCGAGCCAAACCAGATAGGCCACGCCCAGCCACTTGACCACGGTAAACGCCGTGGCAGACGCCGCAATCAAGGCACCCAAACCGACGCCGACAATCAGCAGCTGGGTCCAGATGCCCAGCACCAACCCAAAGACGGTGACATAACCATATTTAAAGCCGTGGTTCAGGCCAGCGCTCATGGAGGCAATCGCCCCTGGGCCGGGCGAAATGCTGATAGCCCACGATGCCGCAAAAAAAGCCAGCCAGGTCGAAAGTTCCATTCAGATCAGGTCGCGTCGCGCAAGGCGGCAATGCGGTCTTCCAGTGGGGGGTGGGTCGAAAACAATTGCCCAATGCCACCGGCGATGCCAAACGCGGCAACGCTCTTGGGGAGTGTGCCCGGATGCAGACCACCCAAGCGCGCCAGCGCGTTCATCATGGGTTGGCGTCTGCCCATCAGTTGGGCTGCACCGGCATCGGCGCGAAACTCGCGGTGGCGCGAGAACCAGGCCACAACGATGGCTGCGGCAAAGCCCAGCACGATGTCGAGCACGATGGTGGTCACCATGTAGCCAATGCCAGGGCCGCTATCACGATCGTCGCCCTTGCGCAGAAAACTGTCGACTGCGTAACCAATGACACGGCTTAAAAACACCACAAAGGTGTTCATCACGCCCTGAATCAGCGTCATTGTGACCATGTCGCCGTTGGCGATGTGGGCCACTTCATGGGCAATCACGGCCTCGATTTCTTCGTGTGTCATGCCTTGCAGTAGCCCGGTGCTGACCGCCACCAGGGATGAGTTTTTGAAAGCGCCGGTGGCAAAGGCATTCGGTTCGCCTTCAAAAATGCCCACTTCGGGCATGCCGATGCCGGCTTTTTCAGCGAGTTTTTGCACTGTATTGACGATCCAGGCTTCGTCTGCAGTGGCTGGCTGATTGATGACGCGCACGCCCGATGTCCATTTGGCCATGGGTTTGCTGATGAGCAGGGAAATGATCGCACCGCCAAAGCCCATGATCAGCGCAAAGCCCAGCAAAGCACCCAGATTCAGGCCATTTGGGGTGAGAAATTTATTCACGCCAAGCAGGCTTGCCACGATGCCCAGCACCACCACAACCATCACATTGGTCAGAACAAAAAGCAAAATTCGTTTCATGATTTCCTTTTCAAGTAACCCGGATTAACCGTTCAGGTTGCGAATAGTAGTGGCGAACGCTGCCATATCAAGTCAAAGACCGATCAATTCCCCACAATCAGCGGCTATTTGGGCTGCGAAACACGCTGGCATCGGCGTAAAAATCAGGGGCATGGTTGGCAGGCCACCAGCCTGGCACCCCCAGCACGGGCAAATGCACAAAGGGTTTGCTGGCGAGTTTCTCGGCACTGATATCGTTGGCCATCCAGGCATCCAAATCCGCTATTGAATGCGTAGCTGCTTGCGCCCGGTAGACATGGGCGGTGATGGGTTTTCTTGGGTAAACCAGTTTCTCCAGCAAAGCGTGGCCAAAGAGCAGCAAATGGGCTTGCTGCCAAAGCGCGCGCTGGTCAACAAACACGCGCTGCCAGTCTTTGGCAGCCAGTGCGTCCCACAAAGCATCGGGCGCTTGCAAAAAGGCTGCGTTTTCATCAAACAGTGTCAACCCATCGCGCGCCGGGCCACGCACCGGTGCAATGCCGGTTTGGGCGATTTGTGCCACATGCAAGCGGTTTAATTTGCGTTTTATTTGCGGAAAATGCAGCCAGGCAAGTCCATTAAAAAAATCGTGCAAACCCTCTCTGGTCGGGCATGAGCAGCTACGATAAATATAGCTTTCATAGGCTTCACCGGGTGGTAAATCAGACTGCGGCACAAAACCGATCGGAGCCTGTGCTGGCGCTGGCCAGACCGACTGAACTGCCTCGTTTAACGCGCTAGGGCTGGATTGTCCGGCCAGGATGCGCTGCGCCAGCGGTTCACCCAAAGCGCGCCAAGGCGCCATCCAGGCAGCAAGCCAGTTGATGTCGCTCAACGGCGTGCTCGACTGCGCAAGATTAGCAGCCACAAAGCTGTGCGTCAGGTGAGGACGCGCCAGGCCAGGGTTTCACCGGCGCACAGGGGTTTGAGTAGTGCTTGACCAAAGGCAAAGCTCTCGGGCATCGTCCAAGACTCGCGTTGCAAGGTCAGGGTCGTGCTGTTGCGTGGCAAGCCATAAAAATCAGCGCCGTTAAAACTGGCAAAGGCTTCAAGCTTGTCCAGAGCACCCACCGAGTCGAATGCTTGCGCATAGAGTTCCATGGCGTTGAATGCGGTGTAGCAGCCCGCGCAGCCGCTGGCGTGTTCTTTCAGGTGCACGGCATGTGGCGCACTGTCGGTGCCAAGGAAAAATTGGGGCGATCCGCTGGTGGCGGCTTGCAGCAAAGCCTGTCGATGGGTTTCACGTTTGAGCACGGGCAGGCAGTAGTAGTGTGGGCGAATGCCGCCAGTAAAAATGGCGTTGCGGTTGTAAAGCAAATGGTGGGCGGTCAGTGTGGCGGCCGTAAAGCGGTCTGCACTTTGCACATATTGAGCAGCTTCGCGCGTGGTGATGTGCTCGAAGACGATCTTTAGCTCAGGAAAGTCTTTGCGTAGCGGAATCATTTGGGTATCGATGAAAACGGCCTCGCGGTCAAACAGGTCGATTTCGGGCGCTGTCACTTCACCGTGCACCAGCAGCAGCAAGCCTTCGCGCTGCATCGCCTCGAGTGTTTTGTAGGTTTTGCGCACATCCGTCACGCCCGCATCGCTGTTGGTGGTGGCACCTGCCGGGTAAAGCTTGAGCGCCACCACGCCGGCATCCCGCGCGCGTTTGATTTCATCGGCAGGCAGCTTGTCGGTGAGATACAGCGTCATTAAGGGTTCAAAGGCCACATCGGCAGGCACGGCAGCCAAAATGCGCGCCTTGTAAGCCAATGCAGCGGCCGTCGTTGTTACCGGCGGACGCAGGTTGGGCATGATGATGGCGCGGCCAAATTGTGCCGCGCTGTGGGGCACCACTGCGGTCAGAGCTGCTTCGTCGCGCACATGCAAATGCCAGTCGTCGGGGCGGGTAATCGTGAGTGTTTGGATGGAAGTCATGGCGTTATTGTCGCAAGATGCGCAGGCTTATGTGCGCGCTATTAAATCCGTCAAACTGCGTCCCAGCAAGCTGACAAGTTGCTCTGCTGGAACCGGTTTGGAAAATAAATATCCCTGAAAACGCTCACAACCCAGCGCACGCAAGGTCATCAGGTGGGCTTGCGTTTCAACGCCTTCGGCGAGCAGGTCGAGTTTGAGGGTTTGTGCCAAAGCAATCACGGTTTTCACAATCGCCAGATCACTGTTGTTCTGGCTAATGTCGCGCACAAAAGATTGATCGACCTTGAGCTTGTGCACCGGAAAGCGCTTCAGATAAGCCAGGCTTGAATAGCCTGTGCCAAAGTCGTCAATAGCCAGGCGCACGCCCAGCGCCACTAACTGGTCGAGCGTCTGGATCACCTCGCTGACGTTGTTCATCAGGCAAGACTCGGTGATTTCAAGCTCCAGCAAATGCGCCGGATAGCCGGAGCGAGCCAGCGCATCGGCAACAAAGGCCAGCAAGTCTTTGCGCCTGAATTGGCGCGCTGACAAATTCACCGCCAGCATCATGTCGGGCAAACCTTGCGCGCGCCATAGCGCCGCCTGCGCCAAGGCCTGGTGCATCACCCAGCTGTCAATTTCGCAAATCAGGTCGGTTTCTTCGGCAATGCTGATGAACTGGCCTGGTGGTACCAAGCCCAGCGTAGAAGACTGCCAGCGCACCAAGGCTTCAACCCCAAAGATGCGGTCTTCAGCGCTATCAACCAGAGGTTGAAACATCAGGCGCAGCTCGTTGTCACGCACGCCCACGCGCAAAGCAGACTCAATTCGGTAAACCTGATCGGCCGCCTGGTTCATGCTCTCGGTAAAAAACCGTGCGACATTGCGCCCAGCCGCTTTGGCTTGGTACATGGCGGTATCGGCGTTGCGCAGCAGCACATCGATGTCGGCACCATCCTGCGGATAAATACAGACACCAATGCTGGTTGTGATGTGCAGCGCATGCTCCATCACATTCATCGGTGCCTGCAAGACAGAAATCAATTTTTCGACGACTTGATGAACCGCACTCTCATCGGTCAAACCTGGCAACACCACGACAAACTCATCACCCCCCAAGCGCGCCAGGGTGTCAGTGGCACGCAGGGTCATGGACAAGCGATCGGCCACATGGCGCAGCAAGGCATCACCCACCGAATGCCCCAAGGTGTCGTTGATGTTTTTGAACCGATCCAGGTCAAGAAACATCACCGCCACTTGCGTGTCATCGCGCAGGCCTTGCATTAGCGCGTGCTGCATGCGATCGCGTAACAAATTGCGGTTGGGCAGGCCGGTTACGGCATCAAAGTGCGCCATATTGCGCATCTGCCGTTCAATTTCGGCGCGTTCAGCAACCTCCGCCTGCAAGCGAGCGTTGCTTTGTGCCAGCTCGGCTGTGCGCTGTTGCACTTGCGCTTCAAGCTCGATGTGCGCTTGCTGTATCAAACGTTGCGCTTCACGCTGCACGCTGATGTCGGTCGCAATACCCAGATAGCCGGTGATCAGCCCTGTGGGCTCGCGCAGGGTTGTCACACATAGCATGACCGTGATGCGTTGGCCATTTTTGTGAACATAAGTCCATTCGCGTTCGTCTTTGCCGTTTTGCCTCGCCTTGATGCAAAACACATCAAAACCCGGCTCAACAGGAGCACCCAGCTCATAGCTAAGCTGCTTTGCGTAGGTCGCTACCTCGATCGCATCATGCAACACAGCAGGCGTTTGGCTGTTCACCATTTCAGCAGCCGTATATCCGAGCATGCGCTCGGCAGCTGCGTTGAAAAGTTGGATTACCCCGTGGGTATCGGTGGCAATGATGGCTGCACCTGCGCTTTCAAAAACCACTTGGTTCAGCGTGGTTGCAGCTAGCAAGGCAGCCTCAGTTTCGCGTTTTTGCGTGATGTCATCGAGCAACCATAGGGTCGCTTGGGTGATGGGACTTCCATCGCGCAAACTACGTCCGCTCATACGTGCCCAAAACAATGTGCCGTCTTGTCGTTGAAACGAAAGTTCATGGGCAACTGAGCCGCCTCTAGCCATTTCGGGATAGAGATTTTTGCCCACCCATTCAAAGGCTTCGTCAGATGGATACCAAGAGCGCACCGACATCCCTTGCATGGTCCCGGGTGCATAGCCAAACATGGCTTCAAGCTGGGGGTTGCAACGTTGCACGCAGCGGTCTTTGAGCAGGGCAATTCCCAATGCAGCGCTGTCCAGAATAGCCTGATTTTCGAGCAGTGCAGCTTTCAGTTGGGCTTGTTGACTGCGCTCTTGCGTGACATCGTCAAACAACCAGATCGTGCCCCAGTTTGGATGCTGCGCATCAACCGCCGAGGCAGACACGGCGCACAGCACCAAAGCGCCATCTCGGCGCAAAAAATGCCGCTCGGTGCGAAACGATTGCCCAGCCGCAAGTGCCGCGCTGGCATCCAGACCCATTTGGCTGTAAGCGTCATCACTGGGATACAGCAGACGCCCGGGTTGACCCAGCAGCTCAGACGGGGTGTAGCCAAAAATATCGGCCAAAGCCTTGTTGCAGCGCACAACGCAACGTGCACGGGTTAACACAATGCCAACCGTTGCGTTTTCAAAGATGGCTTGCACCTCATGCAAAACCTGTTGCATGCCTTCGTTATCAAATGCCGTTGAGCTGGGCATTAAATTGGGTTCCATGGCTTGCGCGTCTCCTTTGTTTGACTTGATTTATTGACTGGCATCATAGCCATTTCAAACGATGGAGAGTCTTGAATTTGTGCTTAAATTGGGCACAGATCACCACAGTTCAGGTCACACCATGACATTCATCACATCAAGCTCTTTAGCTGGAATGAACGCAGCCCAAACGCAGCTGAACGTAGCCGCCCAACATGTGGCGAATTTGAATGCCCCTAGGCTAAAGCCCCAAGAAATGAACTTGGCTGTTGGCACGCAGGGTGGGCTGGCAGACACGCTCGAGGCCGATATGGTGGCGCAACTGCAAGCTAAAAATGCGTTTCTGGCGAATCTGGCTGTCTTCAAGACACAGGACAAAATGGCGGGCGCTTTGCTGAACACAAAGGTTTGAATCTGCTCATTGCGTTTGAACCGTTCGGGGTGGCGTGACACAACATGCCAGTCACGGCAAATTAACCCAAACCCCCAGCGTGGGTGCCAGTGTTCCGCTGCTGGCTCCAGCAGTTACTTGTGTGCCTGGATTGGGCAGCGTAGCAAAGTCAAGATAATTCTTGCTGGTCAGATAGCCTGCCAGTGTGCTGTTGTTCACCAGCGCTGGCGCCCAAAAGTACCACATCGATTGGCTTGCATCCCACGCCCAGAGCGAGGTCAGGTTGGTATAAAGCTGCCCGGCTGCGGGTGATGTGGACGCTGCCGTTGTCAAAGCCGCATTGAGTTGGTTGGGTGTTGGGCTGCCACCTGTGGCAATCAGGCTCCAGCCCCGTGGCAAAGCGTGTGCACCACCGGCGGTGGCCGGGTTGGTAACG
>CAIYYA010000126.1 GCA_903930255.1 uncultured beta proteobacterium
GCCGGTCGTGGCGGTGAACGCCTTGTTCACCCGCAGAATCACGCGTTGCGCGTTGGTGATGACCATGGCCTGCTGCGACTCAAAGGCGGTGGCCGCGATGCGCATCTCCTTTTCCAGCCGATACCGCTCGGTGACATCGCTGAACACCAGCACCACGCCCACAATGGCGCCCGCCGCGTTGCGGATCGGGGCGGCACTGTCGTCAATCTGGTATTCATGGCCGTCCTGGGCAATCAGCACGGAATGGTTTGCCAGGCCCACCACCTCGCCCCGGTCAATCACCAGCTGCACGGGGTCCGTCACCAGTTGGCGCGTGCTGACATTGACGATGTGAAACACCTCCGTCAGCATGTGGCCCAAGCCCTCGGCCAGTGACCAGCCTGTCAAGCGCTCGGCAACCGGGTTCATGTGCGTGATACGGCCCACCACATCGGTGGCAATGACGGCATCGCCAATCGAGTTCAGGGTGATGGCCAGGTTTTGCTGGCTGTCCAGCAGGGCCGCCTCACGTTGTGTCCAGCGGGCCAGGATTCGGTTGAAGCCACCGATCAGGTTCCCTATTTCATCCAGGCGCCTGGCGGGCAAAGGCTTGGCCATCTGGTTGGAATCGGCCAGGTCGGCCATCGCATCCGCCGTGGCCACCAGCGGAGTCAGTTGGCGCTTCAAAATCCACCACGTCAGCGCGCCGGTCAGCAAGGTCAGCAGGACGGTGGCCCAAAGTATGCTTTGTTGCATGGCGTAAACCGGCGCAAACGCCTCTGCCGTGGGCATGACCGAAACCAAGAGCCAGCCCGCTAGCGGGATGCCCTTGGCAGCATTGAGTTCTTCCACACCCCGCGAACTAACGGCCACACCGAAGCCTTCATGACCCTGCATATAGCGGTCGTGCATGGTGTTCAAACCCGGTGCCGGCAGCGGCTGCATGGTGCGACTCTTGTCGGAGGCCGTGACAATGAGTTGGTGTTGTGGTGCCATCAGCAAATAGCCCCCGGTCTTGCCATAGCGGCCTTGCGCAATCTTGTCCAAAAAGTTGGGCTTTCCCAGATTGATGGTGCCCACCAGGGTGCCGATCACCGCGCCACCGACGTCGTGTATGGGTGCGACGATGCTGAATATCGGCGCCCCCAGCTTCTTGCCCATGGCGGGTCGGCCTATCACCGTCTTGCCGGTCTTGAGCGGGCCGGAAACGGATTCGCGATCCAGGTAGTTGGTGCCAATGCGGCCAGTGGACAGAGGCACATCGGCAATCGCGATGCCGTCGGCTCCCGTGACGAAGACGCCGGCGTTGAACAGGATTTGCAGCAGCGGGCGCTGCTCCAGCTGGGATTGCAACGCTGCGGGTCTGGCAATCAGGCGTTCGTCAATTTGATCGGCAATAGATTCCAGCGCCGCCTGCCGTTCGCTGAGCTCGTCATTGACGTGTGCTGCCACAAGGGAGACGTTCTGGTACTGCTGCTCGCCCAATACCCGCAGCATGTCCGCTTGCAGCATGCGGCTCGTGTAGAGCGATATGGTCCAGATTCCGAGCACAAAAACGGCCAGAGTAAAAACCGTGGCGCGGGTTATCAGAGAGTTCCAGGGGGAGACTTCTCGGTTCATGCTGTGGTCCTCCTTTACTATCGCATTAGTAGCAGCTCATGCAGTTTTTGCGGGGGCTGGTGGCACATTTGGCTCATAGAACTGCACCCTGTTGCGGCCCGCCTCCTTGGCCTGGTACATGGCCGCATCGGCCCACTTCATCAGGTCGGCCTGACTGGACAGGTGGTTGACGAACAGCACCACGCCGATGCTGGCGCTGCAGTGGTGCTCTACCGTGGTGTCCGGTTCGCCCGGCAGCGCAACGGTCAGCCGGTAGGGCTCTGCCAGCGCGAGGCGAATCTTCTCGGCCACGGCGCCGGCTTGTTCGGTGGACGTGGTCCTGTCGGCATGGAGTTCGTTCAGCAACACCACAAACTCGTCACCGCCGAGCCGGGCCACCGTGTCGGTCTCGCGCACAAAGCCGGTCAAACGCCGGGCCACCTCCGTCAGCAACATATCGCCGGCAACGTGCCCGTGGGTGTCGTTCAGCGGCTTGAAGTTGTCCAGGTCCAGAAACATCAGGGCGCCGTACAGAGCGCTGCGCTTGCTGGCTGCCAGGGCCTGGCTCAGCCGGTCATCGAGCAGGCGCCGGTTGGGTAGCTGCGTGAGCGAATCAAAATAGGCCATTCTCTGGACTTGCTCCTGCAGCGCCAGGCGCACAACCTCGGCTTCGTGCGGTCCGGTGATATCCCTGTGGGTGCCAATGGCGCGCAGGGGCTTGCCCGCAGCGTCGCGGCTGACCACCAAGCCCCGAGTCAGAATCCACTTCCAGCTGCCGTTCTTGCAGCGGACGCGGTGTTCATTGCGGTAAATGGGTGTCAAACCGTCCAGATGGGCCTGCACATCGGCCATGGCGCGCTTCAAGTCATCCGGATGCACCCGTTTGCTCCATTCGTCCAGGCTGTTGCCGATTTCGTCCTCGGTGAAGCCCAGCATGGTTTTCCATTGGGTGCTGAAGAACACGGTGCTGTTCTCGACGTTCCAGTCCCACAGGCCGTCACCCGCGCCTTCGATGGCAAATTTCCAGCGAAACTCGCTCGCCACCAGCGCATGCTGCGCCAGATGCTTTTCGTGCACGTCATGGACGATGGAGAAAAGCAAGCTGCGTCCACCGACTTCAATCGGCGTTGAATACACCTCCACATCGCGCACTTCGCCCGAGGCGAGCCGGTGCGAGAACAGAAAATAGTTGCGTTCCTCACGCAAGGCCTTCTGCCTTTCCTCGGCAACACGCTCCGGTGGTGCGGTGTTGATGTTGCAAATGTTCATGCCGATCAGCTGCGCCCGGTCGTAGCCGTAATAGCGGTTGGCTGCCGGGTTGGCGTCCACGATCTCGCCCGTTGCAGGGTCGATGAGCAGCATCACGGAAGAGTTTTTCTCGAGGAAATGCCGCGCGCGCTGCTCACTCGCTGTGAGTGACTCTTCGCGCTTGCGCAAGGTTTCCAGCAAGTGATTGAAGCCGCCAATCAGGGCGCCTATTTCGTCCGGGCGTGTGACGTACAGTGGTTTGGCGGGCCGGTTGGTGTTGGCCAGAAGGGTGAGCTGGTGCGCTGTTTTGAGCAGGGGTGAGAGTTGCCACAGCAGCATCCACCAGGTCAGCGCGCCACTCAGCAGGGTCAGCAGAGCGGTGGCCCACAGTATGCGTTGCTGCATGGTGTAAATTGGCGCAAAGGCTTCTTCAATGGGCATGACCACACCCAGGAACCAGCCCGCTACCGGAATAGATTTGGCGGCATTGAGCTCTTCGATGCCCCTGGAATTGACAGCAATGCCATACCCTTCATAGCCCTGCATGTAACGGTCGTGCATGGTGTTGACTCCGGGTGCCGGCAGTGGCTGCATGATGCGGGTCTTGTCTGAGGCCGTCACAAACAGTTGGTGTTGTGGGGCCATCAGCAAGTAGCCACCGGTCTTGCCATAGTGTCCCTGCGCAATCATGTCCAGAAAATTGGGCTTGCCCAGATTGATGGTCGCCACCAGGGTACCGACCACCGCACCGGCGGCATCGCGCAAGGGGGCGACGATGCTGAATATCGGCGCCCCCAGCTTCTTGCCGATGGCGGGGCGACCAATCACTGTCTTGCCCGTCTTGAGCGGGCCGGACACCGACTCGCGATCCAGATAATTGATACCAATGCGGCCAGCAGAGACCGGCACATCCGCGATGGCAATGCCGTCGGCTCCCGTGGCGAATACGCCCCCATTGAACAGGCTAAGCAGCACCGGGTGTTGCTCCAGATGGGCCTGCAGCGCTGCCGGATTGGCGATCAGAGGCCCTTGCATTTCCTTTGCAATGAGTTCTAACGCCACCAGCCGTTCGGTGAGTTCCTCATTGACATGCGCTGCCGCCAGGGAGACGGTCTGGAATTGCTGCTCGCCAATAACACGCTGCATATCCTCTTGCAACATGCGGCTGGCATAGAACGAGAGCGCCCAGATGCCGAATACGAAGATGCCTAACGTGAGCAGCGTTATCCGGGTTTTAAGCGAGTGGCGCCAAAGGACGAGGGGATTCATGCCCGTTGCGCAGACACGGGGAGCTTCCCGTTGCGGCTCATGAATGCTATTGGTTTAATAGCTCTTCGTGCATATTCCACGAGGGCTGGAGCCTCATTTGTGCAACAAACCTGTCCCAGCAGGTGGTCCGGGCCGGGACGCCCGAAGTAATACCCCTGAAACGCGTCGCAGCCCATGGCGGCCAGCAAGCCGTGTTGCTCAGCGCTTTCCACGCCCTCGGCGATGACATCCATGTTCAGGCTGTGCCCCAGCGCCACAATGGTGCGGGCCATCGCGGCATCATTGGGGTCGGTCAGCAACTCGCGGACAAATGACTGGTCTATCTTGAGCTGGTCCAGCGGCAGGCGCTTGAGGTAGGTCAGCGACGAGTAGCCGGTGCCGAAGTCGTCCAGCGACAGGCGCACTCCCAAGCGTTTGATCGCGTTCATCTTGTCAATGACCCCCTGCACATCGGCGATCAGCAGACTCTCGGTCAGCTCCAGCTTGAGCTTGGTCGGATCGGCTCCGGTAGCGGCCAGCACCGAGAGCAGTTGCGCTACAAATTCAGCCTGGTGAAACTGACACGCACTCACGTTGACGGCCAGACTCAGGTGTGCCCTTTGGGGCTGGGTGGACCAGCTTGCCAACTGCTTGCACGCAGCCTCCAGCACCCAGTGCCCCAGGGGCAGGATCAGCCCGGTTTCTTCAGCCAAGCCGATAAAGTCACCCGGGGGTATCAGGCCGTGCCGGGGGTGCTGCCAGCGTACCAGCGCTTCGGCGCCGACCAACCCCCTGCCGCTGGCCACCTGCGGCTGGTAGTGCAGCAGGAACTGCCCACCCTGCAGCGCCTCGTGCAGATCATGCGCCAGGACCGCACGCTCTGCGGCGTGTGACTGCATCTGCGGATCAAAGAAACGCAGGGTATTGCGACCCGCGGCCTTGGCCTGGTACATGGCCAGATCGGCCCGCTTGAGCGGCTCATCCATGGTCTCAAAGGTGCCACCGCCAAACAGCGTGATACCCATGCTGGACGTGCAGTGGCACGCATGGTGATCGAGTTGGTAGATCTGGTTGAGCGCAAGCCGGATCTTCTCGCCCACCACCTGGGCCTCGTCGGCAGCACTGGATGCGTCTTCGCTCAGGTCTTGGAGCAGCACCACAAATTCGTCACCCCCCAGGCGCGCCACCGTATCGCCATCGCGCACGCAACTGCTCAAACGCTGCGCCACCTGGGCCAGCAGCAAGTCTCCCTGGTAGTGGCCGACGCTGTCGTTCAGAGTTTTGAAGTCGTCGAGATCCAGAGACAGCAACGCGCTCTTGCGCTGATGGCGGTTGCCCGACGCCACCGCCTGTGCCAGCCTGTCCATCAGCAGGCTGCGGTTAGGCAAACTGGTCAGCGGGTCGAAATAGGCCAGCTTCTGGATCTGATCCAGCGATGCCTTGTGCGCGCTGCTGTCGGAGAAGGCGCCAACATAGTGGGTTACCTGACCAGCCGCGTCCTTGACGGCAGTGATGGTGATCCATTGGGGGTATTCCTCGCCACTCTTGCGCCGATTCCAGACTTCGCCAGCCCAGCTGCCGTGGCCTGCAATGCTCTCCCACATGGTTGCATAAAAGGCTGCGTCCTGCCGCCCTGATTTGAGCAGACTGGGGGTCTGCCCCTGGGCCTGCGCAACGCTGTAGCCGGTAATGGCGCAAAAGGCCTGGTTGACTTGTAGGATGCGTTTGGCGGCATCGGTCACGAGCATGGCCTGCTGTGACTCAAAGGCCGTTGCGGCGATGCGTAGCCCCGCATCGCACTGCTCCAGCCACGCCAGCCATTGGCAAAACGCACTCCCGGGGTCAATATCGGTACGGTGAAGTTCCGCAGGGTGGGTCATCGCGCAGGGGTGAGACTTAAGCATACTCCCAAGACTAAGCCTTGGCACGGGCGCCCAGTGCCGGTAAGTAGGTAGCTGCGCTACCAAAAAACAGGTAGTTATCCACCACTGATTGATGCGCTGCGGTTCAAAATGCCATACGTGTTGAGTGCCGATGACCTCTATGTGGGCTGCGGCGTGTATAAAAATCTGGTGACTGCATAGCCTTAAACGGAAGGGCTGGCAAGCTGTTGGCCGCGGTGTTTGTTGCCGCCTCCTTGTGACTGGGCTGAGAACGCATGGAGATCGGTGTGAAGCGTTTGATTGTTGCAGATAGCGCCGGCGCCCCCACTTCACCAACTTCAATGGACTTCCATTCAAAAAAGTTGACTTCATACGCTCAAACAGGTAGGGAAACTACCGGTTTACGGGTAGTTTTCACTCGCCGACGAACCTATAGTAAATGGGTGCCCGATCCGCAAGGTTAGCTCGAAGAGCCTAAAAAGACCTATGAAATGGCCGACCAGCATGTGATCCATGCCGGCGCCTCCGTGGCAAAAGCCAAGCAAGCTGAAGAGATTATTTTTTCTGAACCCGACCAATGCAAACCAACACCTTGCCTCCCGAATGGAAAGACAGCTACTGCCTAGGCGAGCCACTGACAGACCAACAGCAACAGCACCTTTTTGCCTTGGCCAATGCCATGCTGGCCACTACCGGTCAAGGCGTAGATACAGCCGTCGCGGCCGAGTTTCTCAACAACTGGGGACTCCGATACATTCCCAAAGATGACGCCCAAGTCGCCAGTTACCTCCTGCAGCACCCTCTCTCTTAATACTTTCGTGATACACCATGGCTAAAACCATCATGATTGTTGACGACTCCGCTTCCATGCGACGCGTCGTGGGTATTGCCCTGAAAGGCGCGGGTTACCACGTGATTGAAGGCTGCGACGGACGCGACGCCTTATCCAAGCTCACCGGCCAGAAGGTGCACATGATCATCAGCGACGTGAACATGCCGGTGATGGACGGGATTGCCTTCCTGAAAGCCGTCAAACAAATACCCACCTACAAATTCACCCCGGTCATCATGCTCACCACCGAGTCGGCCGAAGAGAAAAAGCGCGAAGGTCAGTCGGCCGGTGCCCGTGCCTGGGTCGTCAAACCGTTTCAACCCGAACAACTTGTGAACGCCGTACAACGGCTGTGCCTGCCATGAAAGACACCAACATTCTGCGCATTGAAGGCGAGCTGACCATCTTTCGGGCCATGGCGCTCAAGCCCGCGCTGCTGCCTGTGCCACCCCTGACCGAGATCGACCTGTCCGGTGTGACTGAAATTGACACCGCCGGCGTGCAACTGCTGATGCTGGCCAAAAAAACTGCTCTGGCCGAGCAGCGCCCACTGCGCCTCTGCAGCCACAGCCCGGCCGTGATCGAGGTGTTTGAACTGCTCAACGTGGCGGCCTATTTTGGCGACCCGCTGGTGATGGACTCCCGCACCAAAGCTGCAACCCCAAGGAGCTGACATGGATCTGGATGACGCACTGGAGACGTTCATTGTTGAATGCCGTGAACTGCTCGAAGACATGGAAACCGCCTTGCTGGGCCTGGAGGGCGCGCAAGAAAAAGACGAACTGGTCAACGCCATCTTTCGTACGGCCCACACCATCAAGGGCTCAAGCGGCCTGTTCAGCCTGGACCACATCGTGGCCTTCACCCATGTGGTGGAGAGTGTGCTCGACCAGGTGCGTGGCGGCAAAGTGGTGCTGGGTGACAAGCTGGTGGTGCTGTTGCTGGCCTGCTGCGACCACATGGGCAACCTGGTCAACGGCGTGGCGGGTGGTGATCACAGCGGCAATGCCGAGCTGTTGGAAGTCGGTGAGCCCCTGGTGGCGCAATTGCGCGCTTATCTGGATGCTCCCAAAATAGAAGCTACTCAGCAGGCACTACAAGAGCTATAGCCCAAAAAGAAGCAGAACAGGTGCAGCGCATCAAGGGCGGAAGCGCCAACGCCGACCACTGGCACATTTCGATGCGTTTTGGCCCCGATGTGCTGCGCAACGGCATGGACCCGCTGTCTTTCATCCGTTACCTGGGCACCATGGGCAAGATTACCGGCATCGCCACCGTCACCGACGACCTGCCAGCGGCCAAGCAGATGGACCCCGAGCAGTGTTACCTGGGTTTTGAGATGGCGTTCCAAAGCGAGGTCGACAAAGCTGCCATTGAAAAGGTATTTGAATTTGTGCGGGACGACTGCCGCCTGGTGATCTTGCCCCCGCACAGCCTGATCTCGGAGTACATCAACCTGATCCGCTTGCAACAAGGCGAAAACACCCGTCTGGGCGACATGCTGGTGCAATGCGGCACCCTGACCGCCCAAGAGCTCGACATGGCGCTCGACTCCCAGGTGGACACACCGGCCAAACCCATTGGCATGATTCTGGTCGAGCAGGGCTCGGTCCAGCCCGAGGTGGTGGAAGCCGCCCTGAGCAAACAAAAACAGGTGCGCGAAACCGGTGCGGCCGAGAGCAAGTCGATCCGTGTGGATGCCGACAAGCTCGACCAGCTCATCAATCTGGTGGGCGAGCTGATCATTGCCGGTGCCAGCGTCAATATGATTGCGCACCGGTCACAAGTGGTGGATCTGACCGAGGCCACCTCCAAACTCGCCACACTGGTCGAAGAAGTGCGCGACAGCGCCCTGCAGCTGCGCATGGTCAAGATTGGTGCCACCTTTGGCCGCTTCCAGCGCGTGGTGCACGACGTGTCACGCGAGCTGGGCAAAGACATTGCCCTGGTGATTGACGGTGAAGAGACCGAGCTGGACAAAACCGTGATCGAAAAGATTGGCGACCCGCTGATGCACCTGGTGCGCAACAGCATGGACCACGGCATTGAATCAGCCGAGCTGCGCCTGCAGCGTGGCAAGCCGGTGCAGGGCACCTTGAAGCTCAATGCCTTCCATGACTCGGGCGCCATTGTGATCACCGTGCAAGACGACGGGGGTGGCTTGAAGCGCGAGCGCATTCTGGCCAAAGCCATTGAACGCGGTCTGGTTGAGGCCAGCCATCACCTGAGTGACAGCGAGATTTATGGGCTGGTGTTTGAGCCGGGTTTTTCCACAGCCGAAAAAATCACCAACCTCTCAGGCCGGGGCGTTGGGCTGGATGTGGTCAAGCGCAATATCACTGCCCTGCGTGGCACGGTCGGTATCAGCAGCGAAGAAGGCGTGGGCACCACGGTCACCGTGCGTTTGCCATTAACGCTGGCCATCATCGACGGCTTTTTGGTCGGTGTGGACAAGTCGGTTTACGCGATTCCGCTGGACATGATCGAAGAGTGTGTGGCCTACAGCGCCGAGCCTGACCACGACTACACCAACCTGCGTGGCGAGGTGCTGCCCTTTATTCGCATCCGTGAGCTGTTCTCGGTGCCGGGCAAGCCCGCCAAGGGCGAAAACATTGTGGTGCTCAAACACGCCGGGCAAAAAGCCGGGCTGGTGGTGGACACGCTGATGGGTGAATTCCAGACCGTGATCAAACCACTGGGGCAGATGTTTGCGCAAAGCAAGTGCATCAGTGGCTCGACCATTCTGGGCAGTGGCGATGTGGCGCTGATTCTGGATGTGCCTTCGCTGGTGCGCCAGGCCATGGCCAAGGGCGAATCGGTCCATGAAGCCCGCACTGCACCGATGTAGCAAACCGGCAGCGGCTGCCAAGCACTATTAATTAAATAGCTACTTTCGCAGGTTTGATAAGGGCTAGAGCTTGATTTGTTATAAATTTTGTTAAAGGGGTACTGAAATGTTTACCAATATGAAACTGGGTGTGCGGCTGGGGCTGGGCTTTGCCGTTGTTTTGCTCTTGATGCTGGTGCTGGCGGTGGTGAGCTACACCCGCTTCACTGCGCTGAATTCAGCCATAGAAACCGTGGTGGGTGATTACTTTCCCAAAACGGTGATGGCCAACGAAGCGGTGGACCAGATCAACATCACGGCCCGAGCCATTCGCAATGCCATGTTGGTCAAAACACCCGAGGAAGCCCAAAAGGAACTTGACCGCCTGATGGAGGCGCGTAAAAAGACGGGCGAGATTTTTGACAAGCTCGACAAGCTCATCAGCAGCCCCGAGGGGCGCAAGCTGTTTGACAAAGTGACCGAGACGCGCCGTCTCTCCGTGGCCGACCAGAACCAGGTGCTTGAACTTTTCAAGGCCGGCAAGCGCGATGAAGCGATTGAAGTGCTGGTGAACAAAGTTCGGGTGTCGCAGGGAGCCTACCTGAAAGCAGTGGACGATTTGATCGTTATTCAGAGTGATTTGATGACCAAGGCTGGCGCTGAGGCGGATGCCCTTGCCGAAGGCGGGCAGCGGCTGATTCTGATTTTGGGTGGTGTGGCAGCGCTTTTGGGTGTGCTGATTGCCTGGCTGATCATCCGCAGTGTGCTCAAACAATTGGGCGGCGAGCCCGACTATGCCCGTGACATGGTGACGCGCATTGCCGAGGGTGACCTGACCGTCAAGATCGAAACGCAAGCCAAAGACAACAGCAGCCTGCTGTTTGCCATGAAACAGATGATTGAGCGGCTCACCCAGGTGGTGACCGATGTGAATGGTGGCGCTCAAGCCCTGGCCAGTGCCTCAGAAGAAGTCAGCGCCACCGCACAAAGCTTGAGCCAGGCCGCCAGCGAACAGGCCGCAGGTGTCGAAGAAACCAGTGCGTCCATTGAGCAGATGACCAGCAGCATTGCGCAAAACACCGAAAACGCCAAGATCACCGACGGCATGGCCAGCAAGGCCGCCAAAGACGCAGCCGACGGTGGCGAGGCCGTGAACGCCACGGTAGAAGCCATGAAACAGATCGCCAAGAAGATTGGCATCATTGACGACATCGCAGCGCAGACCAACCTGCTGGCCTTGAACGCCGCGATTGAAGCCGCCCGGGCTGGCGAACATGGCAAGGGTTTTGCCGTGGTGGCCGCCGAAGTGCGCAAACTGGCTGAACGTAGCCAGGTGGCGGCGCAAGAAATTGGCGAGGTGGCCAGCAACAGTGTGGGCCTGGCCGAAAAAGCCGGCAAACTTCTCGCCGAAATCGTGCCCAATATCCGCAAGACCAGTGACCTGGTACAGGAAATCACCGCAGCATCCACTGAACAATCGTCCGGCGTGGGCCAGATCAACTCGGCGGTCAGTCAGCTCAACACCACCACCCAGCAAAATGCCAGCAGCTCCGAAGAACTGGCCGCTACCAGCGAAGAGATGAGCAGCCAGGCCGAGCAACTGCAGCAAACCATGAGTTTCTTCAAGCTCGACAGCTCGGGCCATGCTGCCACTGGATTTGCCGTGCGCAAGAGTACAGCCAGCGGCAAGAAGGCCAGTGCGCCCAAGCTGCCCAAAGCCAGCCCAAAAGTGGCTCACGCGGCCAGCTCGGAACTCGATGACTCCCAGTTCACCAAATTCTGAACCCTTGCGGGACAGATCTTCAGCTCTGTCCCCAACTAACGAGGAGAGCCTGCATGAACGCACTGGTAAAAGCCTCACAAACCGCGCTGGCCGTCAAGGCCACCGCGCAAGTGGTGGAAGAAAAACAGTACCTGACCTTTAACCTGGGTGGCGAGATGTTTTCTTTGGGCATTCTGTGCATCAAGGAGATCATCTGGTACGCCAACCTGACCGAGGTGCCGATGATGCCCGCGTGCATCCGTGGCGTGATCAACCTGCGTGGTGCCGTGGTGCCGGTGATGGACTTGTCCAACCGCTTTGGCAAGCCCAGCACGCCGGTCATCAAGAGCACCTGCATCGTGATTGTGGAAGTGCCCACCGCCGTGGAGGGCGAGCACCAGAACATGGGCATTGTGGTGGACTCGGTGCAGGCGGTGCTGGAAATCCCCACCCGCGAGATTGAGCCCGCGCCCAGTTTTGGGTCCAAGATTCGCAGCGAATTCATTGAAGGCATTGCCAAGGTGGCGGGTAAGTTTGTGATCTTGCTGAACGTCAATCGGGTGCTGTCCATGGAAGAGATTGGGCAGATGGGGCAGGCGGCGGGTGGCGCATCGGCGGTACTTGCCGCATGAAGAACTGGCCCCGCCGACTTGCTGGTGGGGTCACTGACAAAACGTACTTCGAATGAATAAGCTTACAGGGACGGATTTACGAGGTTGGGCAACCAATTCTCCCCTCTAAATTAACTCAGGAGTACGCCGCGTTCAAGTAGCGGCACTACCCATAAACCGGTAGCTTTCCACCACTGATTGATGCGCTGCGGTTCAAAAGACGCCGAATCACTTGCAGCTGCCTTTCAAATTGATGGCAGGTAGTAGTCGCTGAGGGATGGTTCATGAGGGCGTCTCACACGTCGCTGGACCTTCGACCGTCCCGACTTCAAAACACGTCAATGCAGGAAACAGCGATCTATATACGCGCTAACAGGTAGCGCCACTACCGGTATTCAGGTAAAGGTCTCTGGTTGAAGAAGCTAAGGTAAGGGAGTACGCAACTATCAGCATGACTCCAACTTCGATTGACCAAGCCAATATGCAAACCGGACGCAACCCTTCGGCGTTGGTGTGGCTGGTGGCACCGCTTTCCATCGCTTTGATGTCGACCTTGCCCTTGTGGCGCGACGAGTCGTGGGTGCCATGGGTCTGCTCAGCCGGGGTGAGTGCACTTGCAATAGGTGTGATTGCCTGGTTGGTGACGCAAGTGCGCAGCGCCAATGCACGCACCGAACTGGCCAAAGCAGGCGCGCAGGAACTGGCCAGCTTGTCAATGCAGGAGCTCGTCGTGCTCTTGCAAAACGTTGTGCCAGCCTGGCAACACCATGTGGAAACCGTGAGGAAGCAGACTGAAACCGCAGTTACGCAACTCGCCAACAGTCTCGACAAAGTAATCGATCAGTTCGATCTGGCGGGTATTGGCGGGGCGCGCGCCAGTGGTTCCGCAGACGCGAGCAACACGATCGGCTTGCTGGATCTGTGTGAGCGTGAGCTGCAGCCGGTGGTGTTGTCCTTGACCAATATTATTGAGAGCAAAGACGCCTTGCTGACAAATATCCGTAATCTGGCCCATGAGACGCTGGAGTTGCAGGCTATGGCCGCTGAGGTGCGCAGCATTGCGGCGCAGACCAACCTGCTTGCACTCAACGCCGCGATCGAAGCAGCGCGCGCCGGCGAGGCTGGGCGTGGATTTGCCGTAGTGGCCGCCGAGGTGCGCATGCTCTCACAACGCTCAGCCGAAACCGGCACACGTATTGAAAAAAGAGTGGGGCAAATTGCCGGCATCATGAATGCCACCATGGCAGGTGCAGAAAAATCTTCTGAGGATGACAAGCAAGCGGTATCACTGTCGGGTGAACTGGTAGAACACGTGCTAAACCATGTACGCAAGCTGGGTGCCGCCGCCGAGTCCATGCGCAGCCACGGTATGGTTGTGCGCACCGAGGTTGAGGCTCTCCTCATGTCCATGCAGTTCCAAGACCGTGTTTCCCAGATACTGAGCGGCCTGGAAAACAACATGATGCAGATGCGGGGAACTCTGGAGCAGATGGACACGCAGGTCATGCCAGACCCCGGTGAATGGCTCAATGCTCTGAATCAATCTTCTCGCATGAATGATCAACTTTACCAACGCACCAATCGGTGAGTCAATTTCACTATGAACAAGCCCTCTACAGCCCCCACCCCCACGCCCACGCCCACGCCCATCTGCCGTAATGAGCTCAAGGTGTTGCTCGTGGATGATGATTCGTTTCAGATTAAGCTGATTTCCGGCATTCTGCAAGGTTTGGGTGTGAGCGATATCACTGCGGCAACCAGCGGTGAGCAAGCGCTGCGACAACTGTCTGGCAAGCACAGCATCAACCTGATGTTGCTCGATTTGCACATGCCGGGCATGGACGGCTTCAAGTTCATGGAGTCGCTGGGCACATTGGGCTATGGCGGTGCCTTGATTATTGTGTCTGGCCAAAGCGACGATGTGATGCACGCCGCCAGCCTGGTTGCCAAACTGCGTCGCTTCACCTTGTTGGGAACGGTGCCAAAACCAGTGGGCCGCGCGGCTTTGTCGGCGTTGATTTCCAAGTTGGGCTAGTCACGCTGCAAGTGCATTCGAATTTTTTGGGCCGCAGCAGCAAAGCTAGCACCCAAGGGGTGAACCAGTGTCTCCCAAGCCGGCAATGCAACAGTACTTCCCGCAGTCTCCAGGCTTTGGCACAACTCACCCAAGGCCAATGCGCCCACGCTGCGAGCGGCGCTCTTGAGCGTGTGGGCCACGCCAGTGATGGTCGTGGTGTCGTTGGACACTGCCGCTGCGGCAATGTCGGCGGTCTGATCTTCTGCATTGCGCAAGAATTCTTCGAGCAAGTCCCGCAGCATGGACGGGTCGTCGCCTACCAGTTCGACCAGCGTGGCGGGGTCCCAAACGGGCAGCATATTGCTGTCGATGATCTTTTCGACGACTTCGGAACATTCAATCAACGCTGGTCGAACCCATGCTCGCTCGGGGCGCTCTGAGGCATCTGCCACGGCAACTTCTGGCATCCACTTCTCCAAAGTGGCCGCCAACTCCGGCATGCGCATTGGTTTGGAAAGGTAATCGTCCATGCCGCGTTCTAAACATCGCTGGGCTTCGCCCTGCATGGCATTGGCCGTGGCGGCGATGATGCGCATGCGTGTACCCGCAGGCTCTTGCTCACGAATGGCCTTCGTCAGCCCAAACCCGTCCAGGTGAGGCATGTGGCAGTCACTCAGCAGCAGTGCGTAACGGGCGGGGTTGGCCTGCCACATTTGCAGTGCGATGGCGCCGTCTTGCGCCACTTCGCAGGCGTATCCCAATAGGCGCAATTGCTGCTGGATAACATTGCGGTTGGTCTCATTGTCTTCGGCCAGCAGTATCAGCTGATTGAGCCGCGCTGCGTCTTCTACCGAAGGAGCCGTGGGGGGCTGGCGGGGGCTGCGCTCGGTGGCGATGCCGGTGTTGACAGCGTGAGCGCGACCGCTGGCGCGGGCAATGGCGAGAATCAGGTCGCCATAGAGCGTCGGGAGCACAAACAGCCGGATGTCCGAGGCAAAACTGTCGCTTGCACGTTGCACAGCGCGAATAACACCAACCCCGCTGGGCAGCTTGAGTTCATGCGTTGGGGTGGTGATGTGCGTATTGACCAGCACCACGGCGCTCGCGCAGCGCTCGGGCGACTGCTGCAATAACGTGCGTGCAGCCGCCATGTCGTCCACCATGGTGACCGTTGCACCCGCGGCCTGCCCATAGGCGGGCAGAAGTTCAACGGCCAGCGGGTGATAACTCATGGCAATGAGCCACACACCCGCCAAATTGGGTTCGGGTGGCAATTTGCGGCCCGCCGCGCAGTGCAGCAGGGGCAATTCCACGCAAAACTCCGAGCCCTCGCCCAGGGTGCTACGCACCGAAATCCGGCCGTGCATCAACTCCACCAGGCGCTGTGTGATGGACAAACCCAGCCCGGTGCCGCCAAACTGGCGGGCAGTACTCTCATCGGCTTGCATAAAGGGCTCGAACAACCGGGCCACCACCTCGGCGCCCATGCCAATGCCGTTGTCCTGCACACTCAGGCACACGCCCGGGTCGCCCTGGGCCAGCGTGCAGGGCATGACCCGCAGCATCACCTGCGCTTTTTTGCCCTGCTGTGCGCCC
>CAIYYA010000127.1 GCA_903930255.1 uncultured beta proteobacterium
ATTAGGAATTTCTAATGGTATCCATTAGAAATCATTGAAACACTGACTGCCTTGCGCGTTCAGATTCGGCTAATGGACAATCTCGGTTCATGCTATGACCCCGTGAACAGCAATTCGCCCATCAGCTGATTCAAATCCACGCGAGCACGACGCATACCTGGATTAAAAAGATAATCTGGCGCCGCAATGACAGAATAAGCGAGTTGAGTGGCTATAATCACGCACTTTGCTGGCAAAACTCCGCTGCCTGATCAACTTTTTAGCGGAGACTATCGCATGATTTTGAACTCTTGGCCCGATCTTCCTTGATTTGAAATCTGCACTTTTTGGATAATTTGACTTCATGACAACCATCCGTGTTAAAGAAAACGAACCTTTTGACGTAGCGCTGCGCCGCTTCAAGCGCACTATTGAAAAACTTGGCCTTTTGACTGACTTGCGCGCCCGCGAGTTCTACGAAAAGCCCACCGCTGAGCGCAAACGCAAAAAAGCAGCTGCAGTCAAACGCAATTACAAGCGCATTCGCGCCATGCAGTTGCCCAAAAAGCTTTACTGATATCTGAAATTGGCAGGACAGGCCAACGCGCACTGTCCTCAGTTGCTTGTCTGCTGCAAGACATCTGAACGCCAGACTCAAGCGCTCCCCAAAAAAGCTCGCCGAGAACACTCAGGTGGGCTTTTTTTATTTTTTAGGGCTTACGCAAAATTGTCCCGGCTAGTAGTGCGTTTCGTCGAAATGGTTACAAATAAAATTGATGGATTTTTCCGCCAAGCTAGGCGCACAGCCGCAGGCATACCGGGCTGTATGGCAAGGCTGTGCAACGACGCTTGGCGGGAAAAGACCCTATTTCATGTAACTGTTTTGGTGAAACGCACTACTAGGCACGCCGACGCAGACAGTGCACAGGGTACGGCTAGTCGCCGCAACGACGCTGTGGCTGTTTTGCGTAAGTCCTATTTATCGAAAATTGTCTGATCCACACCAAATCAAGAAAGCCAGGCCATGTCACTTAAAGACCAAGTTACCGAAGACATGAAAAATGCCATGCGAGCCAGAGACGCAGAGCGTCTGGGCACGATCAGGTTGCTGCTGGCCGCAGCCAAACAAAAAGAAGTGGATGAGCGTGTTGTGCTTGATGATGCGGCCATGATCGCCATTGTTGACAAACTCATCAAGCAACGTAAAGACTCAGTGGCGGCCTATCTACTGGCGCAGCGGCAAGATTTGGCTGACAAAGAAAGCGCTGAAATCAAGGTGCTCGAATCCTATCTACCGCAACGACTCAATGCCGACGAAATCAGCGCCGCGGTGCAAGCCATTGTTGTTAGCCTAGGCGCCAAAGGGTCGGCCGACATGGGCAAAGTTATGGGTGCAGTCAAAACACACCTGACTGGCAAAGCCGACATGGGCCTGGTGTCACAAGCGGTCAAAGCCGCCCTCAACTCATAAGCCTTTTCGCCTTATAGCCTGATATCCAGGCTGTTCAAAATGGCCTTTTGCACCACGGCATCCAGTGCGGCGTCGACCATGCTCTGCTCTGACAGCACTCGCAAACTGCCACTGGCCAGCATTTTTTCGAGCGATCTGCGCGACATCGACTGGGTTTGACCCTGCACGCTGGTGAACAGGTACATGGTGCGCTGTGGACTGATCCAGGTGAGTTGCGTGCGCTGCCAAAGGCCTTTGACCAAGAGCTCAATCCAAATACCAACGGTTGGTTCGAGCATAGGTGCAAGCGGCTCAGCCGCGGCTTTTCCTGGCTGAGATTGTGTTGCAACTGAGTTGGTTTCATCAGTCCAATCCATAAATCCAGAGGCCTTTGCTTCAGTTGGAGCCACCCAGTGACTTTGATTACCCAACAAGCTTGCTGCCAAACCACCGCTGGGCAGCGCAACCGGTTGAGCACTGGATTGCGGTTTAAACGCCTGTTGATGCACTTTCATCAGCACATCAAAAAATGCACTGGTTTTAACTGACGGGTAATCTATCAAGGTTAGCCCTTCGCGTAATTTCGACAGCAAGCGTGGCACCAATTTGGTCAATTTGGTCACATTCGCACGGGTTAAGTCGGGTTGGGCGCTCCAGAGCAAGGCATTCACCAACTCTTTGTATTGCCCGGGATCATCCGATTGGGCACTGTCTTTGAGTTCGGCAAACGCCATGACCTGCGCCCAAGGACCACACAAAAATTCGGCCACACTTGCCGGCACCATTTGTAATTGCGGCAATTGATCCATCCCAGCTACCATTTTTTCAGCCAGCAGATTGCGCGCCTCGGCCTCTTGAAGCGCCTGCACTGCACTTGCCATGGGACTGCTTTTCACGGCGTCATTCTCACTTGTTTGCCAAAACGCGAGCAGTTTGTGAAGCGCCAGTTTGAAAGGCTCAGCACTCTCAATCGGCTGCTTGGCCAATGGCAAGACAAAACGATAGAGCGACATCAAAAATGCATTGAAATCAGCCGCATCGACTGCCCCAAATGCCAGGCCACGCTGCGTTAACTCGCTCAGCAGTTTTCTGGCAGGATGATTCAGATCACTGAAAAAACGCGCATCCACCAAAACCAGGCGCAACAAGGCCGGCTCAAAGTTGCCAATCACCCGCCGCACCGGCTCGAGCAAACGCGTGTCATGCACCAGGTTGTCGACCATCAACACCACCACTTCAAGGCGCAGCGACTGGTTACCATCGGTGCAGTTTTCGAGCAAGGTTTTTCGAACCACCATTGCGGATGTCTCTTTTAGCGTGACATCACTGACTGCTTGTGGTGCCACGCGTAAATTGCTGGCACCCTCCTGCTGTAACGCTTGAAGCACTTCCAAAGGCGCAGGAACCGTGCACGCGAAGTTGGTGTCTGGCCGATCCTCGGGTTTGTTGCTAAAAGCCGCCATATCGCCCGCAAGCAGAGCCCGCAGGCGATCTAAAGTCAAATTTTTTGAGCTTTTTTGCAACACCAGTGCCTGCGATATCCCACCCTGGCTGTCGTCACTCGACTGCGGCACCAAAGGCTTGATGCCTTGCGCTAACAAATTCTGCGCCATTGAGACATACAAGACCCGCAAGGTCTCGGCAAAAGCGGCTGGCAAATGCTTCACCCAAGTCAGTCGCACCGCTGATGGCACGGCCTCATGCACCAGCAACTCTTGCAAAGCCATTACAAAAACCTGCGGCCGCAAAGGGTGACGCTCGGGTTTAGTCTGTGCGTGATTGAGCAACGCGTCCAGACAATTGCCCAATTCGCACAACGCCACCTCGGTTACCAACAAGCATGTTTGCAGCACACGCGTCAGCTCAATACGCTCCTGAACTTGGCTTGGATGCATGTGCCCTAATTGGCTGTGGTGCAAATCTTGCAGGGTCAGAGCACCAAACTGAGAGTCAACACCGCGTTTTTTTTTGAAATTTGAGCGCAACAAAGATGGAAAGCGAGAACTCAGTGTGGCTGTTTTTGCCTCGAGCAGCTTTCGACTCAAATGCAACTGGTCGCGTAATAGCGTGTTAGTCGAATGCATGGCCTCTTCTGCCAGCGAACGACGCACATCCAGCATCACCCGCTGCAGCATGGGCTCCCCCGCAGCTGCGGCTTGCTCCAAAACCGCTTGATAGCGCCGCTGGATTTGCGTCATGCCAATTGAATCAATTACCTTAAGGCCTTAAAACGCATCCGCTTGGGCTTGGCGCCTTCTTCACCCAGCCGCTTGCGTTTATCGGCTTCATATTCATGGTAATTGCCGTCAAAGAACGTCCATTGGCTGTCGCCTTCGCACGCCAAAATATGCGTGGCTATACGATCCAAAAACCAACGGTCGTGGCTGATGACCATGATCGAGCCGGCAAACTCGAGCAGCGCGTCTTCTAAGGCGCGCAATGTTTCCACGTCTAGGTCATTTGACGGTTCGTCAAGCATCAGCACGTTGCCACCAGCGATCAGCGTTTTTGCCAGGTGCAAGCGCCCGCGCTCACCACCCGAGAGCATGCCAACCCGGTTTTGCTGGTCTGCACCATTGAAGTTGAAGCGACCGCAATAGGCTCGGCTAGCCATGGTGAATTTGCCAATGTAGAGCATGTCAAGCCCACCTGAGACGTCTTCCCAGACTGTTTTTTCGTTAGCTAAATCGTCGCGGTTTTGATCCACAAAGGCCATCTTTGCGGTTGCACCGATCTTCACCGTTCCACTGTCGGGCTGCTGTTGCCCGGCAATCATGCGAAACAGCGTTGATTTACCCGCACCATTGGGGCCGATGATGCCGACAATCGCACCCGCCGGCACTTTGAAGCTGAGGTTGTCGATCAGCATCCGATCGCCAAACGACTTGCTGACATTGGAGAACTCAATCACTTCATTGCCCAAGCGGTCAGCCACCGGGATGAAAATTTCGTTGGTCTCGTTGCGCTTTTGGTATTCAAAATCTGACAGCTCTTCAAAGCGAGCCAGACGTGCCTTGCTTTTTGCTTGCCGCGCTTTGGGGTTCTGGCGTGACCATTCGAGCTCTTTCTTCAGTGCCTTGGCGCGTGACTCTTCGCCCTTTTGTTCCTGCTCCAGACGTGCCTGTTTTTGTTCCATCCAAGAGCTGTAGTTGCCTTTATAGGGAATGCCAGCACCCCGATCGAGCTCCAGAATCCACTCTGCAGCGTTGTCCAAAAAGTAACGGTCGTGGGTAATGGCAACCACAGTGCCCGAGTAGCGCTGCAAAAATTGCTCAAGCCAGTCAACCGATTCAGCATCCAGGTGGTTGGTTGGCTCGTCCAGCAGCAGCATGTCAGGGTGTGCCAAGAGCAGCCGACACAAGGCCACACGGCGCTTCTCTCCGCCCGAAAGCAGCGCAATTTTGGCATCCCACGGCGGCAGACGCAGCGCATCGGCGGCTATCTCAAGCTGGTGCTCGGAGTCAGTTCCCGCGGTGGCAATAATGGCCTCTAGCTCAGCCTGTTCAGTAGCCAGCGCATCAAAGT
The DNA here is from genome assembly GCA_903930255.1 of uncultured beta proteobacterium. Taxonomy (GTDB): domain Bacteria; phylum Pseudomonadota; class Gammaproteobacteria; order Burkholderiales; family Burkholderiaceae_C; genus Rhodoferax. The sequence continues at coordinate 4,955 of CAIYYA010000127.1, forward strand.
CGGCATTTTCATCACCATAAGCGATGTAAACCTCTTCAAGTCGCGCTTTGGCCGTGAACACCTTGCCCATGCCCGCTTCAATGCTTTCACGCACGGTTTGCTCTGGGTCGAGTTTGGGCTCTTGGGGCAGATAACCAATATTCAGACCCGGCATCGGAATCGCCTCGCCCTCAATTTCCTTGTCAACACCCGCCATAATTCTGAGCAATGTCGACTTACCAGAGCCGTTGGTGCCGAGCACGCCAATCTTGGCACCGGGGAAAAAGCTCAAAGAAATGTCTTTGAGAATATGCCGCTTGGGCGGCACAATTTTGCCGACGCGGTTCATTGAAAAAACGTATTGAGCCATGGGGTATTCAAGATAAGAGGAAAAGAGCGATTATCGTTGCAGCAACCCGCTTGCGCCGCTGTCGAGCAACAAACTCAAACTCAATAAACTCAAAACTCCAGCGCAAAGCTGTAGCTACCCACTTTCAATTCATTTCTATAAATCAGAATAGAGCGCCATGCATCCAGATGCACCAACTCTGGCACAGGGGTGTTGGCAGAGGTCGCTAGCACTCGCTTCACAACCATATCTTTAGCCGGATGCGTAACCACCAGCGTTAACCCGCTAACTTGGCCTGGTGCTTTCACCGCAAAAGTGAATTGGTTGTTGTTCAAAGGCCCGGGCTGAAAAGCCACCCGTTCACGCTCGCGCCACCAAGCTGCAATTTCCTGGCCTGAAACCGTCCAGACATCCAGACGATGTTGCTGCAAACGCTTGATATAAGGTGGTGTCAATTTGGCCATCAGCCCATCGGGACCGTAGTTTTGCGAGTGCACCGACAACACACCCAAGGCACCGGCCTCATGCAAAAAATCAAAATCGAGCATGATGAGTTCAGAGGCCTTGTCCAACTCAAGTTTCAAGCCCAAATAATTCAAATCGTCCATTTGCGTGCGGGGCATCACCACGATAGCTTTTTCAGAGCCTAGCTCAGGCTCCGAGGCAGAGAAAAATGGCAACCGGGTTTCAGAGGATGCCGGGTCAGCCACATGATGACTCACACCCACTTGGCGCAGCAATTTTTCGGTGGTCGCATCCCAGGACTCTGTGGGCGCCCGAAATCCGGTCACGCTGGCCAAAAAGCGTGATCCCACAATGCTGGTCATATCGCTCACCATGGTGTCAATGCGCTCTTTTTGAATATCCACGGGCTTGCCTTTGAAACCATAGTGAACTTCAGCGTGGTAGGCGATCTCGTGTTTTTCAGCGAGTTTTTTCACCACATCGCGATGGTCTTTGGCAATGCTTGTGAGCGAATAAAAAGTGCCCTTGATCTTGGCCTGATCGAGCTCGGCCGCAAAATTTAGCGCATAGGGATATTTGGCTTCAGTGTCCATTTCAAGCAGCTGCGCCGAAAGATCGCCGTTTGGCCAGGCCGCTTTGCTCACAATAGGTCGGTGCTGCAGCCAGGCCATGACACCATCTAAGAGCTTGGGTAAACGCAAGCGCTCGTCATAGTCCCAACTGGCCTCAGAAAAACCCATGTATACGCGCCGTGAGCCATTTTTTTCAAGAAAGGCCACCGCACCGTTGGTGTTTTTCGGTTTGGGTGCCCGCTGCCAGTCAAAATAACGCGCAGCCAAATGGGTGGAATCCACCCGCAGCGGAGTTTCGGCAATTTCACCCAGAAAAACCCGTTCGCCAGCGGGCAGTGCCCAGCTCAGCGGGCCATCGCCAAAGGTGTTTAAAAACCGTTCGTTGGATTCAAACTCAACCTTGCCGACCACCTTCATGTCCAGCAATTTCTCTAGAAAAGCATAGCCCACCCACTTGCCCTTGGCATCGCGTGCGCCGGTGCCCCACGTCATCAGCAAGCTGCCACCCGCAGCCGCAAATTGGTTGACCGCGTCACGTTCTTGCTCATCCAACAGCACCGCCGAGCCGAGCACCAGCACACCCGGCTTCAAACCCGCAAGCAAATTGGCCCGCGTGACTTCTTTGAAACTCGTGGTTGACTGGCGCAAATAGCTTTTCCAGCGGTCTTTCATGGGGTCGTAAGTAGCGCCATTGGCTGCAAAAAAAGCTTTGGTCAACGGACTTTCATACAAATAAAACTGATCCAAAACCTCAGGCAAGGCGGCCCGAACTGGCGCAGCAGCAGTCAAAAACAAAAGCGCCAACAGCAGCATCGCCTTGCTCCGGCGCAACAAGCAAACGGCTTGATAAGAAAAGAATTGCATTTACTGTCCTTTGAAATCGGGTTGCCAGTCGGATTCGAGCAAACGCGAAGGCGTTTTGACACGCGCCAATCCACTGGGCAAAGCAGGAAGCCCAGACGCGCCTGAGGCGACTGTGGGTGCTGCGGACGAAGCTGCAGCAGCGCTTGGCAGTAACACATCCGCGAGCCAATTGAATTGTTTGTTCTGCTCCAAAATGCCCAGTGGGGCCATAAAAACAGTTTCATCAAGACGACGGATAGCGGGTAGCACATCTCGATCCTGAAAAGTCAGTCGAACGGTATCACGCAAAAACAGCTCCCCACGGTCATACACACTAGCCCAGGGTTCACTCAGCTGAAAGCCCAAGCCCACCGCCAAATACAACCCAGAACCAATTGCTAGCAACAGGCTCGATAAGACAATCGCCACCCATTGGCGAAAAGTAAACAGGCGACCGGCATGGCGAAACAAGGGATGGTGAATCATAAAAAATAGTATACCCACAGAGCATGCGACAATAGCGCTGCTTGCGGGGCTTCAGTAACCTGCATGACCAGCAACTTGCTGGGAGCCAGCGCCAACCACAATGGCTCCATTTTTGACCCCATCTGCCTTTGACTGAATTGATGCCAACAGCACCAAAACAGGCCGATGTCCTAGCGCCCGAATGAATGGGTGCATCTCTATGAAATTTGAAGAACTCAACCTGGCTCCGGCCATCATCAAAGCTGTGCTTGAGCAAGGCTACGAAACCCCTACGCCGATACAAGCACAAGCCATTCCGCTGGTACTCGCAGGGCACGACCTGCTTGGCGGTGCACAAACTGGCACCGGCAAAACAGCTGCTTTTGTACTCCCCATGCTCAACAAACTCAGCTCCACTGAGGCACCACGCAGCAAATTTGGCGGTGTGGCAGTGCGCGCACTGGTGCTAACCCCCACGCGTGAACTGGCTGCACAGGTCGAAGAATCGGTGCAAACCTACGGTAAATACCTCGAACTCAGTTCGGCGGCGGTGTTTGGTGGTGTTGGCATGAATCCACAAATCAGTCGCATGAAAAAAGGCGTTGATATCTTGGTGGCAACCCCAGGGCGCTTACTCGATTTGTTGCAACAAGGCATGCTCGATCTGAGCCACGTGCAAATTTTGGTGCTCGACGAAGCCGATCGCATGCTCGACATGGGCTTTATTCACGACGTCAAGAAGGTGCTCGCCGCCGTTCCCAAAGCCAAGCAAAGCTTGCTTTTTTCAGCCACTTTCAGCGACGAAATCCGTGATCTCGCAGCCACCCTGCTGAAAGACCCGCAAAGTGTGCAGGTCACACCGCGTAACACCACGGTGCAACGCATCACACAGTTGATTCACCCAGTCGGTCGTGGCAAGAAAAAGGCGCTGCTCGCACACATCATTCAGGAGCACAACTGGAGCCAGGTACTGGTTTTTACCCGCACCAAGTTTGGCGCCAACAATGTGGCCGAATTTTTGGGTAAAAACGGCATTTCGGCAATGGCTTTGCATGGCAACAAAAGCCAGTCGGCGCGCACCCAGGCACTGGCTGGTTTCAAAACTGGCGAAATGCGCGTGCTCGTGGCCACCGACATCGCGGCGCGTGGTATCGACATTGACGATCTCCCGCATGTGGTGAATTACGACATTCCGAATGTATGCGAAGACTATGTGCACCGCATTGGCCGAACAGGTCGGGCGGGCGCCGATGGCACAGCCGTCAACTTGGTCAGTCTGGACGAAGAAGGCTTCATGCAAGCCATTGAACGCTATACCAAGCAGGATATTCCGGTGCAGGTCTTTGATGCGTTTATGCCTGAACCTGGCGAAAAGGCTGAGCCCATTGCTATGGGTCGACAAACCATCTGGGGTGGCGCTGGCAAACCACCCAGTCGCGACGTAATGCAAGCTGCAGCCAAAGCTGCACGCACCGAAATGCTGACCCGGGTGCGCGAAAACAAAGGCCCAGGTGCCGGTCGTGGTGGGGCGAATCCAGCTCGCAGCAACACACGCGGCTCTGCGCGAGGCGGCCGCAGTCAGGGTGGCGATGATCGTAACGCAGGCGCCAACCGCGTCAACCAAAACGATGATGATTTTGGCTCAGGCCGCAACGCCGAGCCGCGCAGCCATCTGTCAGCCGCCGAGCAAGCAGTTCGTGGCCCCGGACAACGCCAGGCACGCGGCTATGGTGGCGGCAATGGCGGAGGCTATGGCGGCCCCAGCAACGCAGGTGCATCACGCTCTGGCGGTGCTGGTGGTGGCGGGCAACCCGACCCCATGCGCACCAGCGTTGACATGATGGCGGATCGCGGCCCGCGTCGTGGAGGCGGTGGCTTCTCGGGCGGCAATCGCAACGCGGGAGCTACCGGGGGCGGCTTTGCAGGTGGCGCAGGCACTGGCGCTCGCCCTCCCGGCGGTGGTGGTGGTCGCCCCGGCAACCGTCCACGCCACACCAGTGGAACACGCGGTAACGCAGGTCGCTAAGGGATGCTGAAATTGCAAATGTAACGTTTATGGCGAGTGCTGGAGGGATGCAGCGCTAGGCGCTCAGAGCGCAGTGTGGCAAGACCACACAAGCGATGAGCAACGAAGCAATGCGCCCGCCAGTGCCGCCAGAAATGGGATATTTGCATTTCTGCATCCCTAATGCTTGAAGCAGCCCTTTCAGAAAGCTAGAAGGCTGTTTTTATGCATGTTTTAGGCCTCTAACGCTTTTAGGACATGCGCAAACAGCTCTTTAATTAATAGCAAAAATACGATTCGCTTGATTTCAGCCGCGCAAGAAAAGCGTGGCCAGTGGGTCTGGCCCCACTTGTCGACTCCAGTGGCCGTGCACATGGGCATCAAATAGTTGACCTGGTGGCAGCATGTCGGCCGAATAAAAATGCTCCCCTGGCTTAAAAATGCGCGACGCCCCGCCCTGCAAGCCAATCTCCATCTGGCCGGTCAAAATAAACACCCATTGAGGTTCTGTTGTGCAATGGAATTGGCTGCGAAATCCCACTGGACTGTGACGCAGCTGATAGCCGCCAGACGCCATCAGCGCGCTCAGCGACGACTGTGGCGAACCCTGATCTAGACTTAGCGATTCTTCCCGAAAAGCTGCACGCCCATCGGAGCCAGTGAATAAAATGGTTTTGATAAATTGGGGCATCCCATCTCCAGAGAAATTTGAAAAGCGCATTATTTACCGAAAGAGCCGCATCATGAAAACCGATCTCCTGCCAAGCTGGCTAACACAAGAAGCAGAGGTTTGGGCACAACTGCAAAACGGCGCCGGCGCAGGAGTTGCAAAACCCGAACAAATCGCCGGACTGACGGGGTTACAGATGATGCAAGCCATGCTGCAAGGCGCAATTCCTTATGCCAGCATTGCCAAAACTCTTGACTTCATGCTCATCGAAGTACGCTCGGGGCACGCCGTGTTTCAGGGCAAGCCGGGCTCCGGTCATTTAAACCCCATGGGAACCATCCATGGTGGCTGGTACGCAACCCTGCTCGACTCGGCTCTGGGCTGTGCGGTGCACACCATGATGCCCGCTGGCAGGGCTTACACCACCGCCGAGCTGAGCGTCAATCTGGTGCGCAGCATCGGCCACAAGGTGCAACGCGTGCGAGCCGAAGGCAACGTGATTCACTGTGGTCGACAACTTGCCACCGCAGAAGCGCGTCTGTTTGGCCCTGACGGAACCCTTTACGCACACGCCAGCACCACCTGCTTAGTTTTTGAACTAAAAAGCCCGCTGAACCCGCAACCCACTTGAGGGTTGACCTGTATCAAAGTTGCCACCGTGCACAGTGATAGGCTGCAACAGTTTGCAAGTTTGACATCGCCCACCTATGCACCATCCAGTTCACCCGCTCCTCCCGCCCGCCGAAGCAGAACCATGGGAGCCCTCACCACTGTTTTTGCGTTTTGCACTGGCGACCCTGTTAATTGGCTGTCTGAGCTATTTGCTCAGCATCCGGATTTTGCTGCCGGATCAAACCTTGCGCTACATCGGACCCAGTCTGGGTGCGATTCTTTCAGTGATTGCCTACACCCTGCAGCATCATGGCCGCTCACATGCGGCGATCAAACTACTGGCCATTGGCGCCTGGCTTGTTGTCAGCATTGGATGCATCATGCAAGATGGGGTGTATACCCCATCAGTAGTTGCCTACCCGGTCATCATTATTCTGATTGGCTGGCTGTTCAACACGCGTGTCGCCACCATCATGGGTGCGCTGACAGCGCTTTTGCTACTGGGGTTGCTGCTGGCCGAATCACGCGGATGGATGACCAAGGACACGCCCTCACCTGCCATCATGTACGCGCTGTTTCAGGTGTTGCTGGTTTTCCTGGCGGGTTTCTTGATCAACTTCATCACGCGAAGCTACCAACTCCAACTGCAGAAATTGCGCGAAATCAGTCAGCATTTAGCACAGCGCAGCCAAGAACTGGAGGCCAGTCAAGTCAACTTGACGATTTCGATCGAAACCACCGGCGTTGTTTTTTGGGAATATGACCTGCAACACGATCGACTCAAATTCGACAAAGCGATGCTGCATTGGCTCAACCTCGACCCCAGTTCCCCCCCTGAAAACTTGACCCAATGGCTGACACTGGTGCATCCAGATGATCGCCGTGCCTTCATGGATGAATTTCAACGTGCTACACAAATCAATGGAAGTCCACTCGAGCTGGACTACCGTTTAAGCGCGCAACATGGCGACTGGGTTTGGGTGCGCACGATTGGCAAAGTGATCCAGCGCAACGCCGACGGGCACGCGCTGCTAGCCAGCGGAGGAACACTCAACATCACTCAGCGCAAACAAGCCGAAGAAGCCACCAGACGCAGCGAAACCTTGCTGCGCAGCATGCTTGAATCGACCGATGAAGGCATCTTGATGGTTGCCAAAGATGGCTCGGTGCTGGCGTTTAACAAACGATTTGTGCAGCTTTGGCAGGTTCCTGAAGAACTCGCCCGCCTTGGTAAAGACCATTTATTGATCGCGCATGTACTCGAACAATTGCTCGAACCCGAGGCGTTTTTAAGCCAAGTGAACCGCCTCTATGGGAGTGTCGAAGAAGCCAGAGACACACTGCTTTTTAAAGATGGAAAAGTTGTGTCGCGCTACACCCAGTCGCTGCTTGCTGAGGGTGTTCTAGGACGCATCTGGTACTTTAGAGACATCACTTTACCCACCCAATCAGCCACCGCCCTGGCTGCATCGCGCCAATTGTTGCAATTGGTTATTGACACCGCACCCATGCGCGTTTTCTGGAAAGACCGCGATCTGCACTACCTTGGCTGCAATCCCGCCTTTGCCAAGGATGCCGGGCTTACACACCCTGATCAACTGATCGGTAAAACCGATGCTGATCTGAGTTGGCAAGCCCAAGCTGATTTGTACAACGCAGACGACCGCCTGGTCATAACAACGGGCATTCCAAAACATGCCTATGACGAACCGCAAACCACACCCAGCGGTCAAACCATTTGGCTGCGCAGATCCAAAGTTCCGCTGCGTAACGAAAAAAACGAAACCATCGGCCTGCTCGGCATTTACGAAGACATTACCCAGTTCAAAATTGCCGAGCAAGCGCTTTTGCAGAACAACGCCTTATTGCAAAGTATTCTGGACAACATCCCAGTCGGTTTGAGTGCCTTTGACCATGAACTGAAGCTGGTCGCCTACAACCGATTATTTTGCGAAACCCTCGAGTTTCCTCTGGCGCTCTTTGACGGCCCCAACACCACGTTTGAACAAATCATCGGTTTCAACGCGGAGCGGGGTGAATATGGTGCTGGCGACGCAGCCCAATTGATGCAAAGTATTGTGCAGCGCGCACAAGACCCAAGTCCCCATCAATTTGAGCGTATTCGCCCCAATGGCAGCGTGCTCGAAATATGCGGCAGCCCCATGCCGGGCGGCGGCTTTGTCACCACCTATGTTGACATTACGGCGCGAAAACGTGCTGAAGCCGAAATCAAAAACAGTGAGCAACTTCTACGTGCCGCGATCGATGCGATCGATGAAGCTTTTGTGTTGTATGGACCCGACGACCGTCTGGTGTTGTGCAACGACAAATACCGTCGAATCTACGCCACCTCAAGTGACCTGATCGTGCCCGGTGCCAGTTTTGAAGCGATCATTCGCCAAGGTGCCGAGCGGGGTCAATATCAGGAAGCCACGGGTCGGATCGATGCATGGGTTGCCGAGCGCCTGGCCAAGCACCGTGCTGCCAACGTCAATATCACGCAGCAACTTGATGATGGCCATGTGCTGCGCATCATCGAGCGGCGCATGCCCGATGGCAGCATCGTGGGTTTTCGGGTTGACATCACCGACTTGGTGCAAGCCAGCAAATCGGCTCAGGAAGCCAACCTTGCAAAGTGCCGATTCCTGGCTACCATGAGTCACGAAATTCGTACCCCCATGAATGGCATTTTGGGCATGGCGCAGCTGCTGCTGATGCCCAACCTGCAAGATTCCGAGCGGCGTGACTTCGCCCGCACCATTCTCTCAAGTGGCCAAACACTGCTGACGCTGCTCAACGATATTCTGGATTTATCAAAAATAGAATCAGGAAAATTCCAGCTCGACGACACCGTTTTTGACCCCAATGCGCTGATGCGCGAAATCAAAACACTCTTTGCAGGCTCTGCGCAAGCGAAAAATCTGCATCTTGACTACCAGTGGAATGGCCCCACCGGTCAGCGCTACCACTCCGATGCACATCGGCTCCGTCAAATGCTGTCAAACCTGTTGGGCAATGCCATCAAATTCACGGCGCAAGGGCGTATCCGTGTAGAAGGCACTGAAATCGAGCGCAACAAAGACACAGTCCTGCTCGAGTTTGCCATCACCGACACCGGCATCGGCATTGCTGCGGACAAGCTTGATGTGCTTTTTAAACCGTTCTCACAAGCCGACAGCTCAACCACACGGGAATTTGGAGGCTCGGGGCTGGGTCTGTCGATTGTGAAAAATCTGGCACAAGCTATGGGTGGCACGGTTGGCGTGGCCAGCGAACTAGGCCAAGGCTCCCGGTTCTGGTTTCAAATCAACGCTCGTGTTGTGCTAGCAGAGCAAAACAGCCGGCTTAATGCGCGCGACGGCAGCGCACCGCCGCGCACTGAGTTGGCACTCAAAGGCCATGTGTTGGTTGCTGAAGACAACCCGGTCAACGCCATGGTGATTGGTGCACTGCTCAACAAACTGGGGCTGACCCATAGCGTAAGCCAAGATGGACAACAAGCCGTGGATGCGATTCGCCGTGGCGATCGAGCCGACCTGATTCTGATGGATTTGCACATGCCAGTGATGGACGGATACCAAGCGACCCAACACATTCGCCAGTGGGAGGCAGAACAGTCCAGAGCCGCTGTTCCGATTGTTGCCCTGACTGCCGATGCCTTCGAAGAAGACCATCAGCATTGCCTGGCTGTTGGCATGAACGATTTTTTGACCAAACCTATCGCCTTGCAGACCCTGGTGCAAATTTTGTCGAAATGGCTCACGCTGAGCCCATCGAGCCCAGCGCAATGCGCCCCCGTGACGACGCTGCGGGTTTTAGATCAAAATCAATTTAAGCAACTGGTGCGTGAAATTACGCCCATGCTGATGCACAATAAGTTCAGCTCGCTGGGCAAGCTCAAAGAGTTAGAAGAATTAGTCGTTGGAACCCACCTCGAAGCCGATATGGCTCAAATCAGCGTGTTGCTGCAAAATTTCCGATTTGATTTGGCGCTTGAGCGTCTGCAACGCGTGGTGCTTTGACGACTTGCAAACTATTTATTTCAACAAGGAACTGCTATGAAACTTTTGCATTCACTCGGATTTTTTGTTGTTTGCCTAGGGCTTGTGAGCTGCGGTGAAACCAATGTACCGAGCGTCAGCTCCCCAACACAACCCATCGTTTCAGCACCACCGCCGAGCAGCAAAAAAGAAATTGGCCTGATCATGAAAACGCTGACCAATCCGTTTTTTGTCGAAATGGAAAAAGGCGCAAGGCGTGCCGAAAAAGAATTGGGGGTCGTCCTAAGGGTTAAAACTGCAGCGCAAGAAACCTCGATCGAGCAACAAATCCAGTTGGTTGATGACCTGATTGTTGCCAAGGTCAGTGCCATCGTGATTGCCCCAGGAGACTCGCAACGACTGATTCCTGCCTTGAAAAAAGCCACCGATGCCGGCATCAAAATTGTCAACATTGACAATCGACTTGACGCACAAGCGGTCGCCCAAGCGGGCATGAAACCGGTGCCCTTCATCAGCGTTGACAACGAGGCTGGCGCTTATAAAGCTGGCAAATTTCTCACCGATGGCATCAACACCCCCACTGAAGCGGCGATGCTTGAAGGCATCCGCAGCGCCGACAACGCGCAACAGCGAGCCCAAGGTGCACGCCGCGCATTTCTCGAAAACAAGCACGTCAAACTGGTGGCCTCCGAGACTGCCAACTGGAAAATTGATGAAGCCTATGATGTGACCAAGTCGATTTTCACCAAGCACCCCCATATCAAATTGATCTTCGCCTCCAACGACATGATGGCCATTGGTGCGATCAAATACCTGCAGGAAACTGGCAAAACTAAAGTCAAACTGGTTGGCTACGATGCGCTGACGGAAGCACTTCGCGAGATCAAGGCCGGAAATATGGCAGCCACCATTGATCAGCAAGCTGCCGAGCAAGGCTATCAAGGCATCATGCTGGCCAACCGCATGAGCCAAGGTAGCCAAGTTCCAGCAGTGACCATCATTGACACCCGTTTGATCACTCTCAGCGAAGCCCATTGAATTGGATTAGCCATGACGTGGCGTTCGAGCATCACCACCAAAATGCTGGGCTACTTGCTGTTAGCAGGTGTTGTGCCTTTGATTTTGCTTGGACTGACGGCTTTTGAAATTTCAAAGCGAGCACTGATTGCCCAGGCAGAATTTGAAAATTCACGCCTAATTGCCAGTTTTTCATCGTATCTGCGTCTCTATCAGGGGCAGATCGAAGACATGGCCAGTGCCATCGCTGGCAACCCGGCGATTAGTTTAGCGCTGCATGAAGCCGACAAAAACACCGCAAACAGTTTCAGTGCACTTGAAATGCGCGCCCGCATGGGCTATTTGCTCAACAGCTATGTGCGCATCAAAGGCCTCGAATCGATCAGTATTTTTTCGAATTCAGGGTGGCGCTTTCAAATCGGTCAAACGCTGGATTTCAGCCAAGTTCAGAAAGCGGTGGTAGATGGGCTTTTGCGCGAATCGCAGCAAAAACACACGCCTATTTTCTGGCGTGGCATTGACAACAACCTGAATACAAATTCCGAAAAAACCAAAGTAATCAGCGTAGTTCGGACGATTCACCACTTTTCGCCTCTCAGTGGCAAGTCAGAAGTTGTGGGTGTCTTGCTTGTCAACCTCAACGACGAGATCATGCAGCAATTTCTTCAAGGCACCGAACTCCAGAGTGGCACCCAATTGATGCAAATCGATCGCCAAGGCCATATTGCGCTGCACTCCGACCCGACACGTTTCGGGCAAGCCCTGGCACCCGGTTTGCTTGAACTGGTGCGTGCCAAACCAATCGTTCCCAGACTGCTGCTGGACGGCCAGGACATGCTGATGAACATGTTCAACCTGCCAGGCGAACATGGACTGATTCTGGCGCTGACGCCGCGCGCCCTATTGACCCAAAAAATCGACAAACTGGCTTTTGCCACGCTGGGTCTGGTACTACTGGCTTTGCTGAGCATTTTGACGCTGACCTGGTATTTTGTGCGCAATGTCGTCAGGCCTATTCACGCAGTATCCGAAGGTTTTCGCCGCATTGAAATGTCGCCGGATGCCCGTTACGAACCCTTGCCTGCCAGCTCGACCGAGGACGAAATCTATCAATTGGTTCACGGCTACAACAACCACCTGATGGCTCTGCAAGCGCAGCGCGAAGTAGCGCTCGAGTTGCGCCAAGCGAAAACCACGGCCGAGGCAGCCAACCTGGCAAAAAGCCGTTTCTTGGCAACCATGAGCCATGAAATTCGCACACCGATGAATGGCATCTTGGGTATGGCACAGCTGCTGCAGATGCCCAACTTGAACGAAAAAGACCTGCACGACTACGCCCGCACCATTCTCAGCAGCGGACAAAACTTGCTGGCGCTGCTCAACGACATTCTGGATTTGTCAAAAATTGAAGCCGGTAAATTCCAGCTGGATGCCACGCTATTCCAACCCGAGCAGTTAATGCTCGACACAAAAGCACTTTTTGCCAGTGCAGCGCAGCTTAAAAACTTGCAGTTGGAATGCCATTGGCAAGGCGCACCGAGGCATTCGTATCGAGCTGACGGGCACCGATTGCGCCAAATGCTCTCGAATTTGCTGGGTAATGCCATCAAATTCACCCACCATGGTCGCATCGACATTGCAGGCAGCGAAGTCGAGCACCAGGGTGATCTTGCTGTGCTGGAGTTTTCAGTGACTGACACTGGCATCGGCATTGCTGCTGACAAACTGGATTTGCTGTTTAAACCCTTTTCACAAGCGGACAACTCGACCACCCGCGAGTTCGGTGGCTCCGGTCTGGGGCTGTCGATCGTGAAAAACTTGGCACACGCCATGGGTGGCGCGGTGGGTGTTAGCAGCGAACCCGGTCAAGGTTCCCGCTTTTGGCTGCGCATTCAGGCCAAGCGGATGATTCAGAGTCACGCTGACATAAACCCGGCCGTGACGCCTGCAACTGGCAGCGATACCCATGAAGATGCGCTAATTGGCGAAATTTTGGTGGTTGAAGACAACCTGGTGAATGCCATGGTGATTGGCACCCTGCTGGGCAAACTTGGGCTGAGCCATTCTGTTGCCCCCGATGGTCAGCAAGCGCTTGATGTGATTATGCGTGGCGATCGCCCTGACCTGATCTTGATGGATTTGAATATGCCGGTAATGGACGGCTACGACGCAACCCGGCACATTCGGCAATGGGAAACTGAGCATACAAAACCGCGTGTACCGATTGTTGCCCTGACCTCCGATGCCTTTGAAGAAGACCACCAAAAATGTCTGGCGGTCGGCATGGACGACTTTTTGACCAAACCAATTGCCTTACCGACCTTGGTGCAAACACTCGCCAAATGGCTCAAGCACAAGCCGTCAATTCCTCCACATGCCAACGCTGCAGCAAGCATGTCCACACTGGATCAACCCCAATTTGAGCAACTGGTCAGTCAGATCGTGCCTTTGTTGGAAAATAATAAGTTCAGCGCTTTAGGCAAACTCAGCGAGCTCCAAGTGCTGGTTGCGCAAACCCCGATCGAAGCCGACGTGGCCCAAATCAGCGAATTATTAGAAAATTTTCGTTTTGACTTAGCACTTGAACGCCTCCAACGTTTAACCGCCAACCTGCGCCCATAACAAGTAACGTTCATGACCAAAGCAAAGCATTCGATTCTGGCAATTGATGACACTCCAGCCAATCTACTAACGCTTGGCGCCACTTTGGAGCTGGAATTTGATTTGCAAATTGCCACCTCCGGTGCCATGGGCTTGATGCTGGCCGCCAAAGCCAGACCCGACCTGATATTGCTCGACATCATGATGCCCGAAATGGATGGGTTTGAAACTTGCCGTCGCCTCAAAGCCAACCCGGCTCTGAAAGATATTCCGGTGGTGTTTGTCAGCGCACTCACCGAGATCGAATCCGAATCAACCGGACTGGCACTCGGCGCTGTGGACTACATCACGAAACCCATCAATGTGGAAATCGCACGCCAGCGTATCCGTAATCTGATTGAACGCGACAGCTTGCGCAAGGATGTGGTTGCCCAAAGAGATCAACTTGAATCGCGCGTTCTGGAGTTGGACTTGTCCAGACACGCCCTGCGCCAGCAGATGCGTTTTGCTGATGCATTGAACAAACTTTCCCAAGTGATTATTCAAAGCGACACAGCAGACCTGGTTTTGCAGGAAACCACGCGCATCGTGGGCGAAACGCTGGGGCTTGATCGCGCCCTGGTTTACACCATCGATCTCGCCACACAGCAAGCGCAAGGTCGCTGCGAATGGATCAACCCGCAACACCCGCAACTGCATCCCAGCATCCGAACTTATCCTCTGGATATGTTCAGAGGTGGGCTCAATGAAATCATGCGCAGCAAGCGCTATCTGACCAGCCAAACGGACCAAATCAACCCGCATTTCGTCGAAGATGGTTCGGGGCAGATATTGCACCAAAAAATGCACGTCCAGAGCCTGCTGTGGCTGCCGTTTAACTGGTCAGACCACGGGTTTAGCGTTTTAGCTTTGAATCAGGTTTATTCAAACAAATCTTGGTCTGCGCAAGATTTGGACTTTCTGCAGGCCATCAGCCACCAGGTCAGCATTGCACTGACCAAAATACACCTGCTGCAAGAGCAGAAAACATTCCAGGAAAAGCTGCAAATGTCAGCCAGCGTGTTTACCCATGCGCGCGAGGGCATCATCATCACCGACCCTCGCGGCAACATCATTGATGTCAACGCCTCGTTCACCCGCATCACCGGCTATGCGCGCGAAGAAGTTATCGGCAAAAATCCACGCCTGCTGAATTCAGGTCACCAAAACAAAACCTTTTACACCAACCTCTGGCGCCAGTTGATCCAAAAAGGCCATTGGTACGGTGAAGTCTGGAACCAGCGCAAAAATGGCGAGGTGTTTGTTGAAATGCTGACCATCTCTGCGGTGCGCGATGCGCAGGGCAAGACCGATCACTATGTGGCCCTTTTTTCAGATATCACGGCGCTTAAAGAGCACGAAGACCGGCTCGATCACATTGCACATTACGACGCACTGACCAATTTACCCAACCGGGTGCTGCTAGCCGACCGGCTCAAACAAGGCATGATCCAGGAGCTGCGACGCTGCAAAAAACTCGCAGTTGTGTTTCTTGATCTCGATGGATTCAAGGCTGTCAACGATATTCATGGGCACGAGGCCGGTGACCAACTGCTCGTCACACTATCAGCCCGCATGAAGCAAACCCTGCGCGAAGGCGACACACTGGCACGCATCGGGGGTGATGAGTTTGTTGCCGTACTAGGCGATCTTGACGATGTTCACGCCTGTTTACCCATGCTCTCACGACTGCTCAGCGCAGCAGCTTTACCGATTGAGGTGAATGACAACTTGCTGCAGGTTTCCGCAAGTTTGGGAGTGACTTTTTTCCCCCAGGCACAAGATATCGAGGCTGATCAATTGATGCGCCAGGCCGATCAGGCCATGTATCAGGCCAAGCAATCGGGCAAAAACCGTTATACCTTTTTTGATGCCGAGCAAGACTACGGCATCCGCAGTCACCACGAAAGTATTGAACGCATCCACCAAGGCTTGCTGAATCAGGAGTTTGTGCTGCACTACCAGCCCAAGGTGAATATGCGCACCGGCGCCATCGTGGGTTCAGAGGCCTTGATTCGCTGGCAACACCCTGAAAACGGACTGCTGGCACCCGCGCTATTTTTGCCAACCGTCGAAAATCATCCCTTATCCATTGAAATTGGTGAATGGGTGATCAACCACGCACTGATGCAGTTGAGCATTTGGCAAAGTCAGGGCTTAAGCCTGCCCATCAGCGTGAATGTGGGCGCGCGCCAATTACAGCAAACCAATTTTGTTGCCCGCCTGCACGAACTACTGGCGGCGCACCCCGAGGTCAATCCGACCAACCTCGAAATTGAAATTCTGGAAACCAGCGCGCTGGAAGACCTGACACGCGTCTCGCAAGTGATTGAGAGCTGCCGTGAGCTTGGCGTGCTGTTTGCCATGGACGACTTTGGCACTGGTTACTCGTCGCTCACCTATTTGCGGCGCTTGCGTGTCAATTTGCTCAAAATCGATCAAAGCTTTGTGCGCGACATGCTCGACGATGCCGATGATCTGAATATTTTGCAAGGCATCATTGGCCTGGCCAAATCCTTCCGCCGCGCCGCCATCGCCGAGGGCGTAGAAACCATTGCGCATGGCACGTTGCTGCTGCAACTGGGCTGCGAGTTAGCCCAGGGCTATGGCATTGCCAAGCCCATGCCAGCCACTGAAGTCCCCGAATGGATTAAAAACTGGACACCCTGCGAAACCTGGCACTTGCAAAAAGCCATCGCCAACGAAGATTTGGCTTTGCTGTATGCACGGGTGGAACACCGCGCCTGGGTGGCTGCGCTGGGCGGGTACTTGCGCGGCGAACGACGCGCACCGCCGCCGATGGATCACCACCAGTGCAATTTTGGCCAATGGCTGGATACCGATGGCTTGTCGCGCTACGGTGCGCTGCCCACTTTGACCAGCATCATCGAGCTGCATCAGCAAGTGCATACACTGGGCGCTGAAATGCTGGACTTGCAAAACAGCGGACGCAACGCGCAAGCGCTGCAGCTTATGAGCCAGCTCGAAACTCTGCGTGATAAGCTGCTAGAGCAGCTCGAAATGCTGGTCAAAGCCAGTTATTTGCTCACAAATAAAGATGCCTTTTAGCCCTCTAAAGCATACACAGAAGGCGTCATCAGCTATAAATAACGTAGCTACAAGGAATGCCGTAATGCCTGCACCTCGGTTGCCAAACGGGTCACACGATGCCAGTCACCAGACGCAGCGGCATCAGCAGGCACGAGCCAGGAGCCACCCACGCACACCACATTGGGCAAAGCCAAAAATTCGGGTGCATTTTGTAAACTGATGCCTCCAGTTGGGCAAAATTGCACATCAAAAAATGGTCCGCTCCAGGCCTTGAGCATGGCCAAACCACCTGCCTGCAGCGCCGGAAAAAACTTCAGCTCGGTAAATCCATCTTCACATGCGGTCATGATTTCCCCGCCAGTGGCAACGCCTGGCAATAGCGCCAAATCCACATCACGGCAAGCCTGCCCAACCGCTGAGGTGTAGCCGGGGCTGACGGCAAAACGCGCCCCTGCGTTGGCGGCCGCTTGCGCATCGGCCCTGCAGCGCACCGTGCCTGCACCCACCACCGCTTCAGGCACAGCACGGGCAATGGCTTCAATGCAGGCCAGCGCCTGAGGTGTGCGCAAAGTCACCTCAAGCATGCGGATGCCGCCCGCCAGCAGCGCACGCGCGAGCGGCACGGCCTGAGCCACGTCGCTCAGCACAATCACGGGGATTACCGGGGCATCTTGCATCACTTGCAAGGCGGTTAAAGGATTTGGATTTGGATTTGGATTTGTCATGGTATTTTTCAATAAATGTCATTCAAAGCCAGCTGCATGCGCCTTCTTCGGCACTGCTGGCGTTACGCCGCATATTGGCAAAGAGCTCGCGCCCCATGCCAACCCCGTTGGCGCTGCGCAAGGTTTCAGGCATGGGTTGGACAAGCCGCGCTGCCCAGACTTGTTCCGAAAGCAAAACCTGCAAGCTCCCCGCATGGGCATCGAGCCGGATCACATCGCCATCACACAATTTAGCCAAGGGGCCACCCACTGCGGCTTCGGGCGACACATGAATGGCAGCGGGCACCTTGCCCGAAGCTCCGCTCATGCGGCCATCAGTGACCAGCGCCACCTGGTAACCTTTGCCTTGCAAGACGGCCATCGGTGGGGTGAGTTTGTGCAACTCGGGCATCCCATTGGCTTGCGGACCCTGCCAACGCACGACGCAAATCACATCACGATTCAGTTCACCGGCGGCAAAAGCCTGATGCAGCGCCTCCTGCGAGTCAAAAACTCGACATGGCGCTTCGACGACATGGCGGTCTTGCGGCACAGCAGAGATTTTGATGACACTGCGACCCAGGTTGCCGAGCAGCAGTTTTAAGCCTCCACTTGGGCTGAACGGCTTGCTACACGGGCGTAGCACGCTATCATCTTTGCTGTCTTCAATGGCCCGCCAGGTGAGCCTTGCGGAGCCACTGGCAGCAACGGGAAGTTGGGTGTAGTCGCGCAGTCCACCGGCACGCACTGTGCGCACATCAGCGTGCATGAACCCGGCATCAAGCAGCTCACGAATCACATAGCCAGGTCCGCCCGCGGCCTGAAACTGGTTCACATCGGCACTGCCATTGGGGTAAACGCGCGCCAGCAGCGGAACAACGCCAGAGAGCTCCGAAAAATCATCCCAATCGATGTGCATGCCTGCTGCTCGAGCCACCGCAACCCAATGAATCAAGTGATTGGTAGAGCCCCCTGTGGCGAGCAGCGCCACCATGGCGTTAACCAAACAACGCTCGTCTACCAACTGGCCAATGGGTGGGCATTTGAAATCAGCATTGCCTAAAACCGTGTGCAGGGCTTCGCGCGTCAAAGCATCCCGCATAACCGCACCCGGATTAACAAACGCACTACCTGGCACATGCAGACCCATGGCTTCGAGCAACATTTGGTTGCTATTGGCCGTGCCATAAAACGTGCAAGTGCCCACACCGTGGTAAGCCGCCGACTCGGCTGCCAACAGTTCGCTGCGCCCCACCAGTCCCTGCGCCGCTTTTTCACGCACTTTAGATTTTTCGCCATTGGATAGCCCCGACGTCATGGGGCCGGCAGGCACAAACACAGTTGGCAAATGACCAAACTGCAGCGCACCGATCAGCAGTCCGGGCACAATTTTGTCGCACACGCCCAGCATCAACGCACCCGCAAACACGTCATGGCTCAGCGACACCGCAGTGGCCATGGCAATCACATCGCGCGAAAACAGGCTGAGTTCCATGCCCGGGGTGCCTTGTGTAACGCCATCACACATGGCCGGAACAGCACCCGCCACCTGCACCGAGGCGCCCAGTTTGCGTGCCTCGGTTTTTAGCAAATCAGGGTAAAGCTGGTAGGGCGCGTGAGCCGACAACATGTCGTTGTAGGCCGTGACGACTCCGATATTGGGTGCCCGCTGTTCGACCAAACGCAACTTGTCCTGGCCTGGCAACGCGGCAAATGCGTGCGCGACATTGGCACAACCCAGGCGCTGCACACCGGGTTGACGCTGCAAAGCCAGTTCAATGTTGGCCAGATACGCACTGCGCGTGGTTTGGCTGCGCAAGCGAATGCGCTCGGTCACACGGGCAATTGTGGTGTGGAGTTTCATGATTTTAAAAATAATTGGTAACAAAATTACAAACACAATCTTACCCGTTAACCCAGGTAAAAACAGCCTCTTCAGTTACCAACTGGTTACCAATTGCCTCTTTGCGCAGCAGACTGCCTGTCACGCATTGGCCAGCGCAGAATTTCTAGAACTGATAATAAATAAACGTACTGATTCGGTCGATGTGACTGAGCGACACCAGCAGCAGGAATGCCACCCAGCCACCGCGTAAAACCATCACCCAGGACGCAGCCGGCACGCTCCAGCGCTGCGCGATGCGCTGACTCGAGGGCGCCAACCAGACCAGCAAACTGCAGATCAGCAGCAGTCGTCCGACCGTGCTCGGGTTGAAATCGCGCATGGCTGATGACAACTCAAACACGCCCTCATACACCACGGGCTGTCCGGCCCAGGTAAACAGCGCAATGCCCAATTGCGTGAGCCAACCCTGCGCTGCGGCGATCGACAAACCATTCATGCCCAGGCAACCTTGCACGATCAACAGCGCCGAGGTCAGGGAATCAGCCCGAAAAAAAATCCAGCCCATGACGACTGCCAAAAAGGTCAGCCCAATCGAAACGACGTGCAGAATCAGCGCCAGCCAGCGCGAGGGTGCTGGCAAGTTCAAACGAGCCAGCCAACCCGTCCAAGCATGTTGCAACACCAGCAACACCCCATGCAAAGCGCCCCAAACGACGAATGTCCAGTTAGCACCATGCCAGAGGCCACCCAGCAGCATAGTCACCAATAGATTGCTATAACGCCGCAGTGGCCCGCGTCGGTTGCCACCCAAGGCGATGTAAAGATAGTCACGCAAAAACTGCGAGAGCGTCATGTGCCAACAGCGCCAAAACTCCGAAATATTTTTTGCTTTGTAGGGGGATGCAAAATTCAAGGGCAAGTGCACGCCGAACATGCGCGAAACCCCCAAAGCCATATCGGAATAGCCCGAAAAATCAAAGTAGAGCTGAAATGTGTAGGCCAGTGCAGCCGTCCAAGCTAGCAAGAATTTGGGCGCGACACCCTGGGCGGCCTGGTCAAAAACCGGCGTAACCTGATTCGCCAGATCGTCAGCAAGCATGACTTTCTTGAACAAACCAATGGCAAAAATCAGCAAACCGATACTTAGATTTTCATAACTGAAACGGTACATTTTCTCATCTTCAAACTGCGGCATCACTTGGCGATGGTGCAGCACCGGCCCGGCAATCAGGTGCGGAAAATAGGTAACAAACAACACGTAACGCAAAAAATCAAAGTCACGGGCTTCACCGCGCGAGGAATCCACCAAAAAGGCAATTTGCGTAAACGTAAAAAACGAAATCCCCAGCGGCAACACAATGTCCAGCAAGGCCCAGTGTTGTGTACCCAAAGCATTTACGGTGCTGATGAAGAAGTTCAGATATTTGAAGTACCCCAAAAGCAGCAAGTTGACCGAAATGCCTGCCACCAGCGTCCAGCGTCGGACTGCTGGTGCAAAGGCAGCCGGTCTTGTGGGAGCCAAGCGGCAACCGAGCCAATAATTGAACAGGATAGAACCTAGCAGCAAGGTCAGAAATTTGGGGTTCCACCAGCCGTAAAAAAACAGCGATGCCAGACAAAGCCACACCACACTCAGGCGCACCGAACTTTTGGCCAAGCCAAAAAAGCCCAACCACACCAGCGGCAAAAAAACAAAAATAAAGGCGTATGAATTAAAAATCATGGCGCGGCTGCTTTCACACCGGTAAACACCCCGGACTGCAACAAGGCGTGTGCCAGCGCTCTATGCCCTTCTGGGCCCAGGTGGTCATCGTTAGGCATGTAAATATCTTTCGCCTGGTAGATGTTGGCTTGCAGCGGTGCCAGCACATCGGGTGCATTGACACCCGCCTGGCGCAAGCTTTTGGCCAAATCGCTCGCTGGGTGAGCTCTCAATGGCGTTTTTAACGCGCCTTCATACGCATGCAATTTATCCGGCACGATCAGCATGGCAAAAGCAAATCCGGCAGCCTGCAGGCGCTCCTGCACTTGCTTCAAAACTGCAGCGGCCTGGTCAATATCTGACTGGGTCCAATGCAAGCGGTTTTCATCAACATCGGCAAAAAGCAAGCGCCCGGATTGGTAGTTGGAAAACAAGTCATCGCGCTGCAAAGGGGCATTGCGCACCCATTCGCCCGATACCTGGTCGGGATTCCAATAAACCTGCCCCATGTGTAGCAAGGTCTCGAACTGCCGCGCGATATCAATTTGCGTATGCACCGAGGTCTTGGGCCAGTGCCAAACACCAGCGCCAACCGGCCTGACACGAAACAGCGAGCCTGGCGCACAGCGCTCAGGGTCTTTGATGCGCTCCATAAACTGGTGTTCAATCGATTCGATCATCACCAAACGATTGCCGCCTTGTGCAAACCCCTCAAGTCCAGTGGCAAGACGCTCAACCCAGGGCAAAAAACAATTGTGGTTGTTGAGATAGTTGTAGGTCTTGAAGCGCAATCCGTTTTGCGCAGCCACCAGAGATTGCCAGACGTTGCCCACCGCAAATGAGTCCCCTATCAAGATCACATCCGCATTGCGAATCGACTCGTCGTTGGCTTGTAGCGCAATGCCAGGCGACTCAAGCTGGGCCACATAGTCGCGCTCGGGCCAAGCACCTCGGCGAGAAATTCCGCCCACTGGGGGACCAAAATAAAGCGAAGCCGGATAGGCAATGGCCATCACCAAAACCAGTGGTAAAAAAGCCGCCATGAACATCAGGCGAAAAGACCGGAAAACATCATTCATCGTTTGAATTATCTCGCAGTCGCTGGCAGAATCCCTATACTGAAGCCATGAACAACATCGCAGATATCCGCAAAAGCTACGAGCGTGCCGAACTCAATGAAGACGCCTCGCACGCCAACCCCATGCAGCAGTTTGAACAATGGCTGAATCAAGCCATTGCAGCAAAAGTGCCAGAACCCAACGCCATGACGCTGGCCACGGTGTCAAGCGACCTGCGCCCCAGCACGCGCGTGGTGCTGATCAAAGGTTTTGACGAACGTGGCATCGTTTGGTATACCAATTTTGAATCACGCAAAGGGCAAGAGCTGGCAGGCAACCCCTATGCCGCCTTGCAGTTCCACTGGGTTGAGCTCGAGCGCGTGGTGCGCATTGAAGGTGTCGTCGAGAAGGTCAGTGAATCCGAGAGTGATGCCTATTTTCACAGCCGTCCACTGGACTCGCGCATTGGTGCCTGGGCCAGTCCACAAAGTCAAGTCATTCCTGGGCGCGGTGTACTCGTCGCTAATGCAGCGCGCTATGCTGCGCAGTTCTTGCTCAATCCGCCCAGGCCATCACATTGGGGCGGCTATCGGCTCAAACCCGACAATTGGCAGTTTTGGCAAGGGCGCAAAAGCCGCCTGCACGACCGGCTTCGCTACACCTTGCCAAGCTGCGCTGATGCACAGCCAACTCGCTGGGTGCGGGAACGTTTGGCGCCCTGATCCACTACAAAAAACCGACCAATGCCATCACCAGCGAAATGCTCAGCAAACCCAGCAAGGTTGAGACCGCCATGCTGGCGGTCACCAGTTCTTGAGCGACGTCATAGCGCTGCGCAAAATGGAATGCCGATCATCACCGTATTACTGAAAGTAGAAGCCAGTGCCAAAACCGCTGCATGGCGGTTCAAACCCTGCCAGGCAAGAACCGAGACATAAAACAGCAGCGCGGCCACAAAATACAGAGCGACTGGCTTGAAATTGAGCTGCTCCACGTGCACCCCGCTCATGGTGCGAAAGCGCAGCGCCGGCGTGAGCACCATGAACACCAGATTTGACAAGTCTTTTATCGCCTCTACCCTTATCCACTGAGCGCGAGAAGCTATAAAACCAATAGCAATCAGCAAGACCATCGGAGGCAGTGAATAAACGACAGGATGGTTCACAGAGCAGTTAAATCAAAATAATGAAAATGACAAAAGGCCGATCCAACACAACGTCAGATCGGCCTAAATGATCACTTTGCAGAAGTTTGGCAGGACAGCTGCCTCAAGAAACCCCGTTTTATTCCATTTCCATATCAATACGACATGTTGTTGCTTCGCCTTGCCCTCCCACAGGCATCGATAGATGGCTTGGGACACGCGTTAGCACTGTCTGCGGCTTCGCGCCTAATGTCGTATTGATCTGAAAACGGAATTACACAATCAAACGGGATGCGCATAGGGCTCGTTGGGTAATAACTTGTGCATTTGGTCGCCGGGTTTGGGTGCAGAGCTAGGCGCAAATCGCGACGTGTGGCGAGCCACATTAGCCATTTGCTACGACGCAATGCGCCCAAAGCTGGCGAGCGAAATATTCATGTTATTGCGCAATGAATGAGCCCTTAACGTTTAAAGACCGGCATTTTTGGCGTCTTCAGCCATTTTACGTTTGAAAAAAGAATAATAAAAACCACCCATGCCAATGGTGATCACAATAACAGCCACACTCATCAGACCATAGTCGGTGGAAAAAAGATCAACGAGAGCCTTCATGATGACAATCCTTCAAAAGTTACGGGTGAGATTCAAAACACCTGGCGACTATCTCTCATTTAAGCTAAATAAAACTGATATATATCAAAAACCAAGCTAAAAATAAACTTATCACGACTGGCGGTGAATTGACTCAGGGCTACATCCCTTGGCTCTCAGCCCTGCAGCTGCGCCGCATCATTTGACGGCTACGCCATCAACAATGCGGTAATACAAACCATAAGGGTCATCTGCCAGAACCGCCAGTTTGCCTTCAATCACAACTGGCTCCATGCTGTATTTGACAGGCGTTTTAGTGGTTATTTCAACCATGCTCTCGGGGCCACCAGGCACACAGAACGAACACGTCAAAGGCACTGAACTCACCAAAAAGTGTTTTTGCCGCTCTCCTGGCTCCAGCGGCATCATGAAACCCTGAACCCGCTGCACCTTGCCGTTCAATGCCAATTGTTCTGGATTAAAGCGTGGGCGCGGGCCTTTCGGGCCGTCACGCAGCTTCACGGTGGTCAGCAGTGACCACGGGAGCACATCTGCCCGTTCGACCAGGGGCTTATAGGGACTATTGACGCCATGCACGCCAGGACCGGTACCACTGACGATGCCTGGCGCAGCCGCGCTAGAAGCAGGCGTAGGTGCCGGGCTGGTCTGCGCCAAAGTGGATCCGGGCAACGACCACGCTGCCAGCACCAGCAGCACAATGGCCGCACTAGGTTGTGACTTGGAGTTCAAAAAAAGCTTCATATGTTTACCTCGTGCAAGTCGGGGATGTTACCGATACAGCCCGATGATGTATTAAGTTCCGTTCGGACTTCATCGAGTCGGGGATATTAATGTGTGTGCTTCATGCCGCAAAATTTTCCAATGCCCAAACCCTTGCACTCGACCTGCAATTGCTTTTCGCACTGCGCATCGGTTTTGCCCGCTTCGAGGCATTTGGCGGCGTTTTCGTGGGCCTGAGACATGGTGCGGTGACGCTGAACATCTTCTTGTGTGGCTTTATCCAAAACAGCCGCAGCGGGTGCGGGGGTTGGTGCTGCTGCCTGTACAGCTATTGATAAAGTAGCTGCTAACGCAATTCCAGCAAGTACAAATAGGGGGTTTTTCATATGATTTCCTTTGAATAAATAATTAGCGCGATTGCAGCAGCTCGAGCACGCTGACCCGATAGGCACCCACAGCCGGCAGCAAAGCCGCCGCCAGCGAAACACTCAAGGCCAGCACGGGCACCCAACCCAGTTCGGTCGGCCAAATCATGCCACCCACCAGAAGCGAATGGTCGAGTTGCAAAAACCAGCCCAGCGCACTGGCAAAACCCTGTCCCAGCGCCAAACCCAGCACGGCGGAGAGCGCTCCCAGCCACCAGGCTTCACACAACAACAGGGCTGCTACTTTGCCCGGCGATGCACCCAGCATGCGCAGCAATGCCAAATCGCTTCGGCGCTCGCGCACGGCACTCCATAAGGCGATGAACACGCTCAAACCAGCTGTGAGCAGCAGTACCGCCGCAAAGGCACGCAACACGTCAGTGCCCAGGCCCAGCATGCTCAACAAGCGGGTTATCTCCAGAGCTGGGGCGGCTGCCTGCATTTCGGTGCTGCTGTTGACGTAGCGCGGAAAGCTCACAGCTGCCAGCGGCGTGCGGTATTTGATCAGCGCGAGCGTGATTTCACGCTCTTCAATCATGATGGCACGATCTTCATCATCCACGGCGGTGTAATCCTCGTGCACCTTCCAGACCGAAGCGCTGTCCGTCAGCACCAAGCGGTCAAGCACCGAACCATTCGGTTGCAAAATCCCCACCACTCGGTAAGGGTTGTCACCATGTGCATGACCGCCAGCGCCCAAACCGTGCGACCCAATAAAGGTTTGCCCCATTTGCAAGCCCAACTTGCGCGCCACATTAGCACCCAGCACCACTTGCATGGGCTCGCTCCACAGCTGTCCTTGAGCCAGTTTGGCCTGGTAGTGCTCAATATAAGCCGGCGTGGTACCGACAATGCGAAAGCCGTCGATGTTGTCGCCCAGGCTGATCGGGATGAGGCGCTCAACCAGCGGGTTTTGTTCTAGCTCACGCGCCGCACTCAGCGGCACATTGCCGGTCGGCACATCGATATGCAGCACGCCGCTCAAAATCAGCTGCATCGGGCTACCTTTGGCGCCTACTACCAGATCAATGCCGGCCAGATCACGGTCAAAGGCCTTGGCCAACTGTGCTCCGACCAGCAGCAAAAACGTGATGGAGGCCAGACCCAGGCTGAGCAGCAGCACATTCAGTGCGGCCCCCAAGGGTCGCGCCCACAAATAGCGCCAGCCAAAAAATAGTGTTTTCATGCTACTTATTCAATAGCTAATGGTGTATGAGCATCAATCGTTGCAAGCTCTTTTGAGCAACAACATCCTGAGCGATCAGGGTTGCCACGCGGGCATCGTGGCTGGCTATCACCAGGGTGGCTGCATGCAAACGCGCTTGTGTCAACAGCAAGCGCACGGCATCCAGCGCGGCATCATCGTCCAGGCTTGCCGTCGGTTCATCGGCCAAAATCACTTGTGGTTTAAGGAGCAGAGCCCGCGCCAGCGCCACGCGTTGAGCCTGCCCACCCGAAAGCTGAGCGGGCAAACGATCGGTCAACTCGAGCACATTCAGCGCAGCCAGGGTTTCAGCGATGCGCTGGGGGTTTTCAGCGTTGCCGCTGGCCCAATAGGCGAGTGCCATATTTTGTTGCACCGTGAGCGCGGCACTTAAATGTAATTTTTGCGGCAAAAAACCGATCGCCTTGGCACGCCAAGCATCTGAAGCTATTTTGTTTAGCGCACGCAGGTCTTGATTCGCCACCGTCAAATGACCACTGGAGGGCGCCACCAAGCCCGCCACCAACGCCAACCAGGTGGATTTTCCTGAACCCGAGGGACCGCTCAGCAACAACACCGAAGCTTGCGGCACCAGCACATCCGCAAACACCAGCGCAGGGCCCATGGCGTATTGAAAGCAAAGGCCCTGTGTCTGGATCATGCAACTTGCCCCAATGGCTTGGTTTCGACCACGCATGAACCGGGTTGGCTCAGCGCCGTGCTGGCACAGTCGGCACAGACTCCGCGCACCGCCAAATCCAGGCTTAACCCTTGATAGCCCAATGCTTTGAGTGCTTGTAAAGCATTTTGCGCAGCGCTTTCGAGGTCGAGCGCATTGCCTTGCAAGGCGCCTGCGAGCGGACTGTCACGGTGGCAACTTTGACACTCGAAGTGCGGCATGGCTTTGACGCTCTCAGGCATGGCTTGATAGCGGCGCACCCGCTTCGCATCGACCCGACACAAGAGCAGGCTGACTTGGGTTAATCGATCGATCAAGCGGTATAGCGTGACTCGGTCAAGCACTGCGCCTACTCCTGTTGCAATGGCGCTTTGCAAGGCTAATTGCAACTGCGCATGGGTGTAGCTGGTGTTGGGATGCGCCAGAAACCAGCCCAGCACCACCCGCGCTGCCGCCGTGCGGCGCAAGGCATGGGCTGACAACAGCGCGTCGATCGGGTCAGGCGCAGAGCGCGCATTCAAAGTCATATCATCTCGGATTAATGCAATTTAGTTGCGTTAAACTATACCGCAAATCAGTTGCGTTAAAAATTAATTATCCAATCTTTCCATGCCCCATCATGATGACGACCATTCGCTGCACAACCACAGCGCAACGCAGCACACACCAAGTCTGCTCAGTTGGTCAGCTTGGCAGCGCATGCTGGCGGTGATACCCGCAGTGTTGCTGCTGTGGTTGGCGGTATGGTGGGCCAGCGATGGGGGGAGCCCATGGTAAAACTGGAAAACCTGACGGTGAGCTACCGCCAGCACCCAGCCTTGCACCACATCAGTGGGCAGTTTGCCGCCGGGTCACTTACCGCCGTGATTGGCCCCAATGGCTCGGGCAAAAGCACACTACTCAAAAGCATGGTCGGCTTGCTGCGCCCTGCCGGTGGGCAGCTTCGGCTCGGCACGACACGCCAGCGCATTGCCTATCTGGCGCAAACCGCTGAGATCGATCGCAGTTTTCCGATGCCGGTACGCGACTGTGTGCTGCTGGGCGCCTGGGCCAGCGCCGGCGCTTGGGGGGGTGTAACAGATGCTTTGCAGCAGCGTGTTGATGCCGCCATCCACGCCGTGGGACTGCAAGGCTTTGAGCAGCGCGCGGTGGGGTCGCTCTCTAGCGGGCAGTTGCAGCGGGCGCTTTTTGCCCGGCTCATGGTGCAAGACGCAGAGCTGATTTTGCTCGACGAGCCCTTTAACGCCATTGACGCACGCACCACCGAAAACCTGATTACGTTGGTGCAGCACTGGCACGCCGAGCAGCGCACGGTGATCGCCGTGTTGCACGACGATGCGCAAGTGCGCGCGCATTTTCCGCAAACCCTGTTGCTGGCACGTGAATTGGTGGCCTGGGGCGCTACAGCGCAAGTGCTCACAGCAACCAATTTGCAGCGTGCCCGTGCCCTGGCCGAAGCCTGGGACGACAACGCCGACATCTGTCACACCGACGCATCGCCCGTGCCAAGGCAGGTCGCTTGATGGATGCGTTACAAACCCTTTGGGAAGTGCTGATCGGCCCGTTTGCCGAATTTGCCTTTATGCGCCGCGCCCTGGTGGCCACGCTGGCACTGGCGGTAAGCGCCGCGCCGCTGGGTGTGTTTTTGACGCTGCGCCGCATGAGTTTGCTGGGCGACGCCATCAGTCACGCCATTTTGCCGGGTGTGGCCATCAGCTATTTGTGGTTTGGCTTGTCACTGGGTGCGATGGCACTGGGTGGTGTAGTGGCGGGCATGCTGGCGGCGGCACTGGCGGGCATGATCAGCCGCTTTACCAGCCTCAAAGAAGATGCCAGTCTGGCCGCCATTTACCTGAGTGCGCTGGCGCTGGGAGTGACGCTGCTGGCACGCCAAGGCACACAGCTTGACTTGCTGCACATTTTGTTTGGCAGCGCATTGGGGGTCGATGCGAATGGCTTACTGCTGGTGGCAGGTGTTGCCAGCGCCAGCCTGATCGCGCTGGCTGTGCTCTACCGCGGTTTGGTGCTCGAAAGCTTTGACCCGCTCTATTTAAGCGCCTCGGGTCACAAAGGCTGGCTTTGGCAACAAGCTTTTTTAATGCTGGTGGTGCTCAACCTGGTGGCGGGCTTTCAAACCCTGGGCACGCTCATGGCGGTGGGCTTGATGATGCTGCCGGCGGTGTCTGCACGGCTTTGGCATGACACATTGAGTGCCCAACTGCTCAATGCCAGCGCGCAAGCTGCCTTGGCCAGCGTGTGCGGCCTGCTGCTTTCGTACCACCTCGACACACCCAGCGGCCCCACCATCATTGGCTGCGCCAGCGGGCTTTACGGTGCGTCGCTACTCTTGGCACCAGGCGGCTGGTTACCCCAAATCTTGCGCCGCCCGCACCGGGTGGGCTGATGCAACACAAGCTGCACCCTCTTGCAGGGATGCGCTTGCACGATTGATCCGAATCACATCGCGCTGAAACTCCGTGACGGGCATCGGGCGTCCAAACAAATAACCTTGGTAGGCGACACATCCGTTGGCTGCCAAAAAGTCGCGCTGGCCTTGTGTTTCAACGCCTTCAGCAATCACGTCCAGACCCAGCGTATTGCCCAGTGCCACCACCATTTTGGCAATGGCCGCATCGTTCGGATCCAACAAAATATCTCGCACAAAACCCTGGTCGATTTTGAGTTGATCCAAAGGCATGCGTTTGAGGTAGGCCAGCGAGGAGTAGCCTGTGCCAAAGTCATCCAATGAAAACCCCACACCCAAGGTCTTTAACGTCAGCATTTTGACAATGGTGCGCTCGAGATCATGCACCAGCAAACTCTCGGTCAGCTCGAGTTTGAGCCTTTGCGCATTGGCACCAGTGCTAGCCAACACTTCTTGCACTTGTTCTACAAAATCGTTTTCGTGAAACTGGCGCGCGCTGACATTCACCGCAATGGTCAAGTCAGACAACTCGGGCATGACTGACCAACATTTGAGCTGACTGCAAGCCACCTCAAGCACCCAGCGCCCGATCGGCAAAATCAAGCCGCAGGTTTCTGCCAGGGGTATAAATTGACCCGGCGACACCATGCCACGCTGCGGATGCAACCAGCGCACCAGTGCTTCAACCCCGGTCACATCACCTTTTACGTTGACTTGGGCTTGGTAATGCAAGAGGAACTGATTGCGAAACACCGCTTCGCGCAAATCAGCTTCCATCTCTGCATTGGCTTTCACAATGGCCTGCATTTCGGGGTCGAAAAATTGCAGCAAGTTGCGCCCACCCACTTTGGCCTGAAACATGGCAGCATCGGCGCGTTTGAGCAACTCTTCGGTTGACAGGCCGTGGTCAACAAACACCGTGATGCCAATGCTCGAGGTGCAGTGATATTGGCGCGTGGTAACTTCACCGTCGACTGCGGAAAATCCCAATTGATAGGGCTGGTTGAGCTGTTTTTGAATTTTCACAGCCACTGCCTCAGCCTGTGCAGGTGCCAGTCCAGAGGCCTCGAGGTCTTGCAAAATCACCACAAATTCGTCGCTCCCCATGCGTGCCACGGTATCGTCACCACGAATGCAGGATGTCAGCCGCGCAGCCACTTCAACCAAAAGCTGGTCGCCTGCCGTGTGCCCCTGGCTGTCGTTGAGATTCTTAAAATTATCCAGATCAATCAACAGCAGGGCGCCGTGGCGCTTGTGCCGCACGATGCTATTAAGTGCCTGTCCCAAGCGGTCGAGCATGAGACGGCGGTTGGGAAGATTCGTCAACGAATCATAAAAAGCCAGGTGTTCAATTTCGCTGCTGGCTTTTTTGCGCTCGGTGATATCGCGAGTCACCGCCAATTGCACCGTCTTGCCTGCGTCTTGCATCGGCACCGCATGTGTCTGCAGCCATTTTCTCTGCCCCTTTAGACCCACAATTTCAAACTCAAGCTCCAGTGTTTCACCCATTAGCACGCGCTGATGCATCTCATTGAAGGCGCTGCGATATTCAGGCGCCAGCAAACCGACCACGGGTAAATTGGCGACTTGCTGCAGATTTTCGGCTTGAATCATGGCCAGACCGGCTGGGTTCATGTGCAGCAATAGTCCTTGTTCATCGACAATTTTGATGCATTCGGGTTCAGATTCAACAATGGTTTTTAAGCGCAGCTCACTTTCCGTCAGCTTCACTTGCGCCTGCTCCCGAACGGCAATTTCCTGGCGCAGCTCCGAAACCAGATCGACCGCCATGGCATCAAAAGCGCGCGACAAATCACCAATTTCATCGTGCGCAAGCGAGGCTGCGCGCACCGTTAAATCACCCTTGGCCACATTCGCTACGGCTCTGCGCAATTTGGCCAGAGGTTGTAAAACTCGCTTTTGAAAAAGCAGCGACAGCAGCAAAAGCATCAGCATCATCAACACAGGAACACTCACGGCAACGGCACGAAATTGCCGCTCATCATGTCGATGTGCCAGCGCCGCGACCCCCACCCATTGCTGATTGGCATCAGCCAGCAAACGCACTTTGGTGAGCGACTGATCGAGCAACAACTGCCTGCGCCGGATATTTAGATTGGGGTCGCTGCTAATGTCCAATGCCTGCAACTGCTTGAACAATGCGCCCAATGATTGGGCTTCGACCAAAGCCTGCTGCATCACCGGGTCGGCTTTGCCCTCGGGGGCAATGGCTCGGAGCATGGCGACCTGATGGGTCTGCCACTGCTGCACTACGCGCGCATCAGGATGCAAGGCATATTCATGCGTTAGCACCAGCAATTCGGCCATCTGATTGGCGCTAGTCTGGGCACGATCCCGCACGTTTTCGGATGCTTCGAGCCGTTCAACAAACATCCAGCTGACAAAACCCAGCACCAATGCCATCGCAATCGAAGCGAAAACCGCAGCAGAAAGGACAGTTCGGATGCGCATCGGTGCTACTTGGACAACCCAACTGCATCACGGCGCACGCTGCGCAATGGCTCAGGATAGACAAAATCGAGGTAATTGGGCATGCGTTCAGACTGCACATGCCCCTCTTGGCGAGCCCAGCGTGCCTGGCTCTCAAGGGTTGTTAACAAAGACTGGTTGAGCGTGAGCCGATAGTTGTAACGCTGCCAAATCGCCTCAATAAAAGTCGCTTCAAGCTGTAATCTCTCGCGCAAAATCGCCAATGACTTGACTGGCTCGGCCTGGATAAAGCGCTGTGCGCGCTCCAGCGCACGCAATATTTTGACCAACTCGGGGTCTTTTTGCCCCAAGTGTTTCACATGCACCATCAGGTTAAAACTCAGTGTGTGCATGCCTGGATTGGTCAACGCCTTGGCCTGTGGCATGGCACGCAAAATACTGATTCCAAACGGCTCCCATGTCGACACTGCATCGACTTCTGCTTTAGCAAGTGCGGACTCCATGGCTTCAGGTGGCATGCCAACCCGTGTGATGCTATTGGGATCGATGCCGTTGAGCAATAGCCACGTATCCAAATAGTAATGACTGGCTGATGCCAGGGTCACAGCAAACCGTTTGCCCTTGATAGCCGGATAATTAGAAAAATCAAGGCCAGGACGCACAATGATGCGTAAATCATCCGGGCTCGTGACAAAGCTGCCAAGCACTGCAAAGTCTTTGGCAACAAAACTGTTGAACATCACCACCGTATCGGACGACGTTGCCAGATCAGCTTCGCCCCGGCGCAATTGCTGCAAGCTGCGCACGCCGCCGATCACGTCATGGATCTGCAGCGCAACACCTTCAGCATCAAAATAACCCTGCTTCTGGGCCACATAAAAAGGCAGTGACAAGGGCGATTTGGAGAGCGCCAACACCAGCGGCGTTTGTCCAGCAGCCAACACGGCACCCGTGCAGCAAGCACTCAGGCACCCGAGCAACAGCCAAAACAGCATGAAACGACGTGGCCCAGCACTTGCCATGGCACTGATTTCCTTTTATTTGACGCAATCTGCCGCGTTTTACGGTCTGAGCATGCGTTTCCAACGATGTCAAATCATAACTGAGCGCTCAGGCAAGCGCTTTTTCAAGATGTGTTGCGCCAGAAAAATTATGTTCTTGCGCCAGCCACTGCAACACCGGAATGGTGCCAGGCAACACAGGCTGCACTTGCACTGGTAAACGCTGCCACGCAAACGATTGGGCTTCGCGCATCTGCAGTTCACCCGTCCAAAGCAGCACTTTGCAAAAATGCAAACGCACCAGCGCGTGCGGGTAGTCCACCAGCTCGACGCGCCAGGGTTCTATCTGCTCAATCTGCAAACCCAGCTCTTCATGCAGCTCGCGATGCAAGGCCTGTTGCAGCGTTTCACCCGGCTCAAATTTACCGCCCGGAAACTCCCAATAGCCCGCATAGACCTTGCCCTGTGGGCGTGAAGTGAGCAAAAAATCGCCCCCGGGTCGCAGCAAAACACCAACCGCTACATCCACAACAGCACGATTGGTGCCGCCCTGACGCGGCAAACCGGCATCAGCCACCAAAGGCTTCATGCGCCACTGGCGTGCTGACCCGCGTAGTCCCGGGCAAACTGATAGGCAACTCGGCCACTGCGCGAACCACGTTCGAGCGCCCAAACCAATGCCTTCGCCCTGACTGCAGCAATGGCGGGTGCAGCTACACCGAATGCGTCAAGCCATTGCGCCACGATGGTCAGATATTCAGCCTGGGTGAAGGGATAAAAACTAACCCACACGCCAAAACGCTCAGAAAGCGATATTTTTTCTTCGACACTTTCACCCGGATGCACCTCGCCGTCGTCGGTGTGCGTATAAGTGAGATTTTCTTTCATGTATTCGGGCAGCAGGTGGCGCCGGTTGCTGGTGGCGTAGATCAGCACATTCGCAGTGGTGGCAGCCACTGAGCCATCCAGAACGGACTTGAGTGCCTTGTAACCAGGTTCACCTTCGTCAAAGCTCAGGTCATCGCAAAACACAATGAATTTCTCAGGACGCTCGGCGACCAGGTCAACCATATCGGGCAGGTCGATCAAATCGGTCTTGTCCACTTCGATCAGACGCAAACCCTGCTCAGCGTATTCGTTCAGGCAAGCCCGGATCAGTGACGACTTGCCGGTGCCTCGTGCACCCGTGAGCAACACGTTATTGGCCGGAAAGCCACGCACAAATTGCAGCGTATTTCGCTGAATTTTTTCTTTTTGGGGCTCAATTTCTTTCAGATCGTTTAAACGCAACGCACCAATATGGCGCACCGGCTCCAGCACACCATGGCCGGAACTGCGCTTGCGATAGCGAAAGGCAAACGAAGCGCTCCAGTCGGGCATTGACAAGGACTGCGGCAACACCGCCTCAATGCGGGTGATGAGCTGCTCGGCGCGCTGCACCAAATGCTCAAACTGCGCGTTCATGAACGGTAATCGGCGTTGATCGAAACGTAGTCGTGGCTCAAATCACAGGTCCAGACGGTGTCACTTGCAGCGCCACGCCCCAACACCACACGCACGGTGATCTCGGACTGCTGCATCACGCGCTGGCCGTCAGATTCTTGATACGCAGGGTTGCGTCCGCCCTGC
This sequence comes from uncultured beta proteobacterium, assembly GCA_903930255.1. Classification (GTDB taxonomy): domain Bacteria; phylum Pseudomonadota; class Gammaproteobacteria; order Burkholderiales; family Burkholderiaceae_C; genus Rhodoferax. Next base: position 39,224 of record CAIYYA010000127.1, read on the forward strand.
ACAGCCACATGCACATCGTCCAGATACAGGTCGATGCCGGTCTGATCCAGATCGGCAATGCCCGCATAGCCCACGGCTGCCAAAATGCGCCCCAAATTGGGATCGCTGGCAAAAAAAGCGGTTTTTACCAAAGGCGAGTGGGCGATTGCATAAGCTACTTGGCGGCACTCGGCCTGGGTGTGCCCACCTTCGACCTTGATCGCAATAAATTTTGTAGCGCCTTCGCCGTCGCGCACAATGGCTTGCGCGAGTAGTTGTGCAACACCCAGCATAGCCGCCTTGAGCGCTTGCCCCTGCGGACTCTCCAACGACGTGATAGGCGCATGTGAGGCCTTGTTGCTGGCAATCACAACAAATGAGTCGTTGGTCGAGGTATCACCATCGACCGTAACCCGGTTGAAAGAGCCTTCGGCCAAGTCAGTGGCAAGTTGCTGCATAAGCGCTTGGCTGACAACCGCATCGGTTGCCATGAAACCCAGCATGGTCGCCATGTTCGGGCGAATCATGCCGGCTCCTTTGCTGATGCCAGTGATGCTGACACAAACACCGTCAATCAGCACCTGCGCACCAAATGCTTTGGGTGCGGTGTCGGTGGTCATGATGGCCTGCGCGGCGTTGAGCCAGTTGTCTGCTTTGGCATCAGCCAAAGCGGCATCCAGACCTGCTTCGATGCGCTCAACCGGCAGGGTTTCCATGATGACACCGGTCGAAAACGGCAATATTTGCTGTGCCGACAAGCCCAACCGAGCGGCCAGAGCGACACAGCTTTGTTCAGCACGCGCACGTCCATCTGCACCGGTGCCGGCGTTGGCGTTACCGGTGTTGATCAGCATGGCACGAATACCCGCGTTGGGCCCAGCCTTAGCCAGATGCTCCCGGCAAATTTGCACCGGAGCCGCACAAAAACGGTTTTGCGTGAAGACACCTGACACCGAGGCACCCGCATCGATCAGCACTACGCTCAGATCTTTGCGTTTGGCCTTGCGAATGCCAGCCTCGGTAACACCGATGCGCACACCGGCAATCGGAAACAGTTCTGCAAGATTGGGGGCGGACAGATTAACAGCCATGTTTTATCTCCATCAGTCGATCAATTGAGCTTGCCGTGACACTGTTTGTACTTTTTGCCACTGCCACAGGGACATGGCTCATTGCGACCGACGCGAGGAACAGCGGTGCGCACGGTATCTTCATCCACCGTAGTTAACACTTCGCCCGTTTCCGTCGGCGCGCTATAGGTCACGTTGCTGATGCGCTCAGCGCGATTTTCCATGTCAACAGCCGCCTGTTCGATCTCTTCATTGGATTGAACACGAACGGTCATCAACACCTTGGTAACCTCGTTTTTCACCGCGTCTAGCAGCTGGCCAAAGAGTTCAAACGCTTCGCGTTTGTATTCCTGCTTGGGTTGTTTCTGGGCATAACCACGCAGGTGAATGCCCTGGCGAAGGTAGTCCAGTGCGCTCAAGTGGTCGCGCCAATTGGTGTCAATACTTTGCAGCAGCACCATGCGCTCGAATTGGGTAAAGTTTTCGCTGCCAATTTGCGCTACTTTGGCATCAAACACCTGGTTAGCTTGCACACGCACACTGTCTTGCAGGTCGTGGTCGGTGATGGCGCTCGCCTCGTTCACTTGTGTTTGCAAGTCCAGGGTAATTTGCCATTCATCGGCTAACACCTTTTGCAGCGCTGGCAAATTCCACTGCTCCTCGACCGATTCGTGGGGCACATATTGGCGCACGATGTCTTCAAAACAGCCTTCGCGTAACGACTGAATTTGCGCCGACAGGTCGGTTGCGTCCAAAATCTCGTTGCGCTGCTGGTAGATCACCTTGCGCTGATCGTTGGCCACGTCGTCGTATTCGAGCAACTGCTTACGCATGTCGAAATTGCGCGCTTCCACCTTGCGCTGGGCGCTCTCAATCGAGCGTGTCACCATGCTCGCTTCAATGGCCTCACCTTCAGGCATTTTGAGCCGATCCATGATGGCTTTAACACGCTCACCGGCAAAGATGCGCATCAGCGAATCGTCCAGACTCAAATAAAAGCGCGATGAACCGGGGTCGCCTTGACGGCCTGAACGCCCGCGCAGCTGGTTGTCGATGCGGCGTGACTCGTGACGCTCGGTAGCGATGATGCGCAAACCACCCAAGGCCGTGACTTGCTCGTGCACCTGTGCCCATTCGCTGCGCAAGGCATCCAACTGCTGCTGCTTTTGTGCCGCATCGAGCGCTACGTCGGTTTCAATGCCTTCAATCAACTTGCTGATATTGCCACCCAACACAATGTCGGTACCGCGCCCCGCCATATTGGTGGCAATGGTGATCATCTTTGGGCGGCCGGCCTGCGCCACGATGTCCGCCTCACGCGCATGTTGCTTGGCGTTGAGCACCTGATGCGGCAGCTTTTCTTTCTCCAGCAACCCGGCAATAATTTCCGAATTTTCGATTGACGTGGTGCCCACCAAAACGGGCTGGCCACGCTCGTAGCATTCGCGAATGTCGGCAATTGCAGCCACATATTTCTCAGCCGTGGTTTTATAAACCCGGTCGAGCTGGTCATTGCGCCGGCTTGGCTTGTTGGGTGGCATCACCACCGTTTCAAGCCCATAAATCTCTTGAAATTCATAGGCTTCGGTGTCGGCCGTGCCAGTCATGCCGGCCAGCTTGCCATAGAGCCGAAAGTAGTTCTGGAATGTGATCGACGCCATGGTCTGGTTTTCGGGCTGAATCGCCACACCCTCTTTGGCTTCGACCGCCTGGTGCAGGCCTTCGCTCCAGCGCCGCCCGGTCATCAATCGGCCGGTGAATTCATCCACAATGATGATCTCACCACCTTGCGAGACGTAATGTTGGTCGCGGTGGTAGAGGTGATTTGCACGCAGAGCAGCATACAAATGGTGCATCAGCGTGATGTTGGACGGGTCGTACAGACTGGCACCTTCGGGCAGCAAGCCCATCTCGAACAAAATGCGCTCGGCGTTTTCGTGGCCGCGCTCAGTCAAGAAAACCTGGTGACTTTTTTCATCCAGCGTGAAGTCGCCCTCTTTGGTGATGCCTTCGCCGGTGTGCGGATCGGCTTCACCTTCTTGTTTTTCAAGTTGCGGCACAATTTTGTTAATCGCCAGATAGAGGTTGGTCTGGTCTTCGGCCTGGCCGCTGATGATCAGCGGTGTGCGTGCTTCGTCGATCAAAATCGAGTCGACCTCATCAACGATGGCGTAATTCAGCCCACGCTGCACCCGGTCATTGGCCTCATAGACCATGTTGTCGCGCAGGTAATCAAAGCCATATTCGTTGTTGGTGCCATAAGTAATGTCAGAACGGTAAGCAGCCTGCTTTTCTTCGCGCTGCGCATTGGGCAGGTTGATACCCACCGACAAGCCCAAAAAGTTATAGAGCTTGCCCATCCACTGGGCATCGCGGTTGGCCAGGTAGTCGTTCACCGTGACCACGTGCACACCCTTGCCCGACAAGGCATTCAAATAAACCGGCAGCGTGGCGGTCAGGGTTTTGCCTTCGCCCGTACCCATTTCGGAGATCTTGCCGTCGTGCAGCGACATGCCGCCAAGCATCTGCACATCAAAGTGGCGCATCTTCATGACGCGCTTGGAGCCTTCGCGCACAACCGCAAAGGCTTCGGGCAAAAGCTCGTCGAGCGTTGCGCCCTGACTCAAGCGCCCCCTGAATTCCTCAGTCTTGCCACGCAATGCGTCGTCAGACAGCTTTTCATAAGCGGCCTCCAAAGCATTGATCTTGGCCACAACGTGACGGTATTTTTTAAGCAGGCGGTCATTGCGACTGCCGAAAATTTTGGTAAGAAAGTTGGTGGCCATGGCGATGGTGCGCCTAGTGCAAAGCCTTGAAGCTCAGCAGATGGCGCAGTCCTATTAAACAATCTGACAAATATGGGGATAAGGTGACGAAACTCAAGCGCCGTTACAGCGTCATGAAATTGCGCCGATTTTACCCGGCTACAGAAACCGGCTTGATCAACAGGCCAAGACTGACGCAGCAACAGTGAAAACGCTACCATCAGCCCTGACACATCACGCCAAGATGGCGGATGGATGTCTATTTGAACTCTGGGTCAGAGGATGACCATGCTATCCACGATGTTTTTAATTTTTGCTCATGACAGCTGAGGCGCCAAACACCGACACCGTCGCGCGATCAAACACCATTGCGCTCATCGTGGCTGCGGCTTTTTTTATGGAAACACTCGACAGCACCGTGGTCATCACCGCGTTGCCCGCGATGGCTCGTAGTTTTGGTACCTCAACGATCGATGCCAGCCTGTGCATTTCCGCCTATTTGCTGGCGATGGCAGTGTTCGTTCCAGCAGCCGGCTGGTGCGCAGAACGCTTCGGCGCGCGCAATGTATTTGCGCTGGCCATGGGGGTTTTTACGGTGGCTTCCCTATTGTGTGCTTTGGCACCTTCATTCAACAGTTTTGTCGCTGCGCGCGTATTGCAAGGTGCTGCCGCAGCCTTCATGTCACCCGTTGGACGTTTGGTTGTATTGCGTGAAACGCCTACCCGGCGACTCATCGAAGCCTTGGGCACCATCACCTGGCCCGGCTTGATTGCACCGGTGATGGGCCCCGTTCTGGGCGGCGCGATCGTGACTTATGCATCCTGGCACTGGATCTTTCTACTGAATATTCCGCTGGGTCTGTGTGGCATCTGGCTCGCACTCAAGTTCATTCCGAGGCGTGATGAGCGAATCCACAAACGCTTTGATTTTGCGGGCTTCGCATTGACATCGGTGGCACTGGCGAGCTTGATCCTCGGGCTAACCAACTTGGGTGAACAGCACGCCAACTTTGCCCGCGCAGTGGGTCTGGCTGGTTTAGGCGTCATATTTGGGGGGCTGGCGATACGGCACGCGCGCCGCGTTGATCAACCCATGCTCGAACTCAGAGCGCTGAAAGTGCGCACCTTTACTTTTGCCATCGTGACGGTTGGCTTTGCCTCGCGCATTGCCATCAACACCGCACCCTACCTGTTGCCACTGATGTTTCAGATTGCCTTCAAAATGACAGCACTGCAGGCTGGTGCCATGGTGCTGATCTATATGACGGGCAATCTAAGTATGAAGTCTGTCACCACCCGGGTGCTGCGCCAGTTTGGTTTTCGCAAGGTGTTGGTTGTGAACAGTGCGCTATGCGCTGGCTCGCTGTTGGGTTGCGGACTCATCGCCCCGGGTAATAGCGAGGTTTTGATTTCTATCGTCTTGTTTCTGGCCGGCATGACCCGATCGATGAACTTCACGGCCACGGCTACGCTGGCTTATGTGGATGTGCCTGCAGACCAGCGCGCAGGAGCCAGCGCTCTGGCCAGCATGCTGCAGCAAATTGCCATGACCCTGAGCGTGGCACTGGCTGCATTTACCCTGTCTCTATCGCAAATGTGGCGTGTTTCAGCAGACCTTGCTTTGGCCGATTTTCAAAACGTCTGGTTCGCAGTGGGGCTGGTGATGCTGCTAACAGCTGGTGCAGCATGGCGTCTGGATCGGCAAACGGGTGCTGCGCTGACCCAACCCAGCAGCTAATCTGCCCCAAGACGCAGACGACCGATCAAAACCCAATCAGACGTTTTGGCCTGCACCAACAGATGCTTTGCCGATCTGCCGCAGCGGGCACCAGTTGCGCCAATTGCGCCAAAAGTGGTCATATTCTGCTACGATTTCTGCAATAAAATGTCCAGCTCTCTTTCATATAGTTGATTCATGTTTTTGTGAGGTAAATCAGTGAAAAATTTTGTGCAATTCCTGCTGTTTTGCTTGTTTGCTGTGTCCATTGGGCAAGCAAATGGTGCTACACCTATTCCTAGTTTTGGTCCACAAATTAAACAGACTAGTAAAAAGGCTATTTGCCCCAGCGGTTATACAGCTGAAGCCTCTTTCGGTACACGGTGCTTTCCTTCAGAAGTTGTTCCATGTCCTGCAGGAACTACCTTTGTTAAAGGAGAAAAGTTCTGCAGGTCGAATAATCCAGTGCAATGTCAGGCCGGTTTTACACTTCAAGATGGGCTTTGCAAACAGGCTGCTGAAGAAAAATGTCCAGCAGGTTTAACACTGACAAATGGAATATGTGCCGGTGATCGCACTGCCAGGTGCCAACCCGGCGAGACCATGTCGGGCGACACCTGTAGCATTTCTGCTACCTGTGCTTCTGGTAATTTGAATGGTGGGAAATGCACGGTTGATACGATTTGCGCTGTTGGTTTTACCTTGACCGCCGCTGGCCAGTGTGGCGTTACACCGACCTGCCCTGTAGGAACGACCTTTTCCAATGGAATGTGTGTTGCCAAGCCTACCTGTCCCACCGGTACGACCCTATCAGGTGAGCAGTGTGTTAAGGTAGGCAGTTGTCCGGCGGATGCCTCTCTCTCAAACGGCGTCTGTGTAAGTAAGATTTCGCCTCGTTGCCGTACGACCGATCAAGTCCTTGCAAACGGAATATGCACTCACAAAATTCAGACACTCTGCCCAATTGGCGCCGAACCTGACAAGCAAAGCCCTGCTAATAAATGCACAGCGCCATCTAGGTTGGTATGCCCGCCTGAAAGCAAGATCAATGCGAAGCAATGTGAGGCAGCTGCAACCTGTCCAGCTGGGTTGAGCCTGGATACTTACACTAATGGTGTAACTAAGCCAAGCTGCACTGTTGCTCTTAAATGCCCCCCTGTTTCAGGGTGGAATCAAGTTTTTATCGATGGCAGCAAACAAAAATGCAGTGTGATGCCTAAGTGTTATAACTCAGCCGGCCAATTGGAAGAGTCGTCTTCGTGCCAGTTGTAG
>CAIYYA010000128.1 GCA_903930255.1 uncultured beta proteobacterium
CGGTGTCAATGGTGGCTTTGAGCAGCAGTTCCAGGCCTTCCTCACCCAGTGCACGTCGAAAGCGCCCGATCTGCGTGGCATCGCATGGCAGGCGATGCTCGTAGTAGTCCAGCCCACTGAAGTACTGCCACACAATGTTCTCGCTCCAGCGCACCACCAATTCTTCGTCGCTGAGGTTGAAGCTGTTCTTGAGGTAGAGCAGACTGGCCATCAAGCGAATGGGGAGTTTGGGGCGTCCAGCGTTACTACGACCGCCACCCATCACCGTCTGGGTGGTGCCAAACAGGTCTTCACTTTGGAGCACTTGGCCAGCTCTGTTTTGATGCTCGAATTTCTGCGCCACTGCCGCCTCAATTTGAATCCACGGCAGCCGGTTGGAAAGTACCGCCAGCGGATCGTTCAGATTGATCATGGCGTCGATTCGGCTGCGAAAGAAGTCAACTGGCTGCATACCCAAATCCCCCAGAAAGTAACTCACCTATTAACGTTTCTTGGGGGAATCGGTGGACCAGAATTCCTGAAAAAACTAGCATCCATGCGGGTTTTCGGGGTTTTGCAGGGCCGACGACGTACTGTTGGCAAAACGCATCGAAACGATTCACCTTTCACTACGAATTTTCTTATTTCATAGCATATAACAATTGATAAAGTGTTTACATAGATATAAACTATCGCTATGAAATATGCTGAGACACTGGAAATGTCAGTTCCTTTGGGCCTGCTTCAAAACGTAGGCTGTCGTCAACCAAGAATCCGTTTGGTCAGTGCGCAATCGATAGACAACTGCACGCCTTCTATGGGTAGCCCTAGCGCGCTCACTGACGAATCCGCCAACGAAAGTTGCGCTCTCTCGCAGATATATGCGTCTGCGTCGGCCCGTAACCCGTTTTTGCAAATTGGCGAACTGTGTTCTCTGTCAATCCCTAACTAAAAAAGGCGATCAACTATGGACTCCCCTGCCATTAGGAACACACTGCGAGAAGCCATCATGAGTGCCAATCTCCCGCAAGACCTGCCACGCATCCTGCAGCGCCGTGGCATCGCAACCCACTTTATCCGACGCGGTGCCTCACAAGCAATTGAAGCCCTCAGCATCAAAGCGCCCTACCAAAGAGACTGGATGATGTCTGACTCATTGGGGCCAGATTTGGCATGGCATCAGGTATGTGTAGAAAAGGGCTGGAAGTCCATCACGCCCACCGGGCCAGTCTGGGCCTTCCTGGTCACAGACCCACAATGGCTGCCACCGGTCAACAAAATCGAGACCGTGCTCGATTTGCTTGCTGAGCAGATCACTGCGCTGCCTACAACGCTGCTCCAACTGATCATCAAAACAATTCACACGTATTTGATCTACGCGGAAAAAACATTCAAAGCCACCTTGCCGCGCCTGCAACAGACGCCGATTGGCGTGATGCGATTGCATTCATCCCTACAAGTGCAGTGCGCGCCATCCGCCGATTGCATCAGCCAAACCGCGCGTCATCTGATGTCATTGCTCGATGCAATCCAGGCCCGGGATCCTGGAAGAATCACACTCCCCATTGCAATGAATGACATGACTGAAGTCCATCAGGCGCTGCGAGACTTGATGATTCAGGAAAGCAAAA
>CAIYYA010000129.1 GCA_903930255.1 uncultured beta proteobacterium
CGAACCTTTTGACGGTACTCGTGAAGCTTGAGCGCCATTGGCATGGGTAGGAGAATGTCGCCCTCGGGGCCAATCTTGTCCCCATGGTCTTCACCGTGGTCGCGCCCCTTAGTTTCGTACCGCAGTTTCACGCACACCGACTGATGTTCGATTGGTCTATTTTGGTTGACGACATCCCACTTGTCAGGGTCCAGAGGCAAGGTGTCGATGCGCCAGGCTGCTGCTTCCGCCCGGCGTAGGGCGGTTTCAAGGATAAGTTCGGCAATGAGGCCTTCAACAGGGCATTTTTCACGGACCCGCTTCAGCCACGCGCCAATTTCCTTTTCATCCGGAAACCCGAGCCGACGCTTGCTTGCCCTGACTTTTCCGCGCCGTGCCTCAACGGTCTTGGTCGTCCGAGCCCCGCTGCTTTCACGATTGTCGACTACGAACGTCTTACGAACCTTCGGGATATGAAATGGTTCGCGCAGCCCTTTATCAACCGCCCACTGCAAGAACATGCAAGCAACTTCAACTCGTGAGTTGACTGTTTTTGCAGCAAGTCCAGTGTTGTCGCGGGACCAACTACCGGTACTCATTTCTCCCTGGTAGCCCTGGATCAAGTCGATTTTGTAGTCGGCCTTTAGGGGGTCTTTGCCACGGGCGTGGCAATACTCAAGGTAGTTCGACAACCAGTGCGCGTAGTTGTGCATGGTGGCCTTGGTCGGCGGCATAGTTGATGCCTGCTCAAGCCCGCGCGTCCCGGCACTCCATTCACCTAGACCAAAATCTATGAGAAATTGATTGGCGATCCGGTGATAGCCGGGACGGCTATCCATGATGAAGGGTAGGTGGGCGACTCGACCGAAATCTCTACCTTTAAGGAATTCTTGAGTTGGATAGACCACCCGATAGGGGTATTCTATATAGCGTTTTGAAACTTCCATGTAGCTTATTCTACATGGAATTTAATTTTAAATCAACCGATAAGCATCGCCCCTGTAGCTCCGGCATTGTCGCCGCCGAGCGTGACATAGTTCACTTTGCGGATGTCCATCAGCTTCTTGCCGCCTGAATAACTGATTGAACTCTGAATGTCTTGCTCCATTTCAATGAGTGTCTTCGCCAAGGTGCCTTTAACTGGCTCCAAAATGCGTTTGCCTTCAACGTGCTTGTATTCGCCTTTGTTGAAGTCACTGGCGGAGCCGAAATATTCTTTATAAAGTTTGCCATCAACTTCGACCGTTTTGCCGGGAGACTCTTCATGGCCAGCCAGCATGGAGCCAACCATCACCATGGTGGCTCCAAAGCGAATCGATTTGGCAATGTCTCCGTGTTCGCGTATGCCGCCGTCCGCAATGATCGGTTTGGTGGCCACACGAGCGCACCACTTCACTGCGCTGAGTTGCCAGCCGCCAGTGCCAAAGCCAGTTTTTAGTTTGGTGATGCACACTTTGCCTGGGCCAATGCCAACTTTGGTGGCATCTGCTCCCCAATTTTCCAAGTCAATCACAGCTTCTGGTGTAGCCACATTGCCTGCAATGATGAAGGTGCTGGGAATTTTTTCACGCAGATAGCCGATCATGTTTTTCACGCTGTCGGCATGACCATGCGCAATGTCGATCGTGATGTATTCAGGTGTGAGACCTAAGGAGACCAGCTGATCCACTGTGTCGTAGTCGGGTTTTTTTACACCCAATGAAATAGATGCCATGAGCCCGCGCTCTTTCATGCCTTTGACAAACTGCACGTTATCCAAGTCGAAGCGGAGCATCACATAAAAATAACCGTTTTGGGCTAACCAAACGCAGATGGGCTCACTCACCACCGTCTTCATGTTGGCTGGCACAACGGGTAAACGAAAGCGCCTTGGACCCAGTTCCACGCTGGCATCGCATTCAGAGCGGCTTTCCACGCGACATTTGCGTGGCAATAAAAGGATGTTGTCGTAGTCAAAAATTTCCATGTGCGAATTCCTATACACGTTTACCTAAAACACTTGGAATTGAACCCGGCAAAAAAATACCGGGCCACAATTGCTTGAGCCCGGTGCTTGATTCTATCGAGTTCGACCGGTGTGAATCCAGTGTTCAGGAAAAACTATTCATGCGTCCCTTTTTTTAGACGCAAATTGCGAGCATTTATATGAGTTTCGATTGGTTTAGTTACCTTAAATTAACTGCTAACGCTTATCAGCTATGCGTTAGCAGCTTCGAAATAAATAGCAACTTAAAATCGATAAATATGGTCAGGCAACGACCGCACTGGTCGGCTCAGGTGTTTGTGCGTCCGAGCAGCTTTCGCTGGCGCAGCCCTGAATGGCCTCAAGTGGGAGTGCGTCTGGCATATTCACTTGGCCTGTTTGTGCGTCGTAACCCACACCACGCAAATGCAAAGCCAGGGCTGCATCCATGGCCTGCGCATGCTGTGGAAACCAGATGCCCAGTTCATCAGCCATCTGCCGAACGACACCGAGTTTGCCTAATGAACCGTGTTTGACACCCTCTCGCATCACTTGAAGCACAACCTGATGTTGGGTCGTGTGGCAATTGGTGCTTGAAAAACCGGTGTCTTTCATCCAGCGATCTTCGCGGGTGAAATGCACGTCAGTGTGCTCAACCAGCTCGCTCCAAAGTGCCAGTAGCTCGTCATCAGTTGCGTGGACGACTTTGGCGAGCAGGTCAACAAATTCGTGGTGGGTGTTGTCCATCTCGGGCAAACCAAGTGCCAGAGTGTCAGACCATTGCAGAGTAGGCATCGAAAAATCTTTCAAATCGTGAGGTCGCGAGCATAGCTAACAAGCCTATTTGTGAAATTGATGAATGTCATGATTTGTTCATCAGATCGAAGTCGTGACGATTCTCGTGAAAAGATTGATTTACATCAAAACTAAAATTATTTCCAAGTAGCAGTATCCGCCCTGTTAGAAAAAAATGGTTCTGGATATCCTTCAGAATCAACTCATTTGAGGAACAAACCATGTTTCAGGTACGAATCCACGGTCGTGGCGGTCAAGGCGTTGTAACGGGCGCAGAGATGATGTCCATCGCGGCATTTCTGGGCGGACGCCATGCGCAGGCATTTCCCAGTTTTGGATCAGAGCGCACAGGTGCTCCCGTGGTGGCTTTTTGCCGCATGGATGACAAAGAGATTCGCTTGCGCGAGCCCATCATGCAGCCTGATGCCATCATCATTCAGGACCCCACACTGCTGCATCAGGTGGATGTGTTCAGTGGCCTCAAAAAAGAGGGGTTTATCCTGATCAACACCACACGTAGTTTTGAGGAAATGGGCTTGGGCGAGTTTGTCAAAGGCTTCAGGCCGGAGCATTTGCTCACTGTGCCAGCTTCTGAGTTGGCCATGAAACATGTGGGGCGCCCTGTGCCCAATGTTCCACTATTGGGGGCATTTGCCGCGCTGGGTGGACTGATTACGCTCGATGCAGTTCAGCGAGCCATCGACCAGAAATTTTCTGGAGCCGTTGCCAAGGGTAATCAGGCAGCTGCACGGGAAGCCTATGAGATAGTGATGGAACAGGAAAAAAAGATCGAGGAGATGCATCATGCTTGAACAGTGCGAAGGCTCCCACGCCGTAGCTAAAGCCGTGGCGTTGAGTCGCCCCGAAGTCATTTGTGCTTATCCGATTTCACCGCAAACCCACATCGTCGAGGGATTGGGTGAGTTGGTTAAATCGGGAGAACTCTCAACCTGTGAGTTCATCAATGTCGAGTCTGAATTTGCAGCCTTAAGTGTGGCAATCGGCGCGTCGGCTGCTGGTGCGCGCGCTTATACCGCCACCGCCAGTCAAGGTCTTTTGTTCATGGCTGAGGCGGTTTACAACGCATCAGGACTGGGGCTTCCTATTGTCATGACAGTGGCTAATCGTGCCATTGGTGCGCCCATCAACATCTGGAATGATCACACCGACAGCATGTCGATGCGCGATGCGGGTTGGTTGCAAATTTTTGCAGAAACCAATCAGGAAGCCCTGGACTTGCACATTCAGGCCTTCAAAATTGCAGAGGAGCTCTCATTGCCAGTGATGGTTTGTATGGACGGATTTATTCTGACCCATGCTTACGAGCGGGTGGACATACCGGATCAAGCGCAAGTAGATAAATTTTTGCCACCTTACGAGCCGCGCCAAGTGCTTGATCCGAATGATCCCGTGACCATCGGTGCCATGGTCGGGCCAGAGGCCTTTACCGAGGTGCGCTATTTGGCGCATGCCAAGCAGATGCAGGCATTGGATTTGATTCCACAAATTGCCCAGGAATTCAAACAACAGTTCGGCCGTGATTCTGGTGGATTGATCAAGACCTATAAAACCGACGATGCAGAAACCATCGTGATTGCTTTGGGTTCCGTGTTAGGGACGATCAAGGACACGGTTGATGATTTGCGCGCCGAAGGTATCAAGGTGGGTGTGCTGGGTATCACCTCGTACCGGCCTTTCCCCATCACAGCCATTCGGGATGCAACGGCCAACGCCAAGCGCATCGTGGTGATAGAAAAGTGCTTTGCAGTCGGGATTGGTGGCATTGTTTCGCGCGATGTGCGCAGTGCGGTGCAAAACCGACCGCAGCCAGTGCTGACAGTAGTGGCAGGGCTGGGTGGGCGTGCCATCACCAAGGCTTCTGTGCACAAATTATTGCTCGAAGCCATAGCCGATAAGCTTGAGCTGCTCACATTTTTAGACCTCGATTGGGCGGTGGTGAACCGTGTATTGGAGCGTGAAAAAATCCAACGGCGCTCCGGGCCGATTGCCGAAGGCATCTTGCGCGACATGGGTAGTGTGTCGCTGGGCATTTCCTGAAAGAACACCATGGAACAGTCAACCGTCAAGTTTTATCAAACCGGTACTTTCACAGTCGGCAATCGACTCCTTGCGCCCGATCAGCGCAGCGAACAAGCCAGTGCTGCACGTAGCAATTCGCTCAACTCAGGGCACCGCGCTTGCCAGGGCTGTGGTGAGGCGCTAGGTGCGCGCTATGCCATTGATGCGGCAATGGCGGCCACCAACGGGCAACTCATTGCAGCCAATGCCACCGGCTGCCTTGAAGTGTTTTCAACGCCCTATCCAGAAACCTCCTGGCAAATGCCCTGGATCCATTCGCTCTTTGGCAATACCGCTGCGGTGGCAACAGGCATTGCTGCGGCGATGAAAGCCAAAGGCCGCAGCGATGTACGAGTGGTGGCTCAGGGCGGTGACGGTGGCACAACCGACATCGGTTTTGGCTGTCTGTCGGGCATGTTTGAACGCAATGACGACGTGCTCTATATTTGTTACGACAACGAGGCTTATATGAACACGGGCGTGCAGCGCTCCAGCGCCACACCGCCAGCCGCACGCACGGCCACCACCATGTCCGTTGGGCCGCATCCGGGTAATGAATTTGGACAGGGCAAAAATGTCCCACAAATTGCCATGGCGCATGAAATTCCCTATGTGGCGACAGCCACTGTGGCTGATTTGCGCGACCTTGAATACAAGGTCAAAAAAGCCATGACGATGCGTGGTGCGCGCTACATCCATATATTTGTGCCATGCCCACTGGGCTGGGGCGCCGCTTCGCACGACACCATCAAACTGTCACGTTTGGCGGTAGAAAGTGGTGTGTTTCCGGTATTTGAAGCCGAACGTGGTGAAGTGACTGGCGTGCTGAAAATCCGCCGCCAGGTGCCGATCGAGGAATACCTCAAACCGCAAAAACGCTTTGCCCATTTGTTTGGCAAAAATCCCGATGTTGAAACGATCGCCCGCTTGCAAGCGCGCGCTGACCGTAATATTCGCCGTTTTGGTTTGATTGGGGAATGACGATGCAAAAACCATTTGCCATCACACTTGATGTTGGTAGCTCGCTGGCCAATCACACCGGTTCGTGGC
>CAIYYA010000130.1 GCA_903930255.1 uncultured beta proteobacterium
AACTCGGCCGGGTTGGGTGGCATTAACCCGGTCGAAATAAAGTCGAGCCCCGGCGACACGTTTTTATGTGTCACCTGCTCAACGGTTTGGCTGCCGGTTATCAGCGCGCTCAGGCCAGTGCCACGCGTCAGACCAAAAGACTCATGTATATGACCCTTGCGCATATCGGCATCAATTAGTAACACGCGTTTGCCACCCGCAGCCAACACGGCTGCAAAGTTGGCGCTGGCAAACGATTTGCCAATGCCCGGGGTTGGCCCAGTCATAAGCACCACATTGTTGGCGGCGTCAAGCATGGCAAATTGCAGGGCTGTGCGCAAGCTGCGCAGGCTTTCAATGCACGGGTCATTGGGGCGCAAATTGGCAAGCAAATTGTTGCCAATTTTTTTCTGTTTGCCACTGGCCGAGAGTCCAGCCTGATCTTCAGAGTGCGGCACGGTGGCAAACACATGCAGGCCAATGTGTTGCTCAATGTCGTTGGCGTGGTTGATGCCGGGGCGCATGCTGTTGCGCAAAAATGCCAAACCAACACCCACCAGCAAACCAAGCACGGCAGACAACGCTAATATCATTGATTTTTGGGGTTTAATTGGCGATTCAGGCACTACTGCACCGTCTATCACCCGCACATTACCAATCTTGCCCTCTTTAAGCAAGCGCAGTTGCTGAAAAGTGTTGAGCAAGCCGGTATAAAGCTCGTTGTTAACCTTCACGTCGCGGGTTAGGCGCAGCAAATCTTGCTCCACATTCGGAAAATGCTTGGCCTTGTTATCCATGGCGCTAATCTTGCCACTGATTTGCTTGATGTTTAAGTCAAGCACCTGAACGCTGGGGTGTTGAGACGTAAAACGCGTTAGTAACTCTTGGCGCTTTTGCTGCAGCTCGAGCAACTTAACCCCCAAGCTAACCGACTGGGTTAGCACCTCTTTGGCCTCTTCGCCCAGGTTAAACGTGCCAGTTTGGTTGCGAAACTGATTAAACTTGTTTTCAGAGCCTTCGAGTTGTTTGCGCAGCTCTGGCAACTGGGTGTTCAAAAAAGTGATTGATTTTTCGGCTTCTGCGGCTTTGCGGTCAACATTTTGCCGAACATAATAGGCGCTGATTTCGTTGAGAATTGTCGCTGTGCGAACTGGGTCAGCCCCTTGCAAGCTGGTGCTGATCACCCCCGACTGTTTGCCTTTTTCAGCAATCACAATCGATGATTGCAGCCCAACAGTAACGCCCAGCTTAGACAGCTTGGTAACATAAAACTCGGCGCCTGGCAAGCCAGTTAGCCCTGTCACCAACAACTCGGCAGCTTGTCCCCTGTGCTGAAAATTCAGGGGTTTGTTGACTTGCCCGTGCCCCAAAACTTCATCTTCGGGTGATAGCAACTGATAGCCAGAGGCATCTACCAGTATTTTTAGACGCATGCCCTCTAGTGCAACCGGCACTTTAAGATAGGCCACCGTGGCGGTCTCGTTGCCGGTGACATAACCCGGCAGACCCCAAAAGCCCGGCACACCGGGTTGGCTGGCTCGACGTGCCAGCCAGCCGCCAATCAACGGCAGATATTTGGGGCGCACCACCAAGTCGAGTTTGAGATTTTCAACCGCTTGGCCCACCACCATGCGCGAGCGCAAAATTTCCATCTCTGCAGAGGCCGGGGACTTGATGTCGAACAAATTGCCAGCGTCGCCCAAAAAGCCAGCGGCACCACTGCCCTTGCTGTCTTCCACCTGAATCAAGGCGTTCGCTTCATAAATGGGTGTAGCCATGTAAGCATAGGTACCGCCAATGGCCATAATCACTACGCTGATGATGGCAATCAGCCAACGGTGATCGAGCAAAACGTCGAGCAAATCTAACAAATTGATGCTGTCATCGTCTTCTTGCATCGACTGCATGTTGTTCATGCTTTGCGCTACTGGCGCCTGAATAGGTGTAGGAAGATTCATGCAGATAACTTTTTAATACGCGGCGCCCAGTCGGCCACACCTTGAGAAATGGCGGCATAAGCGGTGTCAAAGGCCGAGCGCGGCTTGCGATAGGGGTCGCTGATGTCAAATTTGCCATATTGCCCCAACCGGAAAACCTTGCCGCTTACCAGCGGAAACATTTGTTCGAGTTGCGTTTTATGGGATTGCTCCATGACCAAAATCAAATCTGATTTTTGGCACAAAAAGCTGCTGATTTGTTGCGCACGGTGCTGCGTGATGTCAAAGCCCTGCTCGGCAGCAATGGCAATTGACATCGGGTCGGCTGCGTGCCCCACCAAAGCAGACAAACCTGCTGACCAAACGGTGTGCGTGGGCAATTGCAGCGCCAACAAGCCCTGCGCCAAAGGGCTGCGGCAAATGTTGCCGATGCACAAAGTCAAAATAACTTTCATTGACTTAATGAGTTGTAAGAGCTTCGCGTTGTCGAAATGGCTTGCGCGCTAGGCAGCATCAGGCTGATCACACGATTCCAGCGCACCAGCGGTACTGGGTCAACATAAATCACGTCACGCGCTTTTAGCTCAAAACCTTCAGCCAACGCATAGGCTGCTGGCGAATTGGCATCGAGATGGTAAATTTCGGGTTGAATTGAATTGGCAGCCCGAATCACAAAAATTTGCCGTGGGTCACCCGAAACCTGGTTGACACCACCCGAATCCCCCAAGGCTTCGTTCAGGGTTAGGCGGCCGTTGCGCAACATTTGCGTGTTCGGGCGCAGCACCTCACCCATCACAAAAACTTTGGCCTCATCGCGCGACAAAACACGAACCAAGTCGCCTGCAGCCAGCACAATATTGGCCGGATTGACACCAAGCTCAGTCAGCAGTGGCAGGTTGACCATGGTGGTTTTATCTTGCCGCGTGATCGCGATAGCCGAGCGATCTGCCATGGCTGTAAGGCCCCCTGCACGGCCAATGGCCTCGGGCAGCGTCATTGGAATGTCGTTAACTGCTTGCAGCCCTGTACTGCGCACTTCGCCATCGATATAAACACGCCCACTGCGATAGGATTGCACACGCACGGTGATTTGCGGGTCTTTGATATACAGCGCCAAGCGCTGCGTTAAAAGGTCGCGCACTTCATATTCAGTCATTCCCAACAGCTTGATCTGACCAACATAGGGAAACTGTATAAAACCAAGTGGACTCAAGTTAAAGCCATTGCCTACTGCTGCAACGCTGCCTGGGTCGGTGCCAGCGCCAGCTGCTGCAGGCACCGATAGCTCGGGATGATCCCACACAACTATGTTTAAAACGTCGCCCGCACCAAGCTGATAGGGTTTGGGGGTGTTAAACAGGTTTTTAACATCGGCCGATATTTCGCTTTTGGTGCCCGCACGCAGCTGCCCAATAAGCTTGGCCGTAATGGGAATAATTTGACTAGGGGTAACTTGTGGTTCGCCAGCTGGCGCTGCCACCGGTCGGTTGTAAGCCAAAGAATCAAACCAACCTTTAAGACCATTGTTGTCTGCGCTGTCTGGAATCTTGTTGGCATCGCCAACATACA
>CAIYYA010000131.1 GCA_903930255.1 uncultured beta proteobacterium
CAATGGTCATGATGGACAAAGCAAAAATCTGCTGGGCCAAATCTGGGCCATTTTGGGCCAAATTTGGGCCAAAAAGCAAAACGCCCACTTTAAGTGGGCGTTTTTTCAAGCTAAGTGCTTGAGTTTATTGGTTGCGCGAGAAGGATTTGAACCTCCGACCTTTGGGTTATGAGCCCAACGAGCTACCAGACTGCTCCATCGCGCGGTATGCGTTCATTGTACAGGCATTATGCGACTGAAGCTTCAGCAGATTGAGATTCTTGATCAACCGCGCGATCGACCAACTCAACCAATGCCATTGGTGCATTGTCACCCACGCGGAAACCCATTTTTAAAATACGGGTATAACCACCCGGACGCGCAGCAAAGCGTGGACCAAGTTCAGTAAAAAGTTTAGTCACCACATCACGATCACGCAAACGATCAAAAGCTAATCGACGGTTTGCAACCGTCGCAACTTTTGCCAAGGTAATCATAGGCTCCACCACACGACGTAGCTCCTTAGCTTTTGGTAATGTAGTTTTAATCGTCTCGTGTGTTAGCAGCGAGTTCATCATGTTACGCAACATCGCTAGGCGATGTGAACTGGTTCTATTAAGTTTTCTTAAGCCATGACCGTGACGCATAATAATTTCCTATATATATTTAACAAGCAGCCGGACAAGGTACTGCGAGCTGATCATTCCTCTTACGAGGTTAAATTCACTAACGTTTTTCCAGGGCAACTGGTGGCCAACTTTCGAGTTTCATACCCAAAGTCAAACCCCTTGATGCAAGCACTTCCTTGATTTCATTCAAAGATTTGCGTCCCAAGTTTGGTGTTTTAAGTAACTCATTTTCAGTACGTTGAATTAAATCACCGATATAGTAAATATTTTCAGCCTTAAGACAGTTAGCTGAGCGTACCGTTAATTCAAGCTCATCAACTGGGCGCAATAAAACCGGATCAAACTGCGCACCCGATCTTGATGGAGATGACACAATATCATCCACCTCACCACCTTCAAGTTGAGCAAAGACTGCTAACTGTTCAATCAAAATCTTGGCCGATGCTCGAACCGCATCTTCCGCCGAAATAACACCATTAGTTTCAATATCAATAATCAATTTATCGAGATCAGTCCGCTGCTCAACACGAGCGCTTTCGACTGTATAACTAACGCGTCTAACAGGTGAAAATGATGCATCAAGAACAATACGACCAATTGATTTGGTTGGTTCGTCCGCATGACGACGCATCGTTCCAGGCAAATAGCCACGACCACTTTCAACCTTGATCTGCATGTCGAGCTTACCGCCATGAGCAAGATTAGCTATCACATGATCAGGGTTGATGATTTCAACGTCATGAGGTGTTTGAATATCGCTAGCCCTTACGACACCCTCGGTATCTTTGCGCAAACATAAAGTTACTTCATCTCGGTTGTGCAACTTGAAAACAACACCCTTCAAGTTCAATAAAATATTGACAACATCCTCATGCGCACCATCAATTGACGAATACTCATGAACGACACCAGCGATAGTAACTTCTGTAGGTGCATACCCCTGCATGGAAGACAACAAAACACGACGTAGTGCATTGCCTAAAGTGTGCCCATACCCACGCTCAAAAGGCTCTAAAACAACCTTACCGCGGTTTGCTGAGAGTTGCTCAACGTAAATGGACTTAGGTTTTAATAAACTGCTTTGCATGAAATATTCCTCTCAATACCCCCGACTCGTTACATCGGTAAGGCCGGCCTTACTATAAATACACATGCTGTCGAATACAGCATCGGGTTAGCAAGAACTGAATTAACGTGAATACAACTCAACAATCAGCGATTCATTGATGTCAGCTGCAAATTGATCGCGGTCAGGAACAGACTTAAAGACACCAGAAGCTTTTTCAGCACTAACATCAACCCAAGCAGGCATACCAACTTGCTGAGCTAACTGAAGAGCTTCAGCAACACGAGTTTGTTTTGCAGATTTTTCACGAACGCTAATTACATCGCCTGCTTTGATCATGCAAGATGGAATATTTACCGACTTGCCGTTGATCAGAATAGATTTGTGTGAAACCAACTGACGCGCTTCTGCGCGAGTTGATCCGAAACCCATGCGATAAACAACGTTATCAAGTCTCGACTCGAGCAAAGAAAGCAAGTTAGCACCCGTATTGCCCTTTCGACGATCAGCTTCAGTAAAATAACGGCGAAATTGTTTTTCTAAAATACCGTACATCCGCTTAACTTTTTGCTTTTCACGTAATTGCAAACCATAATCAGAAGTCCGCGCACCTGATGTGCGACCGTGCTGACCAGGCTTTGAATCAAATTTAGCTTTATCGCCAATAGAACGACGGGCACTCTTTAAAAAGAGATCCGTACCTTCACGACGAGACAATTTGGCCACAGGCCCTAAATAACGTGCCACTTGAATATCCTTTAAATCATCTTCTGCAAAAAAGCAGGAGCCACTTGACAGAATCCAAGTGGCGGTGGTCTTTAAAAATTAAATACGACGACGCTTTTGAGGGCGGCAACCGTTATGCGGTACAGGCGTAACATCAGCAATCATATTGATGCGTATTCCCAAAGCAGCCAAAGCACGAACTGAAGATTCGCGTCCAGGACCTGGACCTTTGATCTCAACATCAAGATTTTTGATACCTTGCTCTATGGCTGCACGACCAGCAACCTCAGAAGCTACCTGAGCGGCAAAAGGTGTCGATTTGCGAGAACCTTTGAAACCTTGCCCCCCAGACGAGGCCCAAGCTAATGAATTTCCTTGTCGATCGGTGATTGTAATAATCGTATTGTTGAACGACGCATGTACATGTGCAATTCCATCTGCAACATTTTTGCGAATTTTCTTACGCACACGTTGCGCGGCGTTATTGGCTGGTGCTTTTGCCATGATGCTCTTTCAATTCGATTATTTTTTCAACGATGCAGCAGCTTTGCGAGGACCTTTACGTGTGCGTGCATTCGTACGAGTACGCTGACCACGCAACGGCAGACCGCGACGATGCCGAAAACCACGATAACACCCAATATCCATCAAACGCTTGATGTTCATCGTTGTTTCGCGACGCAAGTCACCTTCAATGGTAAACTTGGCTACTTCATCACGGACTTTTTCCAACTCTGAGTCAGTTAAGTCCTTGATTTTCTTGGAGTAATCGATACCACAAGCTTCACAAATCTTACGAGCGCGATTACGCCCAATACCGAAAATGGCGGTTAAACCAATTTCAGAATGCTTTTGCGGTGGAATATTAATACCAGCTATACGTGCCATTTTCGTCCTCTAAAACTCTTGCAATTAACCCTGGCGCTGTTTGTGACGTGGATCCGAACAAATCACTCGCACAACGCCATTACGTCGAATAATTTTGCAGTTACGGCAAATTTTTTTTACCGAAGCCGAAACTTTCATTTCTCTCTCCTAAAAACAATTCGTTAACAGTTGAACTTACTTAGCCCTGAACACAATACGAGCACGACTTAAGTCGTAGGGCGTTAACTCGACTGTAACCTTATCGCCAGGAAGAATGCGAATATAGTGCATACGCATTTTCCCAGAAATATGTCCCAACACGATATGACCATTTTCCAATTTCACACGAAACGTAGCATTTGGTAAGTTTTCAACTATCTCACCTTGCATCTGAATAACATCGTCTTTTGCCATATGATATGTATCAAGTTGACTTGAAATTAGCCTTTTTCAACAAAGAGTCATACTGCTGCGACATCAAATAATTTTGCACCTGCGCCATAAAATCCATTGTTACAACAACAATAATCAAAAGAGATGTACCACCAAAATAGAATGGAACGTTATACTTAAGAATCAAAAATTCAGGCAACAAACAAACTAATGTAATATATATTGCACCGACAAAAGTCAAACGCAACAAAATCTTATCAATATATTTAGTAGTTTGCTCACCTGGACGAATTCCAGGAACAAAAGCACCACTTTTCTTTAAATTTTCAGCTGTTTCACGACTATTAAAAACCAGAGCCGTATAGAAAAAACAGAAAAAAACAATCGCTGCAGCATACAACATCACATATATGGGTTGTCCTGGAGTTAGAGAACCTGCAATGTCTTTTAACCAGCGCATCGAATCACCTGCACTGAACCATCCAACAACAGTTGCAGGTAACAAAATAATTGACGAAGCAAAAATAGGAGGGATAACGCCTGCCATATTTAACTTCAGTGGAAGATGAGATGATTGACCACCATAAACTTTATTACCAACTTGACGACGTGCATAATTAACAAGAATTTTGCGTTGACCTCGTTCAACAAATACTACAAAATAAGTAACAAAAGCAACTAAGATAATAATAAACAAAGAGATAATAATACTCATTGCCCCTGTACGAACCAGCTCAAGCAATCCACCGATCGCATTAGGCAAGCCAGCAGCAATCCCACCAAAAATAAGTATTGAAATACCGTTGCCTAGTCCGCGTTCTGTAATTTGCTCACCTAACCACATTAAAAATAATGTACCGGCAGTTAACGTTACAACTGCTGTCATTCTAAATCCGAAGCCTGGACTAATCACCAATCCAGCAGAACTTTCGAGTGCAACCGCTATACCAAGTGATTGAAACAACGCCAAACCAAGCGTGCCATAACGCGTATATTGAGTTATCCTTCGACGCCCGGCTTCACCCTCTTTTTTAAGCTGCTCAAATGCTGGAAGAACATACCCTAACAACTGCATAATGATTGATGCAGAAATATAGGGCATGATCCCAAGCGCAAAAATCGTAAACCGAGAAAGTGCACCGCCAGAGAACATGTTAAACATGCCCAGAATACCACCTTGTTGACCCTTAAAGAACTGCTGCAACTGAGCAGCATCTATACCGGGGACGGGTATATGAGCACCAATTCTATAAACAACCAATGCCATTAATAAAAACAATAAGCGGCGACGTAAGTCACCATACTTATCTGTCTTTGCTAGCGATGCCGGATTTGTTGCCACTTATTAACTACTCTTGACGATTAAAGCAAACAACCGCCAGCTGCTTCAATTGCCAACTTGGCAGCAGAGCTCGCACCAATACCAGTCAGGTTGATCGCAATGGTTAGTTCGCCAGTCTTGATAACTTTAACAACCTTGGCTAACTCACCAACCAAGCCAGCTTTCTTGAGTACCATCAAATCAACATCATTGACTGCTAACGCATTTAATGCAGTCAGTGTGACTTCTGCGTTATATTTGAGCAACTGTGATTTAAAGCCACGTTTTGGCAAACGACGCTGCATTGGCATTTGACCACCTTCAAAGCCAACTTTGTGGTAGCCACCAGCGCGCGATTTTTGACCTTTATGGCCGCGGCCAGCTGTTTTGCCAATTCCGGAGCCGATCCCACGACCGACACGACGCTTGTAATGTTTGGCGCCGTCTGCGGGCTTGATGCCATTAAGTTCCATTATCAACCTCTTAAAGCACTTTGACCAAATAACTAATTTTGTTGATCATTCCACGAACTTCGGGAGTGTCAACCAATTCGCTTGTGCTGCGCATTTTGCGCAAACCTAAACCTCGCACTGTAGCTCGGTGTGACTCAGCGCAACCAATCGGGCTCCGCACTAATTGAACTTTTAACATTTTTTGTGTTGTCATTCTCAACTCCAATTAGACAAACAGTTCTTCAACGCTTTTTCCACGCTTTGCCGCAACGTTGGCTGGCGTAGTGGCGCGCGAAAGAGCATCAAGTGTTGCACGAACCATGTTGTATGGATTTGTTGAACCGTGGCTTTTCGCAACGATGTCAGTAATGCCAATCACCTCAAACACAGCACGCATTGGACCACCAGCGATGATGCCAGTTCCTTTGGGAGCCGGTGCCATCATTACGGATGCAGCACCATGATGACCCATCACTTTGTGGTGAATAGAACCATTTTTAAGCGAAACCTTATTCAGATTACGCCGAGCTTCTTCCATTGCCTTTTGCACAGCCGCTGGAACTTCTTTTGATTTTCCCTTGCCCATACCAACAGTTCCATCACCATCACCAACAACTGTCAATGCCGCAAAACCCAGAATTCGACCACCTTTCACGACCTTTGTGACGCGATTGATCGCGATCATTTTTTCGCGAAGACCATCTTCGGGACCTTCAGGCTTACCTTGCATTTTTGCTTGAACTTTTGCCATCATTATTTCCGATCTGCTTAAAACTGCAAGCCAGCTTCACGTGCTGCATCTGCTAATGCCTTGACACGGCCGTGGTATGCGAAACCAGCCCGATCAAATGCCACCTTTTCGACACCAACAGCCTTGGCCTTCTCAGCCACACGTTTACCGACGATTTGAGCTGCCGCTATATTGCCACCCTTACCAGCACCACCCAGCAGCTGACGAACAACCGCTTCTGAAGTAGATGCGGTAGCTAGGACTTTTGATCCATCGCCAGAAATTACACTGGCGTAGATATGCAAGTTGGTTCGGTTGACTGTCAAACGCACGGCGCCTTGATTGCCAATACGAATGCGTGTTTGACGGGCTCTGCGAAGACGCTGTTCTTTTTTGGTCAACATAGTGCAGTTCCTTACTTCTTCTTGGTTTCTTTGATTGCGACTTTTTCATCCGCGTAGCGAATACCTTTACCTTTGTAAGGCTCTGGCGGACGAACTGCACGAATTTCTGCTGCGATCTGCCCAACGCGTTGGCGATCAGCGCCTTTAATGAGTACTTCTGTGGGAGTTGGAGTAACCACTGTAATACCAACAGGCATTTCAATATTGACAGGATGCGAGTAGCCAACAGTCAGATTGAGCTTATTTGCTTGCGCCTGAGCTTTGTAACCCACGCCAATCAACGTCAACTTCTTTTCGAAGCCTTTACTCACACCCACTACCATGTTGTTGATCAGTTGACGCATGGTGCCACTCATGGCATCAGCTTCGCGTGAATCATTAGTGGCAATGCAGCTTACCCGACCAGCCTCGAAAGTAACATTTACTAATGAGTTTAGTTTTTGCACCAAAACAGCACTTGCACTTTTAACTTGGATCGATTGTTCATTAATTGTCACATCGATTCCAGCAGGGATCGTGACGGGAATTTTACCAATACGGGACATTTCTTATTTCTCCTCAACGCCGCGCATTAGGCTACGTAACAAAGCACTTCACCACCGACACCGGTAGCTCGCGCTTTTCGATCTGTCATAACACCCTTGGGCGTCGTAACAATGGCAACACCCAAGCCGTTTTGAACTTGTGGAATGGCGTCACTACCGCGATAGACACGCAAGCCCGGACGACTCACACGCTCAATACGCTCAATTACTGGGCGACCTGCGTAATATTTCAACGCAATTTCAAGCTCTTGCTTACCATTGGTCGTATTTATCTTAAATCCATCTATGTAACCTTCGTCTTTCAGAACTTGCGCTATTGCAAGCTTGACCTTTGAAGAAGGTGCACATACGGAAGATTTGGCTACCATCTGCGCATTACGAATACGCGTCAGTAAATCGGCAATAGGATCACTCAGGCTCATATCCATATCTCCTGCCGCTTACCAGCTTGCCTTGACAATGCCAGGAATTTCCCCAGCAAATGCCATTTCACGAATTTTTGCACGCGCCAAACCGAAGTGTGCAAACGTTCCACGTGGACGCCCAGTAATTGCACAACGATTGCGTTGACGTGTTGGATTTGCATTGCGCGGCAATTTTTGCAGCGCAAGACGCGCGTCAGAGCGCTCTTCTTCACTACGCTTAGCATCCTTGGAGATCGCCTTCAATTCAGCATACTTTTTTGCGTACTTAGCAACGAGTTTATCTCGCTTGAGTTCACGCTCTATTAAAGCCATCTTAGCCACAGATTACCTCAGTTCTTGAAGGGGAAACGGAAGCCAGTGAGCAATGCTTTGCACTCATCGTCTGTCTTGGCCGTTGTCGTAATGCTGATATTCAGACCACGCAAAGCATCTACCTTGTCGTACTCAATTTCAGGAAAAATAATTTGCTCTTTTACACCGATGTTGTAGTTACCACGGCCATCAAAAGCGCGTCCTGAAATTCCACGGAAGTCACGAACCCTTGGCAGTGCAACTGTTACAAAGCGATCTAAAAACTCGTACATCTGAGCACCGCGCAGGGTAACCATGCACCCAATAGCTTGGTTCTCACGAATTTTGAAACCGGCAATAGCTTTTTTAGACATCGTCACAACCGGCTTCTGTCCTGCAATTTTTGTCAGGTCGCCGACTGCATGATCCATTACTTTTTTATCAGCCACGGCTTCACTCACACCCATATTAAGGGTGATTTTCGTTAGCCGAGGCACTTCCATCACAGATTTATAGCCATATTTAGCCATTAAATCTGGTGCAAGTTTTTCACGGTAAATTTGTTGCAAACGAGCCATGTTTATGCCACCTTGATTTCTTCGCCGCTAGATTTGAAAACGCGCACGCGTTTTCCATCTGCAAGCAACTTGATGCCTACGCGATCACTCTTGCCAGTGCTCACATTGAAAATTGCAACATTACTTTGATGTAGAGGCATTGTCTTGTTAACAATTCCACCAGCCTCACCCTTCATTGGATTTGGTTTGGTGTGCTTTTTAACAACATTAACACCTTCAACGATCAGATACGAATCATCTTTACGAAGTGTTACCTTGCCACGCTTGCCCTTATCACGGCCAGCCAAAACAATCACATCGTCGCCTTTGCGAATTTTGTTCATGAAATGTCCTTACAAAACTTCTGGAGCCAACGACACGATTTTCATGAACTTTTCTGTACGCAACTCTCGCGTCACTGGTCCAAAAATGCGTGTGCCAATAGGCTCAAGCTTGGCATTAAGCAGCACTGCCGCATTGCCATCAAATTTAACCAAAGAGCCATCACTGCGACGAATGCCTTTGGCAGTACGCACGACAACCGCACTATAGACATCGCCTTTTTTGACACGCCCACGTGGTGCAGCTTCTTTGATGCTCACCTTAATAATATCGCCAACACTGGCGTAGCGACGCTTTGATCCGCCCAGCACCTTAATGCACAGAACGGACTTTGCGCCGGTGTTATCGGCAACTTCTAGTCGAGATTCGGTTTGGATCATTTGTTTATTTCCCAACTTGCACCAGACTCATGCTTACACCTTGCAAACATTTAGTCCAGTCAGTCTTGGGCCCGTAACTCACTTCGTGAACCACTCACGCTATGGCTTTGGGCAGATACTTCACACTCTTTCGAGCGAAGCCTTGAATTATGCACTATTTTTAGAGCTATGCCAAGTATTTTTTAAAAATCTTCTTTAGCCTGAACTTTTTCCAAAGCCGAATTGATTAGACTTGACCTTTTACTTGAGTCATCCTATCGGAGAGTACAAGCATGGCAGAGAGAATTGCGTTCATTGGCGGCGGCAACATGGCCAGCGCCATTATTGGTGGGCTTATTCAACAAGGCCATTGTTCCAGTTGCTTTGACGTCCTGGAACCTTCTATTGAGGCTCGCCAAAAACTAAAGCAAGCTTTTAACATCGATGCCAGAGAGCAATCTGGCGATTTTTTATCTGCTGCTGCGCTGATCGTATGGGCAATCAAGCCACAGGTTTTTGCGCAGGCGGCAAAAGCAGTTGCGCTTCACTGTTCTGACGCATTACATTTGAGCGTTGCAGCCGGCATTCATAGCGACAGCATTGCCCTATGGCTCGGTTCCCAGCGCATCGTTCGAGCCATGCCGAATACGCCTGCGCTTATTGGCCGAGGTATCACCGGATTGTTTGCCCGCAATGGCGTTTCATTCAGCGACAAAACCCGCATCGAACAGGTCATTACCACCACCGGCGAAATGCTTTGGCTTGCGACAGAAGCACAGCTCGACGTTGTTACGGCGCTTTCTGGTTCTGGACCGGCTTATGTTTTTTACTTCATGGAGGCCATGATTGCTGCCGGCACTGAGATGGGTTTACGGCGTGAGCAGGCTCAGCAACTTGCACTCGCAACTTTCGCTGGAGCCAGCGCTTTAGCTCTTAGCTCCAGCGAACCACCGCAGGTTTTAAGACAGCGTGTCACAAGCAAGGGGGGCACAACCCATGCCGCCATCTCTGCAATGGAAAATGATGATGTACGTTCACTTTTTATCAATGCCATGTATGCAGCACGCCAGCGCGCCCATGAACTAGGTGAAGAGTTTGGCAAACCCTGAGACCCAGGTTTTCGAGAATCCAGCATGACCTATTCTGGCACCTTTATTTGAGCACGTCACACGCGACGATCCCAGCAAACAATGTAAAACCGAGCCAATGGTTTAGTCTAAAAGCCTTGAAACACCCGTCACGGGAACGCTGACGAATCAGCGTGTAATGCCAGATAACTTGCAACAAAGCAACAATTATTGCTATAAAAAATACAGCATCTAACGCTTGCTGAATAAGCACTGAAGCCCAAATACTTATAAATACCAAATAGCACAGCATGACCGCAGGTACATCCCACGATCCCAAGGTAATCGCCGAAGTTTTCATGCCAATTCGCAAATCATCGTCCCGGTCAACCATGGCATATTCAGTGTCATAAGCCAGCACCCAAAACAGGTTGCCTAGCGCCAACTGCCAAGCTATAAGTGGAATTTCATTGCGTAGCGCAGCAAATGCCATTGGAATTCCCATGCCAAAAGCCAAACCCAAAACCGCCTGTGGCATGGAAAACCAACGTTTAGCGAACGGATAGGCCAACGTAACCCCAAGCGCAGCAAATGACAAAGCAATGGTTAGCGTATTGGTGGTGAGAACCAGTCCAAATGCCAGCAAAGCCAGAACAGCACCCAAAATTAAGGCTTCTCGAACGCCCACCGCACCACGGGTAACCGGCCGCTGCGCCGTGCGTTTAACGTAACGATCAAAATCTTTATCTGCCACATCGTTGATGCAACACCCTGCACTGCGCATCAAAAAAGTCCCCAGCGTAAACACTGCGACCAAATGCCAACCCGGAAACCCTGCACCAGCCACCCAAAGAGCCCCTAATGTTGGCCATAACAACAAAAGCCAGCCAGCAGGACGGCTCCAGCGAATTAGATCAAGATAGAGTGACAGACGCTGGCTTAAGACTGAAGCGGGTTTGATATTTTCAGAGTTCACGCTTTGCGCCTTCAGGATAAACGCGTTACTCCAGGCAAGGCGCAGGCATAGATGGCATTGCGTAATGCGGCGATGGCTTCATAGCGCGTAAAACTGCGCCGCCAGGCCAGCACCACCCGTCGCTTGGGCGGATCACCAGCAAACGGTAGGTACTTGACATAAGGATCTTCATCACGCTTACGCTGAGGCTGGTCGGAAAGTGCCTCTTTGGGAACGCTTAAGCGCGGTACCAGCGTTACCCCCATGCCAGCGGCAACCATGTGCCGAATTGTTTCTAGGGATGAGCCTTCAAAACTTTTACGGATACCTTCCGCATTGCTCGAATAACGCGCAAACTCAGGACATACCTCTAGCACATGATCGCGAAAACAGTGGCCACTTCCCAAGAGCAGCATGGTTTCCGACTTGAGCTGTTCGCTCGTCACCTCGGTTTGTGTTGCTAGCAAGTGATTGACGGGCAACGCAGCCATGAAAGGCTCATCGTAAAGTGGCGCCACAGCCAAGCCCGCGTCAGGAAATGGCTCCGCCAAAATTGCGCAGTCAATTTCACCTGTGCGTAACATGTCGAGGAGTTTGACCGTAAAATTTTCTTGCAGCATCAGGGGCATCTGGGGTGTTTTGGCAATCATCTGGCGCACCAGATCGGGCAGTAAATAAGGCCCAATGGTGTAAATGATGCCTAAAGCCAGCGAACCAAGAAGCGGATCTTTGCCACGTTTGGCAATTTCTTTGATGGCAGCGGCTTGTTCCAGCACACTCTGCGCCTGCCGCACAATTTCTTCGCCCAGATGGGTCACCGTCACCTCATTGGCACTGCGCTCAAACAGCTTGACATCAAGTTCCTCTTCGAGCTTTTTAACAGCAACCGACAATGTCGGCTGCGAAACAAAGCAGGCTTCGGCAGCCTTACCAAAATGCCGTTCGCGCGCTACAGCGACTATGTATTTGAGTTCGGTTAACGTCATACGATCAGCTCCCTGACAAGCATCAATCCAACTTTAAACGGTGGTCTTCACGAACCATGCGCTCAAACATTTCTGATAAAACACCGGGGCTGAATAAAAACCCCTGGAGTTGATCACACCCCAAATTGCGCAAAAAATCCATTTGCTCGACGGTCTCAATGCCTTCAGCCACAATTTCCTGGCGCAACTGTAAACCCATGGTAACGATTGCCCGAGCAATCGCGCAATCGTTTTGGTCACCAGGCACGCCAATCACAAATGCCCGGTCAATCTTCAACGTTGTAATTGGAAAACGTTTCAAATTGGCCAAGCTCGAATACCCCGTCCCGAAGTCGTCCATCGCCAATGAAAAACCCATGCCCACCAGCTCGTTCATGATCAGAATGACCGCATCTGCACCGCGCACCAGCAAGCTTTCGGTTATTTCGAGCTTTAAGCGCTCGGGCGGCACGCCGTGACGCTCCAACACAGACTGTAAGCGCACTGGCAAATGTTGATCAAACTGGCGTGCCGACAAGTTAACAGCAATCGGCGGCATCTCGATACCGGCAACCATCCATGACTTAATCTGGCGACAGGCTTCTTCCAAAACCCAATTCCCAATATCCAAGATCAAACCGGTTTCCTCTGCTACCGGTATGAATTTTCCAGGCGAAATCATGCCGCGTTGAGGGTGCCGCCAACGTATCAATGCCTCTGCACCGACAATTCGCCCACTGCGCAAACTCACTTTGGGTTGGTAATGTAAAAGCAGCTCATTGGCAACCAGCGCGTGGCGCAATTCGGCTTCCAGTTGCCATTGCTCTTTGGCCCGCTGATTCATCTCGGGACTATAAAAAAGATAACCGCTTGTACCTTCGGAATGCAAGCGCTTCACGGCTACATCAGAAAACCGCAATAACGATAGTGCATCCTGACCGTCTTCAGGAAACACTGATATCCCGATGCTGGCAGCCGCATGCACCTGATTCGACTCAATATCAAAGGGTTGATCCAATGCCGCCAGCATCTTTTGCGAAACTATCCCACTGTGCTCACGCTTTTGAATGCTAGTCAGCACCGCTACGAACTCCGCATCACCAACCCGCGCCAGCACATCTTCGTCGCGAAGCACTGTGCGCCAGCGGTGTCCAACCTGACGCAACAATTCGTCGGCGACTTCGTTGCCAAAGGTTTCCTTGATAGTGGAAAAGCGGTTCAACTCCAAAGCCAAGACGACACAGCAGTCGTTGTTACGCCGTGCTGTTGCCAAGGCTTGCCCGAGCAACTGGTTGAACAAGGTGCGATTGGGCAAACCAGTCAGACTGTCATAGTTCACCAATTGCTGCATCCGCTCTTCACTGGCTCGCAAAACGCTGATGTCAGAAAAAATGGAAAAAGCGTGCGTGATCTGTCCAGCATCATCACGAACCGCACTAATCGAAACTGACTGGGGAAATAATTCGCCATTTTTGCGCTTCCCGATGATCTCTCCTTGCCAAGGTCCAGTGCCTTGCAAAGCGGCCGAAACCTGGGCCCGAAAATCAGCATCGTGCACTCCAGAACGCAATAAATCGGTAGTTTGTCCAATCGCTTCCTGCATTGAATAGCCTGTAATCCGGGTAAAAGCAGCGTTCACCGACACAATGCGCTCTTGACCATTGGTAATCAAAATACCCTGATCGCTATTGGCAATGATGCTGGCGTGCAAACTGAGCTTTTCCGCTGTTGACAAGCTCTTGCCCAGTTCTGCCAAGTGCCCCACAAAACACTGCACATCGTTCTCGTTATCACGCAACACTGTCAGTGACAAATCGGCCCAAAAGACCTCTCCGGTTTTTTTGTGATGCTTGACTTTCAATAACGCACTGTCATCAATCTGAAAAAACTCCTCAATGCCGCTAATCTGAGAGTCCTCATCGTTCGCATACAAAAACAAAATATGCTGCCCCAGCGTTTCCTCTGCACTAAACCCATACAAGCGCTCTGCACCCTGATTCCAGCTGGTGATGTAGCCCGCCGTATCGAGCGTGATAATGGGCTCTTGCAACTGAGCCAAAACACGCGCAGCATCAACTTGCCGTGCGTTTTCAAATGCCAGGGCTTGCAACGTCTGCGCCAACGCTTGCAAATGCTGATTTGGCTCTGATCCTTGCCAGGCATGAGCTTGTTGGCACAAATCACGGCAACTATCGAGCAACGACTCATTCATGCTCGTCACCCGGTTTGGCTCGCACCACCCCCAACATCCAGTGACATGCTTGCAGATTAATCTGGTTAAAGTCCGCCACACTCAATTGCAAATTGGCAAACAAGGGCATCAGTGCGACAGCATCGCGACGCTCAAAGAGTTCGACTAAGCGCAATAGTTGACCAATTTCACCCTCGTGACGCAACACCGCAGCCACCAGTACCTCACTGATTTGCAAGGGTTTAAAAACCTCGCTCAAGGGCCACCCAAACAGCACCCCGAGCATGGAAAACATGCCAGTCATAAACGCCAATTCTTGCGCGGCTCTATCCATGCCAGTTTGACGCGCTAACAACTCCAGTGCACGCGAACGCTGCGTCACACGCGCCAGCAGCATGGCTGAGCGATAGTCGTCGCTGTTGGCAGAAAAAAGCATCAGATTGAGCCAGCGCCGCAATTGCTGGCGTCCAAGCAACAAAATGGCCTGCGAAAAACTCGTAATTCGCCGCGAGCTACCCATGCCCACAGAATTCACCAAGCGCAACAACTGGTAGGACAAACCCGGATCTTGACGAAATACGTCTTCGATGTCGCGCGTATCGGCTTCGGCTACCACCAATTGCACCAGCTTCAGAGCCAATGCGCGCGAGCCTGACTGACGTGCGTTGAGTTTGGCAGGTGCAGCCAACACCCAATCGCCCGCCAGCCATTGCGACTGAGCAGGCAAAACCGGTTTCGTCAGCCCATCAGAACGGAGCCAGACAGCATCGTCCAGACGTTGACAAGCTGCCTTCAGCAAAGCCTGATTCAGTTCGCTGGGAAGTCCATCTGCCACTGGGCTACGCACAAAGCAAGCAATACTGGCCGACAGTGTCAACAGATCAGTTTGAGTCGCAAGTTGCTGCCAAGTTTGTGCAGAGTCCTGCTCCGTACCCGAAACTTCCAGCAACACCGCTGCGGGCACCAAAGCACGGTCTGCCAGCACTTGCAAAAACACCAATTCTTGGTTGGAACGCATTGAAACTCCCTCAAAAAATGCCACCGCTGCAGATATTACTCCAAGCACTAAGAGGCTGACTGACTTATGGCATCGATAGCCAAAATCGACCCCAATGCGCTCCGCTTGTACTGGGTTGACTGCCACTTAGGCCTTCAAAAATTCCGCCTTTCCACCGAGCCAGCGCTGCACATGCTGTTGCGCCAAAAGCGGATACTGATCCAGCAAAACTGGGGCCAATTGGCGCGCCCAATCGAGCCAAGCGATGTCTTCAACCACATCGGCAAAGCGCAGCATGGCATCCCCAGATTGGCGCGATCCCATAAATTCACCAGGACCACGAATTTCGAGGTCGCGCCGAGCAATCTCAAAGCCATCGCCACTCTCCAGCATGGCCTTGAGCCGCTCGCGTGCGGCTTGCCCCAAGCGCGGTGCATCACCGCTGGAATAAAGCAAAACGCAAGCTGAAGCCGCAGCGCCACGCCCCACTCGTCCACGCAGCTGGTGTAACTGCGAGAGCCCGAAGCGCTCGGCGTGCTCGATCACCATCAACGATGCATTAGGCACATCGACCCCGACTTCAATCACCGTCGTGCTCACTAAAACACCCATTTGGCCTGCAAAAAATAAGTCCATGACCGCTTTTTTTTCAACCGAAGGCATTCTCGAGTGCAAAAGTCCAACCATGACACCTGGCAATGCAGCACTCAATTTCTCATGGATTTGAGTCGCGTTGGTCAAATCCAGCGCTTCGCTTTCTTCGATCAGCGGACAAACCCAGTAGATTTGACGTCCCTGGGCAATCTGCACCCGGATGCGCGCTACCACTTCGTCCCGGCGCGATTCATGAATCAGTTTGGTCACGATCGGAATTCGTCCTGCTGGCAACTCATCAATGGTGGAGACATCCAAGTCAGCGTAGTAACTCATCGCCAGAGTGCGTGGAATCGGCGTTGCGGTCATCATCAACAGATGCGGCTCCTGCCCGTCTTGCAGCTTGCTGCGTAAAGCCAATCGTTGCGCAACGCCAAACCGATGCTGCTCGTCAATAATGACCAGTGCCAATTGCCTGAACGTCACATTTTCCGTAATCAGGGCGTGCGTTCCCACGACCAAGTGCGCCTGCCCGCTGGCGATCAGCGCCAGCATTTCACGCCGCTCCTTGGCTTTTTGCTTGCCGGTCAGCCAGGCCGTGCAAATACCCAGAGGGGCTAGCCAACTGACCAGTTTGGCGAAGTGCTGAGTTGCCAGGATTTCAGTGGGGGCCATCAGAGCACATTGCCGGTTGGCATCGATGCACATCGTTGCAGCCAGTGCTGCCACCACCGTTTTGCCAGCGCCAACATCGCCCTGCAGCAAGCGGTGCATGGGCACGCAGCGAGCTAAATCTTGGGCGATTTCATCGACGACGCGTGTTTGCGCTCGGGTCAAAGCAAAAGGCAGTTGCTTCAACAACTGTTGCGCCAAAGCGAGCCTTGTCACGCCCGCTTGCGCCAACATCGGTGCCTGGCGACTGGCTCGCCCACGGCGCGACTGCAATTGCGATATCTGCTGCGCCAGCAGTTCCTCAGCCTTCAGTCGCTGCCACGCGGGATGGCTGCGATCTTCCAGCGTGGCAAGCGCCACATCGGGCACAGGATAATGCAAAAAAAGGAGCGCCTCACGCAATGGCCATAAGCGTTGGAGGGCATTTTTATTGAGTATTTCATCGGGTATGGCGTTGTCTAAATCTGCACGCTCTAGCCCCCCTAAAATCGCTCTGCGCAAATACGCCTGCGGCAAACCAGCAACACTTGGATAAATTGGCGTCAAAGACTTGGGCAACTCACTTGTGGCTGATTTAACCACCGGATGCATCATGGTCATCCCGGCAAAGCCCTCCTTGATCTCTCCACGAACCCGTATCGACTTTCCGGGCGCCAGGTTTTTTTGTAGTGACGGATAAAAAGTAAAAAACCGCAACAGACATGTGCCGGAACCATCATCGAGCGTTACCAATAATTGGCGTACACCTCCGAGCCTGACGTCACAATGGCTAACCCAACCCTCAATTTGAGCAACATCACCTTCACGCACATCGCGCAGTTTCACCACGCGGGTTTCGTCTTCGTAGCGCATAGGCAGATGCAAAGCCAGATCAATTGGCCGATTCAGCCCAAGCTTACGCAGAGCCTTTTGCGGACCCGTCAAAATTTTGGCAGATGGCGTTTCAAATGACTGTGTCATAGCCGGATTTTGGCGGCTAATCAGCGAAAGCCGAACAATTGACGCAAAAGTAAAAAAGATCGTACCCACGTATGCCTGCACCTTGGCATGCTTGCTGCGACAATTTGCGGCTTTACAAGCTCGCCAGATCACAAGTCATATGCATTTAAGCGCAACGGCCACCGCACAAACCTTCACCCTGAGCGACTTCGACTTTGCGTTGCCGCCAGAGCTGATTGCCCAACACCCGGCGGCTCAACGCAGCGGTTCGCGCCTGCTTGACGGAACTGACAACCAACCCGTTGACCGCATTTTTCACGAACTACCAGTGCTGCTTCAGCCCGGCGACTTGATGGTATTCAACGACACACGCGTCATGAACGCCCGCCTTTATGGTGAAAAAGCCACCGGTGGCAAGCTCGAACTGCTGATCGAGCGGGTGCTCGGGGGTAATCAGGTGGCAGCGCACCTGCGTGTGAGCAAAAAGCCCGAAGTCGGTGCCACGGTATCGTTGACTGCCGCATCTGGATGCAACGACCACCCCTGCGCCACGCTGTTGGGGCGTTGGCCGGATGCACAAGGAAGTTTGTTCCGCTTCGTTTTGTCCAACGATGCGGGCGATGACCCATTCACCCTGATGGCACGCCACGGCCATGTGCCATTGCCGCCCTACATCACCCATAGCGATTCTGCTGAAGACGCCCAGCGCTACCAAACCGTTTTCGCCAAAAACCCCGGCGCCGTAGCCGCTCCCACAGCAGCCCTGCATTTTGACGAAGCCCTGCTTGCGCGTATCGATGCACTGGGTGTGCAGCGTGCCTATGTCACGCTGCATGTGGGGGCCGGCACTTTTCAGCCCGTCAAAACCGAAAACCTGTCTGAGCACCAGATGCACAGCGAATGTTTCAGTGTGCCGCAAGCGACTCAGCAGGCGATTGCCGATTGCCGTGCACGAGGTGGGCGCGTCATTGCTGTGGGTACGACCTGCGTTCGGGCACTTGAATCCTGGGCGCTCAACCCCAGCCAAAGTGAAACGCGCATTTTCATCACACCGGGGTTTGCGTTCAGCGTAGTCGATGCGCTGCTAACCAACTTTCACCTGCCCAAGTCCAGCCTGATGATGCTGGTCAGCGCCTTTGCCGGACACGCCAAGGTGATGGCTTTATATGCGCACGCGATCCGCGAAAACTACCGTTTTTTCAGTTACGGCGACGCCATGCTGCTGACACGTCAGCCGGCCTATCAAACGCCTTTGGGGCAATAAGTCACGCCTGTCAGACCCTGGTAATCGATGCCTTGCGTCCAGAACATGGCATCAAACTCGCGCGCCATGCTGTACATGGCCGCATCAGCCATGGCCAGGCCGTGCAGCCGCGCAGCCTTGGAAGCAGCGACGGCGCGCTGATCGGTCAAATCCAGCACCCGCCCCTGCCGCATCACATCCAGGCACTGCGTCACCAGCCCCTCAGGCAAACTGCGGCTGAGCACTTTGTGCACTTCGAACAGGGCAATGGTCGGCACCAGCAATCGATGGCGGTTTTCGATCACCGGCTTAAATACCGGACCATTCGGCCCAGCCTTGAAAAACTCAATCCAGCCAGAAGAATCAACGAGGTTCATTCAAACGTCCGATCAGGTTCTTTTTCAGGCTCAATATCACCCAAGTCGTAGCCTTTGAGCATGCCGTAATAGGTGCTCATCGGCAACTCAGGCTTGATCACCAGCTCTTTGCCGCGCAGTTCAAAATGAATATGCGACCCCGGCCCAATACCCAATTTAGCGCGCATGGCAGCAGGCAAGGTTACCTGACCCTTGGTGGACACCACCGCCTCAACCGAAGGCAGCGTATCAAGTTCGGCAGATGCAACTGCAGGCGGCATAAATTTCCTTATTTTAAAAAGTAAACCTGATTCTAAAGTAAAGAAATTTACAAGTAAAGCAATCATTCTGAGCATTTCGTCGAGTTCATTGGGACTTACGCAAAATTGTCCCAGTTGGGCGCTCCGACGCAGGCAGTACAGACGTATGACCAGTCGGAACAACGACGCTGGGGCGGTTTTGTGTAAGACCTGTTCATACAATCGGCGCCTCCTGATTGAACACATCCATGCTGAAATTCGACCTGCTCGCCACTGACCCCACCAGCCACGCCCGTCGCGGCACCCTGACCCTCAACCACGGCGTGGTGCAAACACCTATCTTCATGCCAGTGGGCACCTATGGCACAGTCAAAGGCGTGACCCCCAGCAGCCTGGAAGACATGGGTGCACAAATCATTCTGGGCAACACTTTTCACCTGTGGATGCGCCCTGGGCAAGATGTGATGCAAAGCTTTGGTGGCTTGCACGCATTCGAGCGCTGGAATAAACCCATCCTCACTGACTCGGGCGGCTTTCAGGTCTGGAGTCTGGGTGCCATGCGCAAAATTACCGAGGAAGGGGTGCACTTCTCCAGCCCGGTCAACGGCGACAAACTCTTCATGTCGCCTGAAGTTTCGATGCAAATCCAGACCACATTGAACGCCGACATCGTGATGCAATTGGACGAATGCACACCCTACCTGTCAGTCGAACCCAAAACCAAGGGCCAAATCACCACGCAAGCCGAAGCCAGAAAATCGATGGAAATGAGCCTGCGCTGGGCCAAGCGCAGTCAGGTCGAGTTCGCCCGACTGGAAAACCCAAACGCGCTTTTTGGCATTGTGCAAGGCGGCATGTTTGAGCATTTACGTCAGGAGTCGCTGGAAGCACTGGTGGCGATGGATTTTCCCGGCTATGCGGTGGGTGGCGTCAGCGTGGGTGAACCCAAGGACGAAATGCTGCGCATCATGGCGCACAGCCCACACCGTTTACCCGTCAACAAACCGCGCTACCTGATGGGCGTGGGCACCCCGGAAGATCTGGTTGAAGGGGTCGCGCAAGGCGTGGACATGTTTGACTGCGTCATGCCCACCCGCAACGCGCGTAACGGCACCCTGTTTACCCGATTTGGCGATCTGAAAATGCGCAATGCGCGCCATAAAACCGACCACGGCCCATTGGATCCCACCTGCACCTGTTACACCTGCAAAGGGGTTACGCGACCCGACGGCAGCGTCAGCGGCGGATTTAGCCGCGCCTACCTGCACCACCTCGACCGCTGCGGCGAAATGCTCAGCCCGATGCTCTCGAGCATTCACAACCTGCATTACTACCTGAACCTGATGGCCGAAGTGCGCGCGGCACTCGATACAGGCACATTTGCAGCGCTGCGCGAGCAGTTCAAAGTTGAGCGTGCGCGTGGGATTTGAGAGAAAATCATTCCAACAACTGTCCCAATAGAGTGGCCGCTACTCTGCCATCGCCTGACATCGGCACCGCCAGCAAGGCAACTTCAACTTGCCGTAGGCCGTGGCGAACCGTGGCACGAGACAACACCCGCCCCTCAAAATTGAGCCTATTCCACTGGTCATCTGGGGAAGGGTAAGCCAGGCAGGCCACCACCCGTGGTGTATCAAACAAACTGGTGTAGGCTAGGCATTGCAGTAAATCCTCGCGATGCTGCGCTTGCCAGTCATGATCACCCGCGCTATACAAGCCATAGCCAACCAACTGCGCATGACGCTTGTATTTGGCATCAATCACCACCGTCACCCCGGATCGGTGCAAAACGACATCCGGAATCAGCGCTCTTTGTGTGCGGTATTTCGCGGGTTGCCAATGCAATCGTACCGTGGTTTCTTGCCGCCGCCCAGTGGTTAAAGTAGCGCCATGCATCCGTGCTGCTTGATCTGCAATTGCTTCCACCCAGGCCTCAAAAAATGGTGCCATATCCATGCGCCAGGGCAAACCCGCCAAATCACTCGTACCACCCAAACCGCGCTCATCCACCGTCCAGTGAATAGCCTCCAAGCCACGGCGAAAAACCTCTGCCATCGCTGAACTGGCTTGCGGTTGCCAGCCAGGTGTGGGACGAACAGGTGCAAAACTCCGCAAAACTATCAGCATGGTCTCGCAGCGTTGCAGCAATTGATGAACCACCGCGTGACGCCCCAACTGAGTCCGTAATGCCCCCTGATGACACAACACCGTCCAATGCAAAGCACCTCCCAATTTTGCATCTAGCAACAGATCTGGAAAACGGCAAGGCACCTGTAGCCATTGGCCATGTGCCATATGTGCGGTCACGTAACGATCCCACTGCACTTGCCCTTTGGGCGCGGACAGCACCTCGTCATGATGTTCAAAGCGACGATTAAATTGTTTCAAAACGGCTGCGATGCGCATGAGCACCGTGGCACTCAAGACCCAAGCCGGGATCATTCGGTCGGACTGCACCACCATGCGCTGAATCGGCAAAATTTCCGGTGTGACTCGAAAGCCCGTGCCCGATAGCATGTCACCAGCACTACGCCAAGTAAAGCGCGGCTCTAGTACCAGCCCAAGATCAGGCCTAGCAGTAGCCGGCGAGAGCAGGGGCATAGCGCCAATATGTGTATCGGTTTCAAGCCACAAACCCACAGCACCATGGGCGCTACCAACTTGGCCACGCACGCCAAAGTCACGCAAAAGTCCGTGGTTCATTCGTAAAAAATCTTCACTACGCTGCTGTGATAGTTCCTGGATTTTTTTCTTGTCGGTCTTGGCATCTATGAACCAAGACGCAGCAGCCACAAAAGTACGTGCGCTATCGGGCAGTCGTCGTACCGGTTGCTGCGCCAATGCGTTGGTCATGTCTATTCTGGCAAGCTGTCAATATAAGCGTGAATCTCATCGCGAAAGCCGCTCACATGGCCTTGTGCAAGGTACTCCAGCAACAAGGGTTTGAGTTCGGTCTGCAGTTTCACTTTGGCGCGAGTCTCGTCAGTCTCCAAAAAGTAGGCGTGCCCTGGCAAAAGTTGAAAACCGTCATCGGCGGCATGTGTCACAAAAATATCCAGCAGTTGCGTAAACTTTTGCAGCATCAGCGAGCAAGCCTGCTTTTGATCGTGCAACACACC
This sequence comes from uncultured beta proteobacterium, assembly GCA_903930255.1. Taxonomy (GTDB): domain Bacteria; phylum Pseudomonadota; class Gammaproteobacteria; order Burkholderiales; family Burkholderiaceae_C; genus Rhodoferax. Next base: position 22,445 of record CAIYYA010000131.1, read on the forward strand.
CAAGTCCGGCCACATCGTCACAAAAGCAAAGCGGCGGCGCACCGCGACATCCATCAGCGCAATACTGCGGTCTGCCGTGTTCATGGTTCCCAAAATAAACAAATTGGCTGGCAAGTGCAGCGTCTGACCATTGATTTCAACAAAAGAGTGTTCGAGTTCGACCTGTCGATCCTTGTCCCCCACCTCGAACAGGTACATGCACTCACCCAAAACTTTTGCCAGATCGGCACGGTTGATTTCGTCAATCACCAGCAAATAGGGCTGCGTTGGCTGGGCATTTGCTTGTTGAATGGCACGCAGTAAATGTCCACCCGCAGGGGCGAAACGAAAACCTTGGGCGCCGTCATCAGTCAGCGGTCGCAGACCGCCTATAAAAGACTCATAAGTCGTACCGGCATGAAACTGAATCACCTGCCCCACACCGCGGTAGTCGCTTTGGAGCAGCGTTTTGGCCATACGGGTTTTGCCAGTGCCAGGCGGCCCCTCCAAAATCACGAAACGGCGGAATTGCAATAGCGCTGCTACATCTTGGTTTTTGATCGGCGGCATCAAGTGCGCCATCCATTTCGCTTTGGTCGCCTGGGCGACAGATTCGCAGGCACTTTTACGCTCAATGCCGCGCTCGTCCATGAACAAATCCATCAAAACAGTGATGGCCAGCTCGCGTGCTTTGTGATCATCAGGCGCTCCAGAGCCTGTGGGCGCGTAGCACGCGTAAAGCACATGCCCATATTTTTCAAGGGAGTTGCCCCACTGCCGCAAGCGCTCTTTAACAACAACGGGAAGTTTTTCATCGGTATTGACCGGCTCCCGCTTGGCCCAGGCATAACCACCTTCTGGTTGAGCAGCCAACCAGCGAGTGACAGCACGACACTGCCGGGCGTGGCCAGGGCGACCAAGCACCAAATCGTCCGGCGCGATCGATTGGGTACCAACAACCATACCAATCAAAGGAGGTCCCGGATCATCTGCCGGAAACACGACAAAGCTCAACCCACCATAAGGACCAGACGTATCTTGATCAGGAGCAATCAAAGCAATGTAAGGCACTGCACCAGATTTGGTATCGGCATTCACCCGCAGTTGGAAGCGCGACTCATCAGGTTGCTTTTTGTTCTCAAAGTCCCTGATTCGCGAGTAGCGATCTTTGATGTCTTGGCAAAAAGCCTGTCGGATGGCTAATTCGTCCCACTGTACCTTCGGTGTATTGACCGCGTGAAGAACGTTTTTCATACAAGCCATTTCAGAAAAAATACCAATCTTGAATCAACCCGAAAATGCGCTCGGGGTTTGAACCCCGAGCACTCGCCTTTAACGCGGTAGCGCTTCAACCTCTTTGCGCCATCGCTCAAGCAAGCGTTTACGCTCGGCGGCCTTGCCATATTTCTCGAAGTCGTATTTGATCAAGCGCACCGAATCAAGCAGAGGGATGCGTGGATCCAGCTTGAATGTCTTGTTGGCCGGCACCTGCAAGCTATTGGCACGTCCGCCAATGGCCTGCCCGGCCGGGCTCATCAGCCAGTCGTAGTAACGTTTGGCGGCGTCTTTGTTGCGCTGGCCTTTGACCATGGCAATACCACCCACTTCATAGCTCGTGCCCTCACAGGGTGCCGCTGTTTTGACCGGGAATTTGTTATGCCGCCAGCCATCAAAGCCAAACATAAAACTGATGCCAACAGCTACCTCACCCTTGGCCACGTTGGGCGCCTGAGCCTGCCCGCTGCGCGTGTAGTTGCTGATATTTTTGTGCAGCTTTTTCATGTAGTCAAAAGCCGGCTCTTCACCCATCAGCTGCACCAGGCCTGCCAAAATCGTATAGGCGGTGCCACTTGAAGCCGGGTGCGAAATTTCGATATCACCTTTGTACTCGGGCTTGACCATGTCAGCCCAGCATTTCGGCTCAGCCAGTTTCTTTTTCTTTAGAAGCTCAGTATTCCAGCCAAAACCAATGGCTGATGTGTAAAAACCGCCCACCATGTTTTGTGTCATGGCGTATTGGCGCACGCTCCAACTGTGCAGGTCGTTCAGGTAATCGGGGCGATAAGGTTCGAGCAGTCCGAGCTCAGCCGCTTGCAGAAATGGGTCACCCGTGCCGCCCCACCAAAGGTCAGTCTTGGGGTTGGCCGCTTCGGCGCGTAACTGCGCAGCTGCTTCGCCCGTCGCTTTGTGTGATTGCAACACCTTGATGCCAGTGCTACGGGTAAATTCTTGGGCCGCCAACTCACACCAACTCAGGTCTGTGCTGCAGATGGCGTTGACTGTGCCCGACCCTGAATCCTGAGCAAAAACGCCGCCAGAGCACGTCAACAAAGCACAAACAGCTATGTTTTTTATAGTAAACATGGTTTCTCCAAGGTTTGAAATTTAAAAATTCTCATGCGCAGCCAGATAGCGCCACTGACCAACGGGCAGGTTGCCCAGCATCACTTTACCAACGCGCACGCGCTTCAAACCCACCACTTTCAGACCAACCAGCTCGCACATGCGGCGAATCTGACGTTTTTTTCCCTCTGTGAGGACAAAACGCAGTTGCTCTGGGTTTTGCCATTCGACCCTGGCAGGTTTGAGGGCTTGACTGTCCAGACTCAGACCATGGCGCAATTTGGCCAATTTGTCGGCTGGAAAAACCGACTGCACGTCCGTGCTAATCGGGTCATCATCGTCAATGCGACTCAGCTGGGTAGGCGGCGCCGGCCTGGCTCC
>CAIYYA010000132.1 GCA_903930255.1 uncultured beta proteobacterium
AGCAAGTCGGGGGGCTTTATTTTTGGGTGATCGTTCGCGTCGATCCGACGTTTAAAATCGCAGGCTTACCAAGGAGCCACAATGGGACGCACGCTTTAAGACAAACTCTGGGACGAACATGTCATCCATACCGAGGAAGATGGCACGGCCCTGCTTTATATCGATCGCCATTTGGTGCATGAAGTCACCAGCCCTCAAGCTTTTGAAGGTTTGCGTGAAACCAAGCGCAAAGTTTGGCGCATCAGCTCGGTGGTCGCCACGGCGGATCACAACACCCCCACCACAGGCTGGGAGCTGGGCTATGACGGCATTACCGACCCAACCAGCAAAGAGCAGGTGCTCACGCTCGACAGCAATATCAAAGAATATGGTGCGGCGGCCTACTTTCCGTTCATGTCCAAGCGTCAGGGCATCGTGCATGTGATTGGCCCTGAAAACGGCGCAATCTTGCCTGGCATGACCGTGGTTTGCGGTGATTCGCATACCTCTACGCATGGCGCTTTCGGTGCACTGGCACATGGTATTGGCACCAGTGAAGTTGAGCACGTTTTGGCAACGCAGACATTGCTGGCCAAAAAAGCCAAAAATATGCTGGTTCGTGTCGAAGGCATTTTGCCTGCAGGTTGCACCGGCAAAGACATTGTTTTGGCCGTGATTGGCAAAATTGGCACGGCTGGGGGGACGGGTTTCACCATCGAATTTGCTGGCGCTGCGATTCGTGCACTGAGCATGGAAGGGCGCATGACCGTTTGCAACATGGCGATCGAAGCCGGTGCGCGTGCTGGTTTGGTGGCGGTGGATGACAAAACCATTCACTATGTTAAAGGTCGCTTGTTGTCACCTGGCAGCCACGCTGCCAACGAGGCCGCAGCCAGCCTGGAGTGGGATCAGGCGGTGAGCTACTGGCGCAGTTTGCATTCTGATTCGGATGCGGTTTTTGACCAGATGATTGAACTCGATGCCGCCAGCTTGGTACCACAGGTGACTTGGGGAACATCGCCCGAAATGGTGCTCGGCATTGATGCGCAGGTGCCTGATCCCGATAAAGAAAAAGACCCCAACAAACGCGCCGCGATTGAGCGAGCGCTGACCTACATGGGGCTGCAACCTGGCAAACCTTTGAACGATTTATTTGTTGACAAAGTGTTTATCGGCTCTTGCACCAATAGCCGCATTGAAGACATGCGCGAGGCGGCCGCCATCGTTAAATCGCTGGGGCGCAAAGTGGCGTCGAATATCAAGCTGGCATTGGTGGTGCCTGGCTCGGGTTTGGTGAAAGAACAAGCCGAGCGCGAAGGTTTGCAGCATATTTTCATGGCTGCAGGTTTTGATTGGCGCGAACCAGGATGCTCGATGTGCCTGGCCATGAACGCTGATCGGCTGGAGCCGGGGGAGCGTTGTGCCTCCACCAGCAACCGCAACTTTGAAGGCCGCCAGGGCGCGGGTGGACGCACCCACCTTGTCAGCCCAGCCATGGCAGCAGCTGCAGCGATTCACGGGCATTTTGTCGATGTTAGAAAATTTGTTTAACACTTGCAAGAAAAGCAAACCCATGAAAAGTACAAGCGTTTTACTCATCAGTTTCTTTTTGATGGCAGTCGCTGGCTGCAACACCGTTAGAGGTGTTGGGCAAGATCTGCAAAAAGCCGGTTCGAGCATTGAAGAAGCAGCCAAGAAAAAATAATTCACACCATGCAAAAATTCACATTACACACGGGACTGGTCGCCCCGATGGATCGGGAAAATGTAGACACCGATGCCATTATTCCCAAACAGTTTCTCAAGTCGATTCGTAAAACAGGCTTTGGACAAAACCTGTTTGATGAATGGCGTTACCTCGATGCGGGTTTTCCGGGTCAAGACCCAGCGAGTCGCACGCCTAGCCCTGACTTTGTGCTGAATCAGTCGCGTTACCAAGGGGCTTCGGTATTGCTGGCGCGCAAAAATTTTGGCTGCGGTTCTTCACGCGAGCACGCACCCTGGGCGCTCGACCAGTATGGGTTTCGCACCATCATCGCACCCAGTTACGCCGATATTTTTTTCAATAACAGTTTCAAAAACGGCTTGTTGCCGATTGTTTTGCCTGAGGCGCAAGTGGCTAAACTGTTCGACGAAGTGGCGGCCTTTCCCGGCTATAGCCTGACGATTGACCTAGAGCGTCAGGTCGTCGTCAATCCCAGTGGCGACGAGTTATCGTTTGAAGTGCAAGCCTTTCGCAAATACTGCCTGCTCAATGGCTTTGACGACATTGGTTTGACCCTGCGTCATGCCGAAAAAATCAAGGCATTCGAGGCTGAACGTTTAACACAAAAACCCTGGTTAGCGCATACTGCGCTTGCATAGACTGCTACAACAAATATAGTATTTAGGTGTGAGTTATTAGTTTTTAGAAATTCAAACTACCAGCTAAAGACTAACTGCCATGTTTTTTCACGACACCCCGATTCATGAAACCGTTCGCCCTGAGCCTGTCGAAGGGTGGTTCGACAAGCTCACCACGAACGGTGTTTCACGTTAAAGACTACAAACTAACAACTCCTTTAAAAGTCAACATGAAAATAGCAATTCTTCCCGGCGATGGCATTGGCACAGAAATCGTGGCTGAGGCCGTCAAAGTGCTTCAGGCACTTGACCTGAAATTTGAAATGGAATCAGCCCTGGTGGGAGGTGCCGCTTACGAAGCCCATGGCCACCCTCTGCCTGAGAGCACGCTGAGGTTGGCCAAAGAAGCCGATGCCATTTTGTTTGGTGCGGTGGGCGACTGGAAATACGACACGTTAGACCGCCCGCTGCGCCCCGAGCAGGCCATTTTGGGGCTGCGCAAAAACCTGGGGTTGTTTGCAAATTTCCGTCCGGCCATCTGTTACGAACAGTTGGTGGGCGCGTCCAGCCTGAAACCCGAGCTGATTGCCGGCTTAGATATCTTGATCATCCGCGAACTCACGGGTGATATTTATTTTGGCCAACCACGTGGCCGGCGCATTGCCACAGACGGACATTTCCCTGGCGCAGAAGAAGCCTTTGACACCATGCGCTACAGCCGCCCCGAAATTGAGCGCATCGCGCATGTGGCTTTTCAGGCCGCGCGCAAACGCAAAGCAGCCGGGTCAGAGGGACGGGTCACCAGCGTTGACAAAGCCAATGTGCTGGAAACCTTTCAGTTCTGGAAAGATGTCGTCTCTGAAGTTGGCCAACAATACCCAGACATTGCGCTGGATCACATGTATGTGGACAACGCCGCTATGCAACTTGTGCGCGCACCCAAGAAATTTGACGTGGTGGTCACCGGCAACATGTTTGGCGATATTTTGAGCGACGAAGCCTCCATGCTGACCGGCTCGATTGGCATGCTGCCCTCAGCCTCGATGAACGCCAGCAACCAAGGGCTTTTTGAGCCCAGCCATGGCAGTGCTCCCGATATCGCGGGCAAGGGCATTGCCAATCCGCTGGCCACCATTCTGAGCGCGGCCATGATGTTGCGCTTTAGTTTGAATCAGCCAGAGGCTGCTCAACGCATTGAGTCTGCGGTTAAAGCCGTGCTGGCTCAGGGTTTGCGCACCGCCGACATTGTCAGCCCGGGTTGCAACCCTGTGAGCACCTCAGAAATGGGACTTGCGGTTGTCCAAGCCTTGTAAACTGTGCACTTTATTATTTTCAATTTATTTATCTTGTTAGGTTAAGGTCATGAAAGTAGGCAATCTGGTTGGTTTGGTGGGTTGGCGCGGTATGGTGGGCTCGGTCCTGATCGATCGCATGCAGGCTGAAGGTGATTTCGACCTGATAGAACCCCTGTTCTTTTCTACATCGAACGCGGGCGGTCAAGCGCCCGCATTGGCAAAAAACGAAACCATTTTGCAGGATGCGTTCAATATCGAGGCGCTCAAGCGCTGCGACATCATCATCAGCGCACAAGGTGGCGACTACACCAGTGCCATTTTTCCAAAATTGCGTGCTGCGGGCTGGAGCGGTCACTGGATTGACGCCGCCTCCACGCTGCGCATGGAAAAAGATGCGGTCATCATTCTCGACCCCGTGAACATGCCGGTGATTCAAAGCGCCTTGAGCCAGGGTGGTAACAACTGGATTGGTGGCAATTGCACCGTCAGCTGTATGTTGATGGGCGTTGGTGCTTTGTACAAAGCCGGTTTGGTCGAATGGATGAGCACCCAAACTTATCAGGCAGCCAGCGGTGGCGGTGCTCAGCACATGCGCGAGTTGCTGACCCAATACGGCACGCTGAACGCTGAGGTAAAGGCTTTGCTTGATGATCCGAAGAGTGCCATTCTTGAAATTGACCGCAAAGTGGTTGCCAAACAGCGCGCCTTGACAGCCGCCGAAACCGCCAATTTTGGTGTGCCACTGGGTGGCTCGCTGATTCCCTGGATCGACAAAGACCTGGGCAACGGCATGAGCAAGGAAGAATGGAAAGGCATGGCCGAGACCAACAAAATCATGGGCATGGGCGATGGCTTTGGCTCGGCGGCTGTTCCCGTGGACGGTTTTTGCGTGCGCGTCGGCGCCATGCGCTGCCACAGCCAGGCCTTAACTTTCAAACTGAATAAAGATGTGCCGGTGGCCGACCTTGAAGCCATGATTGCAGCCGACAACGCTTGGGTCAAAGTGGTGCCCAATACGCGTGAGGCCACGATCAAAGATTTGACTCCGGTCGCCGTCACGGGCACCATGACGATTCCTGTGGGGCGCATTCGCAAAATGGCCATGGGTCCGCAGTATGTGGGTGCGTTTACCATTGGTGACCAATTGCTCTGGGGTGCTGCTGAGCCGTTGCGCCGCATGTTGCGGATTTTGCTGGCTGCTTGATTGGCCAATCCTATGGCTTGCATTGACTCGACCCAAGGATTTGCCGGTCGTTGTCGTTTGACAACATAGAATCGCCCTATGGTTGACTTGTCTGTTCGTCAAGTTTTCTTGCAAAATAGTGGCTTGTCAGAGGCAGACAATGATGCTAAGGTGCGCGTCGATCTTTTGGTTGGCTGAAAATTGGAGTCTATAAATTGATTGCTAAGACACATCGATGGCAGCTTGCCGCTCTGGCCTTGGCATCGTTCATGAGCTTTGATTCATGGGCCATGTCGTTAGGGCGTCTAACGGTTCAATCGGCTTTGGGCGAACCACTGCGCGCCGAAGTGGACATTGCCAGCCTGGCCGCCGATGAAGCCGCATCGCTCAAGATCAAGCTTGCTCCCATCGAGGCTTTTAAGTCAGCCGGCTTGGAATTCAGTCCGGTGTTGACAGGCTTGCAAGTTGAACTGCTAAAGCGCGCTGATGGCAGTGCCTATATCAAACTTGGCAGTGAGCGCGCCATCAATGAACCCTTTGTCGACTTGATACTTGAGGCCAATTGGAGTTCGGGACGCATCACGCGTGACTACACGATGCTGTTTGACCCGCCAAGTCTGCGTGCGCCGTCACCACCGCAGGTCAGCATGCCTCCAGTTGCAGCACCGGTGCCAGTGCGAACGGAGCCAGCGCCGCCGCCACAAGTCGTGCCGACCATAAAACCGGTTGAGCCAACAGCGCCGGCTCTGGCGGTGCAAGCGCGTAAGCCAACGGTGCCCGAGAAAACGGCTGTTCCGGTTGCCGCCAGGCAAGCAGCTCAGGTGAACGTTAAAGCCGGAGACACAGCAGGGAAAATTGCGGCATCGAGCAAGCCCGCCAGCGTAACGCTCGACCAAATGTTGCTCGCCATGTTGCGTACCAATCCGCAGGCATTTATTCAGGGCAATGTGAACCGCATCAAAGCGGGTGCCGTGCTCGATTTGCCCACAGAAGATCAGGCCGTTGCGACCGAGCCAGCCCAAGCCACGGAGATCATTCAGACACAAAGCCGCGACTTTGATGCCTATCGCCGCAAATTGGCAGACCATGTGCCTGCTGCAGCTGCTGCAAACTCTGCACGCAATATCAGTGGCAAGGTGCAGGTTGCCGTCGAAGACAAAAAGCCCGCGGCAGCAGCGCCCGACAAACTGACCCTTTCAAAAGGGTCTGCGCCGGCTCGTGAGGACGAGCTTGCCAAGGCCCGTGCGGCACAAGAAGCTGCCAGTCGAGCCGCCGAACTGACAAAAAATATCACTGAACTCAGCAAAATTGCCGCTGCTACAGGGGCTTCTGCTGCGCAGGCAATAAGCAGTCCTGTTAGTTCCGCCAGTGCCACCCCAGCGTCACCCCCCGCGGTGCCTGCATCGGTGCCTGTAGCGTTTGTAGCATCGGCTCCCGAATTGCCAGCCTCTGTGAGCCTGGCACCCAAAACTGCGGCATCAAAACCTTTGCTGCCATCCAGTCAGCCGGCACCTGAAGTTGCGCAACCTGAATCTAGCTTTGTCGATGAGCTGATCGAAAACCCCCTTTTGCCAGTTGTCGCAGCCGGTCTGCTGGCACTGTTGGCGGGTTTGGCTGCCGTCAAGATTCGTCAGCGCAAGAAGGCGATGTCGATGGACAGCTCTTTTCTTGAAAGTCGGTTACAGCCTGAATCCTTCTTTGGTGTCAGTGGTGGTCAGAGCGTGGACACTAGCGAAAATCTGGCAACGGGTTCTTCCATGGTCTATTCGCCAAGCCAGCTGGATGCGGTGGATGATGTTGATCCGGTGGCCGAGGCCGATGTTTATCTGGCTTATGGGCGTGACATTCAAGCCGAAGAAATTTTGAAAGATGCCTTACGCACTCAGCCTGATCGTTTGGCCATTCACCAAAAATTGCTTGAAATTTACGCCAAACGTCAAGATGTAAAAGCCTTTGAATCGTTTGCCACATTGGCTTTTAATCTGACTAATGGTAGCGGAGCGCAATGGGAAAAAATTTGTGAATCGGGTCTGAGCATCGACCCGCAAAATGCGCTTTACCTTCCAGGCGGACAGCCTGAGCGCATCCAGGCAGCTGATAAGACAGGCACTCATCCGGCTTCACTGGCAGCTACTTCGGCTCAGCACCTGATGACCGCACCGCTGCCCAGCATCAGCACAGATCTCGACCTCGATCTTGACCTTGACTTTTCTTTGGATGAGCTCGAGCCAATGCCCGCTGCACAGGCGACGCGTCCGATGGCTGCTTTTCCTGAGATCGATGCTGCGCTGCCAACTTTGACAGCTGTTTCAGAGCCCACCCCTGAGCCAGAAGCAGAACTGACGACACAAATACTTCACCCTGAGCCCACCGCTGCGCCTTCAAGTGCCGATAACTCACTCGATTTTTCATGGACTGAGCCCGTCAAAGAGGAAGCTGCTCCAGAACCGACCGAGCCTTCGCTGGATGATCTCGACTTTGATGTGCCTGTACCCGAGCCAGAACCCAAAGCTTTAGCTTCAGCCGGTGAATCGGGCATGCTTGAGTTTGATTTGGGATCACTTTCGCTTGACCTGGGTGAAGAAAGTAGCACCCAAAGCGGTGCGCTTGAAAACGAGTTAGCCGGCGCAGACCCATTGGTCACCAAACTTGCGCTGGCCGAAGAGTTCAAAGCCATTGGTGACGACGATGGCGCGCGTGCCCTGATTGAAGAGGTGATTGCTGAGGCATCCGGCGACATGAAATCCAAAGCGCAGCGTGCGCTGAGCAATCTTTGAAATTTTTCACCGATGTTTGACGAGCGCCCGGACAGGCAGAGGTTGGCACTTGGCATTAGTTACAACGGCGCTGCCTACCAAGGCTGGCAAAGCCAGTTATCGCGCCAAACCGTGCAAGACCAGCTGGAGTCTGCGTTGAGCCGGTTCACCAACCAAAGCGTTTCAACCCTGTGCGCTGGTCGCACCGATGCTGGCGTGCATGCCTTGATGCAGGTGGTGCATTTTGATACCCCCGTGTGTCGCCCGGCCAATGCGTGGGTGCGCGGCACCAATGCTTTGCTGCAACATGACATTGCTGTGCAATGGGCACAACAAATGCCTGCCAGTTTTCACTGCCGCGCCAGTGCGGTTTCGCGCCGTTATGCCTACATCGTGCTGCAGTCTGCCGTGCGCCCGAGTGTTGATTTGGGACGTGTCGGCTGGGTTTACCGCACCCTGCAGCGCGAACCCATGCAGCAAGCCGCGCGTTTGTTGCTCGGCGAGCACGATTTCAGCTCGTTTCGTGCCAGTGCTTGCCAGGCTCTGTCGCCGATCAAAACGCTGCTCAATATCAGTATCACTCAACGCGGCGCCTATTGGCGCTTCGAGTTTGAAGCCAATGCCTTTTTGCACCACATGATTCGCAACATCATGGGTTGCCTGTTGATGGTGGGCGATGGGCGCAAACCCGTGCAATGGGTCAGCGAGGTGCTGGCCGCACGCGACCGCGATGCGGCGGCACCGACGTTTTCACCCAATGGCCTGTATTTTTTGGGACCCCGCTACGACGCACAATGGGGTTTGCCAGATCAAACCCCCTTGTTTGATGGATTGCCCGGAGCTTGTTGATGACTGAATTGGCGCATATTTGCAAAACCCAAGCTGCGCGAACGCGTATCAAAATCTGTGGCCTGACGCGCGAGTCCGATGTCGATGCTGCCGTGGCTGCCGGAGCCGATGCCATTGGTTTTGTGCTTTATGACAAAAGCCCGCGCTATGTCACGCTGGCACGGGCCGCCGAATTGGCTCGGCGTTTGCCGCCATTTGTCACGCCGGTGTTGTTGTTTGTTAATGAAGATGCTTCAAAAGTAATAGCTGCTTGTGCAAGCGTGGCGGGCGCTACAGCCC
>CAIYYA010000133.1 GCA_903930255.1 uncultured beta proteobacterium
ATCTGGCATCAAGCGCCCTGACCGTGAGCGCATCTTTACGGATGACCAGGCATTTGCGCTGCTGTACCGGCTGATTGTGGACACCGGCCTGCGCCTGTTTGAGGCTTACCGCCTGACGGCTGATAGCTTTGACTTCAAAACCAACATCATCAAGGTTGCCGGGTCCAAGGGGCACCGGGGTGCCATCAAGCCGCGCGTGGTGCCCATCAAGGTTTTGCTGCGTGAGCCCTTGCGCGCCTGGTGCGCTGACCGCGTGGGCTTGATCTTTCCGTACTGGGATGGCATCACCGAAAACCGCAAAAAAGCCCAGGGCAAACTAACCCAGCGTTTTGCAGGCCTGTTTGCCTATGCGCAGGTGGACGACTTCACCGAGCATGACCTCCGCCATGAGGCTGCATGTCGCTGGTTTGAGCTGCGCAATGACCGGGGCTGGGTGTTTAGCGACATTGAGGTTTGTCGAATAATGGGTTGGACAGATACCCGCATGGCGCTGCGCTACGCCAGTTTGCGGGGTGAGGATTTATCGGCAAGGCTGGGTTAGTTCCCGCCTAGCGACACACAGCTATTTGCACGTCAATCGCCTTCCGCAAAGCAGGCCATTCTTCTGGATTGATTGCAATTCTGCCCAGATCAGAACCCCTGGACTGGCATACTTCGACAAACTCGCCACCAGCTTCGTCAGTGATTCGCACCTCCGTTGCCCGCTCACTAAAAAGCGGTTCTCCTGTGGGGACGACGACCATTGTCGTGACTCTTGTTTCGTAGGTCATATTTCCTTCCTGATTACTGGCTCCGCTGTGACCTGTATAGATTTTTCGATTTTCTGTACACGTTGGTTGGACGTGTATATTTTGGGCTCAACGGATTAATGTGTGGAAGTTGAATCATGAGAGTTAAGCATGTCCGTGTGGAAACGTATGCGGCACAACCTACAGAAACCCGGCATGTCCTGCCATTCAAACTCAGCACGCAACATGCTGGGATGGCGCTCAATCTCGTTACCCTTCAACTCGACAACATCGAACAAGCCGCCGCAGGAAGCACAGCGGGCCTCGGGTCGTCCACCCTTAAACAGTACACGCGCCCTGAGCACTTCAAAGCTGTAGCCCCTGCCTTGCCTATTGGCTACCTTGGCAACTCCGTTCAATGCCTCTGTGTACCCGTTACTGATTGGATGGTCGAAGAAGGCGAGCATCTCTTCGCGCCAGTTCTTGGTGGCTGTGATGAGTGGCGCGAAACTCCTCTTGCCCTTCTTCATGTTGGCGGGAACAGAAGCACGCCAAGCATCAAGCCTTTCCCCAGCCTCGACCTTGTTGGCGGCGTCATAGATGCCATAGAAGGACTCTTTGAGGTTGTACGCCACTTTGACCAATGGCTCGTTGTCCAGCCACATAGCGAGATTGAACCGCCCCTTTTCGTCAAGATTCTTGAACCTCATCCTCAACAGGGCTTTGCGCCGCATCCAGTCCTTGCCGACTGCCTTTGGCTGGTCTTTGGCAAGAGTGATGCGAATGTCTTCCAGAGCCTTGTTTGCCATCTTGACCAAGTGGAACTTGTCAATCACCACAGGCAGGCCGGGAAACACGGCTTGAGCAGCATCCTTATAGGGCCGCCACATGTCTATTGCCAGCCCTTTGACGGTACGCCTATCCTTGAACTGGTACAGCCATGCAGTGACTGCCACCTTGTCTCTGGTGGGAAGCATATCGACCGGCTTGCGGTTGACGACATCCGTGATGATGCAGCGAAGTTCGCCATCAATCTGGGTTTCATCAATTCCGAGCCACACAGGGAGCCATGGCTTGTATTGGGCGTTCAGTTCAGCAATGTAGGTTCCAGCCACGGACCTGACGGTCTTGTCATCGCATCCAACGTGCTCGGCAATCCTGAGAAAGGTATCACGCAGGCACTGGGTTTGGATGTACTCGACACACCGGGTGGTCATACGCATGTCAGGGTAAATGCCTTCCAAGGGTTGCAGGAACGTCTCTTTGCAGTGCTTGCACCTGTACCTCTGCACCTGCGCCAATATGACCGTGGCGGCTCCTCTAATCGGACCATCACGGTACTTGATGGGCTTAACTCCATGCTTGTATGGGGTGTCCACAACGCCGCATTTGGGGCAGTTGGTGGGCTGGACGGTGTACTCTGCTTCAATCACGTATTCGCCATCGGATTGAGTCTTGGAGAGCACCACCCAGCCTTTGAGGTCGAGGATGTCGGTCATCCTCTGATTGTCTGTCAGGCGACTTCTTTGCCCTCTACGCCGCGAACCATACGGCGGGCGGTGCGAACCTCAAGGTTCACCAGCGCCTCTTCCATGTGCCGGATAGCACGCTTGTTCTCGTCGCATCCAAAGCGGTTATCTAGGTACTTTGTCCGGTGGATGAGAACCGCAAGCAGGGCCTCATTGGTAAGCCCATTCACCCCATTTTCACCAACGGCACCAAGCTGGAATTCAATTTTCGATGCATTAGTCCCTGCTTGGGTGAAGTACAGGTGCCCTTCGACATCCTTCCCATCGGATGTTTTGGAGATTGCATTGACGTACACGCCATTGTGGTCTGTATGGATTCGCATGTTCAGCTCTTTCATTAAGCGCTTCCTTTGTCTGGTGGAAGAAAGCCAGTCACGGACATTTTCTACACGTTAATCCGTTTTATGAGTATATTCCTAAATCATGAATTCAACACGTTATTCCGTAGAGCCATATTTTGTGCGCTGTTTTTAGACATGTCATTCGGTGCATGCGCCGCATTCTGACTATCAGATTCGTTCTATTTGGTGGCCTGCTGCAAAGACACCGGCAACACAGGCGCCATGCGCTTGGCAACACCCATTTGAATAGCCTTGGGCTTTGCCACCGCGTTCACCATGTTGGCCATTGCCTTCTGGTCTAAAGCAACCAACAGTGCGCCGCGCGGAAAGCGCCATGACCGGCCAAACTTCACCGCAGGCAGTTCGCCCCGGCGCGCGGCCTCTTGCACGGTGCTGGGCTCGCAGTCCAGCAAGTCGGCGGCCTCTGACTCATTCAATACGTCATTCATTTTGTGGCTTTCTATGAATCGTGTTTTTCGCAATACGCCTGGCCCTTGAGCCTGCACGCGCAGCCGCTGCCGGTGGTTGCAATGTGCTGCTTCACCATGCCGGTTGCGGTGGCCAGTTCGTCACGCAACTGCACCGCCAGGCGCTCCAGCGCGCGGGTGTAGGCGCCATCATTTCCCAGGTCAAACACATTGGGGTCAATAAGCTCAACGCGGGCCATCAGCCAGGCCGAATCGGGCTCTGTTGTTGACTCATTAACCGGGTCCGGGTACTCCATAAACGTTGCGTTTCTGGTGGTTGTTTGTGTGGTGCTCATAGGTCCATTACCTCCACGTCATGTGATTCTTTAATTCCAGCCAACACCTTGCGAATGCGCCGCTCTGTCATGCGGTGGCAGCGCACCACGGTGCGGTGGGGTAGCACGTCCAGCAAATCGCGGTAGTCTTCCAAGATGGCGCGCGTGGCTTGGATGCCAGGGCCATCCAGGCGCAGCGGTTTACCTTGGTCTACCTTGCGCTTGCCTGCCATGGCCATGGCGGTTACCGCATCGTTCAGCAAGTTGCCGGGGTCTTGGCAAATTTGCATTTCGCGGATAAAGGTTTCCATCAGGTTCACCGCATCGCTGACCACGCGCCAGTCATCATTGCTGGGCTCGGGCGCAGTTTCCAGCGACACCAGGCCTTGCCACATGCGCGTGAGCTGGTGGCGCCTGAAATCGGCTGGCATCGGGTGGATGTGGCTGGCGGTAATTTCGTCTACAAGTGTGTAGGTGCGTGGGGCGAAGGGGTTGCGGGGTTTCATATCACCGCCCTTGAAATACGCTGCCTGTTTTCCGTATCGCCCTTGCGCGGCAGTGCCGTGCAAAAGGTGGATGGCGTCGGGTCGCGCAGCGCGGTCAGGGTGCGGGTCAGGTGTGTTTGCGACTTTCTTGGTCCACGTTTCTTGGGCGCCGTGTTTGCGGCGGCGCGCGGCTGGTACAAAATATCAAATGGTCCGCCCGTAGTGCGCGGTGTTCCGTCTGGCCAGCACGGTGCTGTTTTCATGATTTACCCTCCAGCGCCATGCGCACTTGCAGCTCCAGGTCGGCCAACGCGCCCCAGTTTCTAATCCACCGGTTGTGCACCAGTGTGTCGATCTCGCGCTCGCTCTGATGGATGCGCACGGGTGGCAGGTTGGGCCGGTCAATGCGCCACACTTCGCCACCCTGCTGCTTGACCCATAGCGCCTCATTGGCAAACCGCACGTCACTGATGACAATGGGCATGCCTGCGGTGCCGTTGTGCTTTGCGCAGTCGGTCACATAAGAGGCCGCTATGCGTATCCAGAAATCAGGGTGCAGGTTGCGCCCCCACTCCGTGCCCAGAGTCTGCGCCATGTGCCGGTAGCTCACGCCCAGCTCAGGGATTGGCGCCTCTTTCAGGTCGCGCGAGTGCATGTAGTTGGTACTTATGCCCGCGCTTTGCAGTAGCTCACAAATCATCAAGCGCATGGGGTCTGCAAAGGCCACGCCGTGGTAGCCGTGGTCGCGTTCCAGAATCAGGCGCACGCTGTCTTTGCCTGCGCCTGCGAAGCCGGTTAGGCCGATAAGTTTGGGCTGCATGTTAAGGCGTACCCAGCAACACCACATACCCGCTTTGCTCGCGCAGCGTGGCCACGTAGCCGCTGAATGCGTCTTCAATGGCGCGCTCTACGCGGTCAAGCTCATACCAAAATTTGATGGTTCCGCCGTGCAGGCGGTACTTCAGGCGGGCGGTAACTTTGTACCCTGCCCCGTTCTTGAAAATGCGCAGGCCCAGGTTGAACTCTTTGGGGATTTCCATGGCGCCGTTGGCCCCGGCGCGGGCGTCAATGCTTTCGGTGTACTGCAGTTGCACCTGGCCGTTTTGCAGGCGTTTGGCGCTGGCAAAGTTAATGTCTGTTTTGGCTTGGATGGTGGTGGCCATTTCAAGCATGGCGGTGGCGGCCGGCGCGGTAATGTCGGCCATGTTGTCTTCAATAAATTCGGCAAACTCGGTCTGGCTAAACTGGTGCTTGTTCTTGCCAATCCAGCTTGCAAACTCGGGCGTGAATTCCGCCTTGTACTCGGCGCGGTGGTCGCGCCAGCCTGGTGCATCGGGTGCGCGGTGGTCGTTGAAGACGGCTGTAATCTTGCGTTGGTCCGGGTCCGCGTAGATATAACCAAGCTGTGTTGCGCCTATGCTCGACCCAACCATATCCTGGTCAGCGCAGTACAGCAGCAGGCTATCCAGGTCTTTGAGTGTCACCGTGCCGCGCTTGCGGTTTGGCTCTGGATTGGCTTTCTCCACCAGCTCGGTAATATCCTTGGCGGTGTAGTTGGGTGGCACCATTACATAGTGGTGGTTGCCCTGGCTGGCGGGCTGGCCTGCTGCGCCCGCAAGCGCGATAAGTGTCGTTGCAACCTTCACAGCTTCTGCGCCGCTTTCTTTGCCCCAGGTGTTGAGGGATTCGTTGGTGATCGTGGCCATTACTTAACATCCTTGAAAGTGATAACGCCATCGGCGTCGGTGTTGGTGAGCGCGTTGACGATGTGCGCGGTTGCGTCATAGGTTCCGGTGGCCTGCTGGGCTGCAGGGCGCACGCCGCCGCGCTGGTCTTGCGCATCGCGCAAATCCAGGTTGTGCTGGCGTGGGTGTTGGCGGGTGGGCTCGGCTTCGTCGGTGAGCCAGAAGAAATCCTGCGGTTGCTCGGGCTTGGGCAGCTCCAGCTTGCGGTCAGCCATGATGGTGATCTTGTCCACATCGCCGCTTCCCTTGCTGGCGGATGCAATCTTGATTTTTAGCGTCATGCTGCCGGTGCGGCCGGTGCTTTTGACGGCCTGCAGCAGCTCCATCAAGTCGCCGGTAAGGCCTGCGTGGGTGCTGCCATCGTTTAGCTCGGCTAAAAATAGTGCAAATGCTTTCATTGGTTTGTCCCTCGGGTGGTTAACTAAAATTTCTTGCCACCAACGGCGCGCCGGTTCTCGGGCTTGTGGTCGGCGCGGCTGGCGTTGTAGGCCAGCTTTTCGGCAATGGCGCCCGCCACGTCCAGGCCCAGGCCGCCACTCATGTCAAAGATGCGGATGACGGCATCCGCCAGCTCCACCTCAAGGCCAGTGCGCTCGGGCAGCTTGTCGTCTTGCAGCAGCTTGCGGTGGCTTTCCATGGCCTCGCTTATTTCGCTGTGCACCAGGCACAGCAGCTCGCCCACGTTTTTGACCGGCTGCAGCTTGGGGTAGCCCACGCTGGTGGTGTCCATGCCGGTGGCCATGTCGGTCCACCAGCCGTTTTCAAGCGCCTGGCCGTGGCAGAAAAATTGCAGGTCTGCACCCGCTTGAACGATGGCTGCGTAATTGAGTTTCATGAATTGATGGGGGGTTGGTTGAAGGGGTTGAAGAAGTTAAAAAAATGTCACGCTTACGTAGCCAGCACACCCGGCAATCACGGCAACGGTAAAAATGCTCAACACAATGACGGCGCCCCAATACGCAATGTCTTGAAACCCGTAGGCGCTGCCTGCGTCGGATTCGTATTGCTCCAGGCTGCCCACTGGCGCGGGTGTTGATTGCTTGATGGGCGCCACCTTGGCGGCTGTGCGCAGTTGGATTGACGCGCGCATGTTGGCGCCGGTTGGCGGAAAACTGCTCATTACAGTGCCACCTGCTTGGTCTTTGCGCCCCGGCGCGTTTGGCACTGCACTACCCCGTTGCCCAGGTCTTTGGCGATGGCGTTTTCACTGCCGCATAGTGCGGCCGCTGCGCGCTGGTAGCGCTGCAACGCTGCCTCGGCTTTGATGGTGTCTGCCAGTGCGGTTGACTGGTCCCATTCGGCACGGGCGTCGGTGGGGCCTTCCAGGTGGGCCATCAGCATATAAATTGCGATGACGCCAAAAAACAGGGCTATGTTGATTGCGCGATGCTTGGTCATTTCTTCACTCCAAACCGCCTGAATTAGCGGGCTTGAGTTGAATTACACGCGATGTTTAAACAAATGTCAACACTGCGTTTAAATTTTGTTTTATGTGCGCCATCGCCGCATAATCAAACCCAACATCACAACTGCAGGGGGTTACATGAATTTCTTTGGCATGGCAACGCGGGTTTGCGCCTTTTTTGGGGCTTTTGTTTTGATCGTCGGCATTGGCAGTGCCAAGGGCGCACCGCAAGAGGCGGCAATTGCGGGCATTGCGATTGCGCTGGCGGTGCTGCCTTACGTGCTATTCAGGGTGATGCAAATCACTGAAGAAGCCGCAGAAAACAGGGTGCGCTATCTTGCAATATTGAAGCGCCTGGATGCTATTGCGGACGCGCAAGGGGTCACCGAGGACGCCCGCACTAAACCAGCGGCGCAGCGGCCGCAAGGGGTCTGACGAAATCGAATTGTGTTTGCGCGGGGCTTATGTTTTTAGTGCCCCCCCCCC
>CAIYYA010000134.1 GCA_903930255.1 uncultured beta proteobacterium
GAGGAAAATCGGAGGCGCGTTGACGACCAGGACGCTCCAGTCCTGCACGTCCTTGCCGCGCCAGACCAGTTGCGGGTCCAGGTAGGTGTTGCGGGCGTAGCGGATTTGCTTGGATGCGGTTTGGTCCTGCTGCACAAACGACTGCTGCTCGGCCGACGGGATGTTCTTGCGCTTGGCCTCGTCGTGGGTGAGGGTTTCGACGTGTTTGGTGCTTATTTTGGTGGCCATGCTTACTTGTTCCCTGCGGCTGCCTTGCTGGCTGCTGTCTCAATGAGTTTGTTGAATTGCGCGTCAACTGTTGCTTTGAAGTCGGACTCGATCTGAAAGACCTCGGTGAACTCGGCAAAGGTCCAGCGACCATAGGTGCCCAAGTGGTTGACACCAGGCACCCAGTAGGTGTCCATCGTGGATTTTTTCTCTATGGCATCCTCGCCCCGGTAGCCTTTGATTTCTACCACCAGGTGTAGCGGGTCAGTAAGGCCGTGGCCGTCGTCCACCAGCACTACAAAGTCGGGCAGGTACTTCCGCATGACCGAGCCAAACCGGTAAGGCACTTCCAGGCCCAGGTTGTGGTTCTTGACGTAGGCCAGCACCTTGGGGTGGGATTCGGCGACGCGGCAGAATTCGGCCTCCCAGTCACTGTCCAGAATCACCCAGTTGAGCTGGCAGTGCTTGGAACTGGTTTCCCAACGGTCGGTTTTGCTGGTGTTGAAGCGCACATGGGCGCTGGAGCCAGTGGGGTTGTAGGCATCGAGTAGCGCCTTGATGGGGCGTTCACCCAGAAACTGGCGGGTGATGGCGGCAGTGATCTTGTTGCAGGCCATGTCGGCCAGCTCCTGGTACAACAGCAGCGCAGGGTAGGTGTCGCCCTTGCAAACCAAGTACTTGGGGTTGCCAGCGTCGTCCACCGCGTCCAGCCATTCCTTGACGATGCGTTTGAGCTGGCCAAACAGGTGCAGCTTGGGGGCTTCGCCAGGGTCACGCCACTTGGTGTACAGCAGGCGCTGGGTGAGTTGAAACAGCAAGGTGCTGGTGCGCATGTCGCCCAGGTGCTTGAGGCTCATGTCGGCACCCTCGCCGATGATCCCAAAGTTGCTGGTGATGGACGGGCCGACCAGCGCGGGGCTGAGGGTCAAAATGGACTCAAGGTTGAAACTGGCGCTCAGGCGTTCTTCAGGCAACTCGACACGGTAGCCTTCGACGCGAGGGAAGGTGATCTCCAGTGCATCACGGTCCGGGCGCATGGCTTTGACCTGAACCGTTTCACGCGGTGGCTGAGGTGGGCTGATGACCGGTTTGGCGGTGAAGTTGAACGGGATGCCAAACACATCGGCATATTCGACGTTGAACAAGCCCTCTTCGTTCAACTCGTAAGACTGGCGGCGCAAGGCACGGCCAATGACTTGCTCGCACAGCAATTGGGTTCCAAAGGCACGAATGCCCAGCACATGGGTGACGGTGTTGGCATCCCAACCCTCGGTCAACATGGAGACCGACACGACGCAGCGGATGCTGCCACCGAGTTGACCAGCCTTACCCACGGTGTTCATTACCTCGCGCAACAATTCCTGGTCAGTGATGTTGTCACCTGAGCGGGCATCGCCACTGCGCTCAACGATTTCGCGGCGGAAACGCTCGATTTCATCGGCGGCCATGCCCCTAAAGTTGTCGTCCAGCGCGTCACCAGCCTCTAACTGTTCGCTGTCAATCAGCAGTGTGTTGGGGCGCGGCAGCGAGTTACCGGTGCTGTCGTCAAAGTTGCGAAACAGGGCCAGGCGACCGTTTTCCAACGTGGTGGTGTCATCATCGTTTTTGCGATGAAAGCCCGAGACAAAGTCGTACACCAGCTTGGAGATAGCCGTGTTCTGGCAGACCACGATGAAGCACGGAGGTACCTTGATGCCGTGGTCTTGCCACAGCTTGTAGGTCTTTTCGTAATGACCGTAGAGTGCCGACAGCGCGGTTTGCAGGCGCAGCGGTAGTTTGAGCGGGTCCAGCTCGCCACCGGTGCCACGGCCTTTTTTGGGCATGTCTTTGCGGATGTGTTCCCACAGGTTGCGAAACACCGGCATTTCTTCACCGGGGATGTTCTCCGCCACTGGCACACGGGGCAACTTGACAATGCCACATTCAATGGCATCCATCAGCGAAAAGTCGCTCATGGTCCAGGGAAACAGCGTGCCTTCGGCGTAGCCGGAACCGCTTAAAAAGAACGGCGTGGCAGACAAGTCCATGACACGGGTAACACCCAGCTTGCGGTTGACCGCTTCCAGGCCCGAAATCCACAGGCGGGCGGCTTCGTTATTCTTGTCGGCTTCCTTCTTTTCATCGCCCTTGAGGTCTTCGTCATCTTCAGGCGTGGGCTTTTCGCGGTAGCAGTGGTGCGCCTCGTCGTTGATGACCATGATATTTTTGATGCCCATCAGGTCGGGCATGACGCGCTGAAGCATCTGGCCTTCGGTTTCCTGCGTCAGCGGGGCATCACCCGTGCGGCCTTGCAGCAACTGGCGACCACCCTTGGACAAATCGATGCGCTCGCGCATCTTGAAGGCGTGGTAGTTGGTGATGACGATCTTGGCGCGGCTCATGTCATCGAGCATGTCGCTGGGCAGCAACTCACGGTCTTTGTAGTAGCTGTTGGGGTCGTTGGGCTGCAAGACGCGCAGGCGGTCTTTGATGGTCAGGCCTGGCGCGCAGATCAGAAAACCACGGGTGAAATATTTGCTGGTGGGGCGACGCACGGCGTTGATGGTCTGCCAGGCGATCAGCATGGCCATGACCGTGGTTTTGCCCGCGCCAGTGGCCAGCTTCAAGGCCAGGCGCATCAACTCTGGGTTGGCATCTTTGTTGGCGCTGGCCAGGTGGTCCAGCAGCAGTTTGCCGCTTTTGGTGTTGGGTGCGACTTCGGTGAGCCAAATCGCGGTTTCTGCGGCTTCAACCTGGCAGAAGAACGGGCGCACGCCACTGAAGGTGTGGTGCCGCCAGTGTTGCAGCAAACGGGCCGTCTCGGGCGTGACCTGCCACTGGCTGGGGTTGGGCAGGCTGCGCCAGGTGTCCACCGCTTGGCGTACCTGGTTGATGATGGAGGTGATGTCGTACTGCTGGGCAGTCGTCGAGAGGTTTTTGCCCTCATCAAACACCATCTCCGCCTGCTGCGCTGCCTTTTTGCGTTTTTTGGGCTTGGGGATAGGCGTGATGAACTCGGCGCGGCGGCGGGTCTCCAGCACTTGCTGGGTGGGCTGGCCGTTGGGGTCAAGCTCCCAGTGCCGCTGCGGACAGTCGTATGGGGAGTTGAGGATCGGGTGGTCAAAGAACGGGTTGGACAAAGGCAATTGCATGGGGCTCGCTTTGGGCTGACTCGGGTCATTCTCGTGACTTTGGTTTGGCTGCCACCGGTGCCTGCTTGTCTTGAATGTCGATGCCCACACGCGCGCAATGCTCCCGGATCATCACCGCCACCATATTTGCAATGGATCGGTGGTCACGAACGGCGGCGGCGCAAAGCGCTTCTTTGATGTTGGGCTCGATACGAAAGGTCAAGGTGGTGGTCTTTTCTGTGGCCATGATTTTTCCAACGATGATTTGGCTGTAGATATACTGCAATGTACAGCAAAATTCAGGGGCGTCCGATGGCGCAGGTGGCAGTACCTATCGAAGCTTTTTCCAATAAGGTTTCAACTTGGCCGGATCACATTTGAGCTAGATGTTCCGACATTCGTTACAGAACCTCTAATAGAGGCATCACAGTGCAACCAGCGAGATGCAACGCTGCTGATCAACTGAAGTCGGGTGACACGCAAAATGACATGCTCCTGTGTGAGATTTCTTTCTACGCAAAATCAGATCCTTGCCGTCTAAACTCGAAACAACATTTTTTAGAGGGGCGACCTTTTTGCATTCAGGCACCGTCATCGACCAGAACATAGTCCAGGCATACCTGGACACCGTCTATCAAGTGCAGGGTGAAGTGCCCGTGACGCTGAAAATCGGTATCGCCAATCCGCTGCTGGCGACTCTGCACAAGTCCCATCGGGTCGATTCGAGCGCGTTCATCACCGCATGCAACCCGTTTAGCCAGCCCTGCGATGAATTGACCAATGTGGACCGCCAAAGTGCACTGGCCAGCGAACTCAAGTTTCGAAGTCTGACTTTTCTGGACGGAATTGGCCAGCACCCATTCAGCGAGTGGCCTGCTGAGCCCAGTTATCTGGTGTTTGGCGTTTCACGGGAGGCCGCCAAGGCGCTGGGCATTCGCTTCGAGCAAAACGCGCTCGTCTGGTCAGGGGCTGACGCGGTACCAGAATTGGTACTCTTGAGATAAGTGATCCGTTGGCCGCACAGCCTGTTCCGACAACAATTGTGATGGGCAGCCGTTATTGCTGCCGGGTGCCGAAGTGTGCATCTTGCTGTGTCCACTCGGCCGGAAATGGTTCCAACAGGTCCTTCATAGTTAGGTGGGCCGGTTGCTTGCCCTCAAGTATGGCCTCAATTATTGCAGGTGCAAGGAATGCCAGACGCGTGACGCGGCTGACATATGAAGGACTAATTTTTTCGGCAGTGGCCAGGTCTTCAATCGTGTTGAATGAACCGCCAGACAGCAGTCGATGCCAGCGGTGACCACGCGCGATGATTTTTACCATGGTGGTGTCAACAATGGCTTCTTTACGTTCAATGGCACGAGTGCCGTCGGGCAGCACCATGACGGTCTTCCCACCCCGAATCCGGAACTTCATCGAAATGTCGGTTGTGAGGCCTGAGTTTTGCTGTTCGCTCATGCGGCCTCCATCGCTGGCGCAGACAGCGTTTCACGCAGAAGATTATTCATGCCTTGGTCTCTCCACTGGATGGTGATTCCATCGCGGCGAACGGTGATGCGCTCAACAAGGGTGCGGACAATGTTCGCCTGCTCAGAAGGAAAAAGTTCGTCCCACACCGGATCAATCGACTGTAGTGCCCGGATGCACTCAGCCTCCTTGATCTTTGGGCGCAGGTCGGAGACTTCTCTGACCGCATGCGCCAATACCTCGGGGGCACGCAGCACGTGGCGCAGCTTTTCCACAACCACGGTTTCGATTTCACCTGCCGGGAGACGCTGTATTTCGCAGCCGGTCTTGCCCAACTTGATGGCGTCGGTATTGATGTAATACCGGTAAAACTTGGTGCCCTTTTGGGTGTAGCCAGGCGTAAATGCCCTGTTTTGCTCGGAAAACAGCAGGCCGCGCAGCAGAGATGGCGCTTTACTGGCGCGGTCAGCATGGGGGCCTTTTTGTTTGCGGTCGCCGTTTTGCAGATGCTCTTGCACCCGATCCCAAATCTCCTGACTAACGATGCCCTGGTGTTCACCGGGATAGTGTGTGCCCTTGTACGCGGCAATGCCGATGTACACCGCGTTGTTGAAGATCTTGTAGACGTAGCCCTTGTCGATCAACTTGCCCTTGCGCTCGATGCCCTTTGAGGTGGTCCAGCATTTGGATGTCACGCCCCTGGCGCGCAAGTCGCGAACCAAGGTCGCCATGGACGGCACGGTGGCGAATCGTGAAAACATCTCAGTGACCAATTGGGCTTCGGCGGGGTTGGCAATGAGTTTGCGCTCAATCACGTCGTAGCCCAGCGGGGGCATGCCACCCATCCAAATGCCTCGCTGGCGAGAGGCAGATATCTTGTCGCGCACCCGTTCGCCGGACAGTTCCCGCTCGAATTGTGCAAACGAGAGCAGGATGTTGAGAGTCAACCGACCCATGGACGTGGTGGTGTTGAACGACTGCGTGACAGAGACAAACGTCACTTTGTGCTGATCGAACAGTTCAACCAATTTGGCAAAGTCGGCCAGCGAGCGTGACAGGC
>CAIYYA010000135.1 GCA_903930255.1 uncultured beta proteobacterium
ATACAGCCTGGAAGCAGGTTGACTTGGAATCTGATGCCCGATGGGACAGCCATTGTTCGCGCAAAAACCAAGTCTGTGCTCGATTTAGCTGGCATGCTCAAAGCCCCGCCGGGAATAACTGTCAGCATCGAAAGCATGAATCCTTGGCGTTAGGGGTTTCAAAATATGGCGACTCTTGATACCAACGTTCTGGTTCGCTTCCTGGTTCAGGACGATGACAAACAGGGCTTGCTGGCCAGTGAGTTGATTCGATCAACTTTGGCGAAAGGTGAGCCACTTTTTGTTCCTGTGACAGTGATGCTTGAGTTGGAGTGGGTGCTGCGATCAAATTTTGGCTTCGACAAAGCACAGATTATTTTGACTCTGACGAGCTTGCTCGCTGCATCTGAGCTGTCTTTCGAGTCTGAAAAATCGGTGGAAGTGGCGCTTCAACTATTCAGGCAAAACAAGGCAGATTTCTCGGATTGCGTTCACATTGCCTTAAGTCACTCAGCTGGAATGACACCTATGTGGACTTTTGACCAGGCAGCCTCCAAGGTGGATGGTGCCAAATTGCTCTCAGAAAAATTGAAATAGCAAATCACATTGCCTTGCGATTGCATTGTGGAACCCAAATGCAGCCTCTGATGACGGACGCTTACTGGTCGATGGCCATTGAACGCGAACTAAGCGCGCTCAGGCAAGACTCCCTGGATGGAGGCAATAAGCAGGTCAATGTCGGCACTAGGATTGGCCGCCACATTGCGGAGCCACTGACCACCCGCTATCGACGTTGTGGACGTAGAACCAACAGGCAACTGCTGCAATATAGGGTCAAACAAGTTCTCGTTTTTTGGACGCCAGACAACAATGCCGGTTTGGGGTTCCGCATAAAGTTCAAGGCGCTCGTCAGCAACCACAAAATCTCTCAAACAGCGTGCAAGGTCCATGCAGTGCTCAATGCGCTGAGCAACTCCTTCACGCCCCCATGCAAGCAGAGTTGCCATAAGGGCCGTGGCAACTGCACCATGGGAGCCAAGAACGCCAACATTGGGTGTGGCAAGGTACGCTCCACCGAAGCTAACCGCCGCATGAGCTTTCTCGGTGTCCTTGAACAAAACAAGCGCGGACTCTTTGGGTTGGAAAAGCCACTTATGCGCCGATACGGCAACAGAGTCTGCCGACTCGATGCCGGCAAGTAAATTGGCGTACTTACTCACCCGCAAGGGACCTGCCCAGGCGGCATCTACATGAGTCCAGGCTGCCCTGCCGGCCAAATCAAATGGGTCGACGGCACCGGTACTGGTTGCGCCGGCGGTGAGGACCAAGGCGGATTTGCTCAAGTTGGCCGGCAACCGCGCCGCGTCCATCGAACCGTTGGCGTCTATGGGCACGCTCAGGTATTTGAGACCCAAGATATGAGCCGCTTTTGCAATGGAGAGATGCGCTCCGTCTGATGCAATCACCTCCGTAATGCCAGCGCACTCTCGCGCGGACCACAAAGCGGTCAAATTGGCCACTGTCGAACCCGGCGTCATGTGCCCACCGTTCATGCCGAAAAATGGTGCGAGCCATGCCACGACCCGTTGTTCCATCTGGCGAGCGACCGGTGCGGTGGCAGGGTGAAGCAGGTTCTGATTGAGCGA
>CAIYYA010000136.1 GCA_903930255.1 uncultured beta proteobacterium
GGATCGTTTGCCCCAGCAAAGCCAGATCATTAGCGAGAACTTTGCCAAACTCGACGCAGCCATTAAGTCGGTGGAGG
This sequence comes from uncultured beta proteobacterium, assembly GCA_903930255.1. Taxonomy (GTDB): domain Bacteria; phylum Pseudomonadota; class Gammaproteobacteria; order Burkholderiales; family Burkholderiaceae_C; genus Rhodoferax. The sequence continues at coordinate 78 of CAIYYA010000136.1, forward strand.
GTCGCGCGGGTTTGAAGGCAGCGCAATCTGCCCGTGAGGTTTATCTGAAAGACTTGGCGCATTTGCAGGAATTGATCAAAGCTGCTCAAAAAGACGAGGCAGTTTCACTCATGACAGGTGAGTTGCGCAAAAGCCAGGCCAGCTACCTCAAGGCAGTGGCTGATTTGGTGGCATTCCAGGCCAAATTGATGGAGCAGGCGGGCGCAGATGGTGCTGCCGAAGTCAAATCGGATACACGGGTTCTGCTGAGCATTGCGCTGGTGTCGGTCGTGTTGGCAGTGCTGATTGCCTGGTGGATCATTCGCAGTGTTCTCAAGCAATTGGGTGGCGAGCCCGATTACGCCCGTGCCATGGTGGCACGCATTGCAGAAGGCGATTTGACGGTGAAATTGCAGACGCATCCAAAAGACACGTCAAGTCTGCTCTACGCCATGAAACAGATGATCGAGCGCCTGACCCAGGTGGTGACCGATGTGAATGGCGGTGCCCAAGCGCTAGCCAGCGCCTCTGAAGAAGTCAGCGCCACCGCTCAAGCGTTGAGCCAAGCCGCCAGCGAACAGGCTGCCGGCGTTGAAGAAACCTCAGCCAGCATCGAGCAAATGACCAGCAGCATTGCGCAAAATACCGAGAACGCCAAGATCACCGATGGCATGGCCAGCAAGGCCGCCAAAGACGCGGTGGACGGTGGCGTAGCCGTGAATGCCACGGTCGAAGCCATGAAACAGATCGCCAAGAAGATCGGCATCATCGACGATATTGCGGCACAGACCAACCTGCTGGCCCTGAACGCTGCGATTGAAGCAGCGCGTGCTGGTGAGCATGGCAAAGGCTTTGCCGTGGTGGCTGCCGAGGTGCGCAAACTGGCTGAACGCAGCCAGGTCGCCGCGCAAGAAATTGGCGAGGTCGCCAGCAACAGTGTTGGCTTGGCCGAAAAAGCCGGCAGATTGTTGGCCGAAATCGTGCCCAATATCCGCAAAACCAGTGATTTGGTGCAAGAGATCACCGCAGCCTCGACTGAGCAAAGCAGTGGTGTTGGCCAGATCAACTCGGCGGTGGGTCAATTAAGCCAGACCACCCAGCAAAACGCCAGCAGCTCCGAAGAGCTGGCCGCTACCAGCGAAGAAATGAGCGGCCAGGCCGAGCAATTACAACAAACCATGATGTTCTTCAAGTTGTAACCGTGTAACTGTATAAGCCCATGAAACCCATCACCGATGCCGAGTTTGCCCAATTCCAGCGCTTCATTTTTGATGCCGCCGGAATTTCAATGGCCGATGCTAAAAAGGCCTTGGTGACGGGGCGTCTGACCAAACGGCTGGCTGCGCATCAGCTGGAGACCTTTGGTGACTACTTCAAGATATTGTCGTCGGGCAAACACCCTGAAGAAGTGCAGATGGCGGTGGACTTGCTGACCACCAACGAGACCTATTTTTTTCGCGAAATCAAACACTTTGAGTTTTTACGCACGCAAGCCCTGGCAGCGCGCAGCCGGCCTCAGCCTTTTCGGCTCTGGAGTGCAGCCAGCTCCAGCGGCGAAGAGGCTTACAGCATGGCCATGGTGCTGGCCGATTGCATGCAAACCAC
>CAIYYA010000137.1 GCA_903930255.1 uncultured beta proteobacterium
AACCATGCGCACACCGGTTGCTGCCGCCGCTGCCGTGGTGGCGAAGCAAATCATTGACCGCGTTGAAGAAAAGATCAGCAGCGACAGCTTCTGGGGTGGTGGCTTTGCCAGTGGAACCGACTACGTTGCACGCGACATGGTTACCAAAATCCACAAGGGCGAGCGCATCACGCCAGCCGCTTTCAACCCCACACGGGGCGAGCGCGGCGGTGGCGACGCGGAACTGATTGCCGCCATTCGCAGCCTACAGGCAAAACTGGTTGAAGCCCTTGGCTCGAACGGCGAAGACATACGGGGCGTGGTCAAGTCATCGGTCAAGACCTTGAATTTGCTGGACAGGTTGACCCAAGGCGGCAAGCAAATTCCGACCAAGGAAGTGACGGTATGAAAGTCATCATCCCTGTCGCCATCCCCGCAGTTTTCAGCACCTTTGCCCGTGCCAGTAAAGCCTGGACGTTCAATTCGTCCAAGGTGTTGACCGAGCACGCCATAGACGCCATCCGGGGCAACTGGAACCCTGAGACTGGTGTTTATGAGGGCGTGACGATTGAGCCTGCGCGTACCAATCTTGTGGAGAACAGCGACACTCCGGTCACTCAAAGTTGTGTAGTATCCCCGACAAATTACTATGTCCTGAGCTTCTGGGGTTCCGGCTCAGTCACCGTCAACACCTTGACGGGAAGCCAAACTATCGACGGCGGCGCGGGGACGATCTACCCCAATTACCGCCGGGTTGAAGTTGTCAGGGCAGGCACAAGCCCCATGCTGTTGACTCTGAGCGGCTCGGTAAATCATTTGCAGCTTGAAATGGGTAATAAGGTCACAAGTTACATCCCGACTGTGGGTGCTGGGGTTACGGTTACCCGCGCAGCGGACGTGGTATCCGTGGGCCAGTACTACACCACCTTTGTAGACGCCACGGCTGCATACGATGCAGGAACTACCTATGCAAAAGGCAATGTGGTGCAGTACAACGCACGCAAGTACAGCAGCACGATAGACGCCAATACGGGTAGCACGCCCGGCTCGCTTGATGCCAACTGGACCGACATAGGTGCCACCAACGTGTGGGCCATGCACGACAGAGTTTCGGGCGGGCAGGCCATAGCATCTAGCCCATACGCCTATTTTTCATTCCGCGCACCATCGGACGTGGACGCCGTTGCCCTGGTCAACATTGAGGCAAAGAGTGTCACCGTAGTCGTGAGCGACGGATACGGCACCGTGGAGTCGCAAACCAAGACCGGCGATCTAACAGCCGTTGCGTTTACCGGCTTCACCCCCGGCGCATACGTCACCATCGCGCTCGACAACTGGCCTGATGTGCCAAAGGTAGGCGAGTGCATTGCGGGCACGCTGTTTGAAGCGGGTGAAACGGAATTCCCGCTCGACATAACCCTGGTTGACTACAGCCGCAAAGAAACCGACCCCGACTTTGGAACTACAACTTTCGTGGAGCTTGACTACGCCAGCATTATTGATGCCACGGTAGAGGTAGCCAAAGTGCGCCATGGGCTGGTGGCCAAGACGCTGAATAGGCTGCGCGCAACACCCACGGCTTACATATTCAGCGATGACACGGACTATGGGGAAGACGTAATTCACTACGCATACATCATGTCCTTTCGGCGCTCCATAGCGCGCCCTACCTTGTCCATCCTCAGCATAGAGCTGGGCTCACTTGTTTGAGAAAGTAATCAGCCATGACCACCCCCACACTAGGCACCAAAGGTGCCAATCTCGACCTACTGATACGCCAGGGCGCAACAAAAGGCCCGTACAACATGGAAGTGCTGAACAGCGCGGACGGCCTTCCGATACCGCTTGCCGACTGCGTTATCAGCGGCCAGATACGCAAGACCG
>CAIYYA010000138.1 GCA_903930255.1 uncultured beta proteobacterium
GCGCACGCGAAAAGCGCCACGCGAAAAATCCATGTCGTTGCGTTGGTATTGCATGCGCACCAGCTGGGCAATCATGTCACGCTGGCCCATTTTGTCGCCGCTGCGCAGCGTCATCACCATCTTGTGATACGCCTCGGGTTGGCCAATACCGTAGATGGCTGACACGGTGGCAACGATCACTACATCGCGCCGCTCCAGCACGCTCTTGGTGCACGAGAGGCGCATCTGCTCGATGTGTTCGTTGATGGCTGAATCTTTTTCAATGAACAGGTCACGCTGGGGCACATAGGCCTCGGGCTGGTAATAGTCGTAGTAGCTGACGAAATATTCCACCGCATTTTTCGGAAAAAACTCGCGAAACTCGCTGTAAAGCTGAGCCGCCAGCGTTTTATTCGGAGCAAACACAATCGCTGGGCGACCCAAGCGGGCAATCACATTGGCCATCGTGAAGGTCTTACCCGAGCCAGTCACACCGAGCAGGGTTTGAAACACCTCACCATCAATGACACCCTCGATCAATTGCCGGATCGCTTCGGGCTGGTCACCCGCTGGCGGATAGGGTTGGTAAAGCTCAAACGGCGAATCGGCAAAACGCACAAATTCACCGACTCGGTCGGCTTCGGCAGTAGCGCTGCTGGCAAGGGCAATAGGAACAGACATGGGCAAGGTGTTCTAGCGAAGGGTTAAGTTGCTACATTTTAGAGAGCTGCTGGCGCTTGCTGAACGGGCGTCAGAGGCCTATTTTGCGATACATTCCAGCCCTGCGCAGCGATCCAGCGATCAACATCGGCGGGGTCATGATACGTGCGCACCGCTTGAAAGGCGACTTCGGCCTGCGGATAAACGCGACGCAAAAAGTTCAGCCACTGTTTGAGCCGACCGGTTTGCTGGCGCCGTTCCAGATGCAGGCACACCAAGCGCCAAAAATCAAGCAGAAGTGGCTGCAATGACTCCCAGCCCAGCGCGGCTGGCTGTGCCAGCTGTGCTTGCATGGGCGCGTCAAGCGCCGCTATTTCAAGTGCCAAACCGGGGTTTGCCACCATGCCACGCCCCAGCATCAGGCTGTGACAGCCCGATTCGGCGCGACAGCGCTGCGCATCGGACACGCTCCATATCTCACCATTGGCCACCAAAGGCAGCTTGACCACCTGCCGCACATCAGCAATGCGCGCCCAATAAGCCGGTGGACGATAGCCATCGAGCTTGGTGCGCGCGTGCACCACCAGCTCATCAGCGCCACCAGCCTCAATCGCCAAGGCACAGGCCTCAGCACGCGAATCGTCGTTAAGCCCCAAACGCATCTTGGCCGACAGCGGCACAGGCGCCGGCACCACACGGCGCACGGCCGCGACAATCTGAAACAACAATTCGGGCTCATCCAGCAAGGCGGCTCCACCCCGGTGCCGGTTCACCACCTGCGATGGGCAGCCAAAGTTCAGATCAATGCCGGGTGACCCCAATTGCGCCAAGCGGGCCGCGTTTTCAGCCAGACACTGCGGGTCTGAGCCCAGTAATTGAGCACGCACCGGAACCCCTGCGGCGGTCTTGCCGCCCTGCAGCAACTCGGGCAACAGACGCAGAAAAACCCGCTCGGGCAGCAAGGTGTCGGTGATACGAATGAACTCGGAGACGCAACGATCAACCCCGCCCACACGGGTCAGAATGTCTCGTAAAACAAAGTCAAGCAGGCCCTCCATCGGGGCAAGTAACAAACTCATGGGTAATCGAAGAAAAAAATTCGAAGCAGAAGCGAAAGCGATCTATTGTGGCAACAAAATGCACTTGCATGGTTTTCACGGAAAGCACTACATTAATGCACCTCAACCCTCACTTGGAATAAACCATGGCGTTTAAAGTAAACATAGATCTGGGCTACGAATTTGCCGTCAAAGCCAATTTTGATACGGTCTTCAGCACACTGTCGGATGTGCCGACTTCAGCCAGCTTTTTTCCCAAAGTTGACAAATTGGTTGATCTGGGTGATGGCGTTTATCGTTGGGAAATGGCCAAAATTGGCCTGGCTCAAGTGAACCTGCAAACCATTTATGCCTCGAAATACACCGCCAACAAGGCCAAAGGCTCGGTGCTCTGGACACCTGTTGCGGGCGAAGGCAACGCACTCGTGTCGGGCAGCTGGAAAATAGTTGACAAGAAAAAATCAACTCATCTGGAGCTCAACATTCAAGGCGAGTTAACGCTGCCATTGCCTGGTCTCATGAAAATGGTGGTCGGACCCGTGGTCGAGTCAGAATTTGAAAAAATGGTCGAGCAGTACATCGACAACTTGACTCAAAATTTTGGCGGCGAAGTCTGACGATTGGCTCCTAAAGCACAAATTCTTTCATCAAATCAGTGCAGAGTTTGCGCGTCAGGCAGTTTACGCTGTCTTGCACACTCTGCGTGTCTGTATCAAGAATCAGGTTCGGCTCCAGCGGTTCCTCATAGGGAGATGAAACGCCCGTGAACTGGCGCAAGCTGCCGTTTTCGGCTTTGGCGTAATGTCCTTTTGGATCACGCTGGCGACACACCTCGATTGGGCAGCGGCAGTAAACCTCTAAAAAATCTCCGGCGGGCAAGCGCTGGCGCACCGCCTCGCGAGCTGCGCGAATGGGCGACACCAGTGCCACAAAAACGATCACGCCGGTCTCTAAAAAAAGCTTGGCTACCTCGCCGGTGCGCCGCACGTTTTCATTGCGATCAGCCACCGAAAACCCCAAATCGGCACACAAACCGTGGCGCAGGTTGTCGCCGTCGAGCAACACTGTTGCGTAGCCCGCCAGATGGATTTGATGCTGTGCTGCCCTCGCCACGGTGGACTTACCCGATCCTGGCAAGCCGGTCAACCAAATCACAGCACCCCGGTGGCCGCTGCGTTCTTGGTGTTGCGCTACGCTCACTGCTGCAGGCTGCCACACCAGATGGCTGCTTCGTGGCTGTTCGTAAATCATTTTTTGACCAAGTGAGGATAGTAGAGCTGGTAATACCACGCATAGGCGGTCTCGATCAGAGCCTGGATACGCGCTGGCACTTCATGGCGTTTGGGTGGCGTGATTTTGCTGGTTTGAGTGTGCGTGAACTTCATGTGGTAATGGCTGTCGCTTTCTTGCACTCCCAGCGCCAGCTGCTCGGTATTGATGGTTAATGGCGACACCCCCAGCCATTGGTAGATATGCGACATGCAAGCCACAGGCTGTGCCATCAGGTCTTCAAAACGTACAAAAAACAGCCGCTCTTGCACCTTCTTGGGCAAGTCGGGCACAGCGTGCAAGGATATCAGTGGGGCGCCAATCGCCTTGTCTTTGGCAAACAACATATCGGCTCGGCCAAAGCGGTCATAGTCGGCCAAGTGGTCAATGAAGTCGATCAGAATGGTGCGCTGGTGCTGCGCTTCAATCGAGCCATAAATTTGCCCCAGGTCTCGCAAACACACCACCAATTTAGCCTCGGGTTCGATATGCAAGAGCATCTCGATGGCATGCAGCCAAGCCCGGTTTTTATCCACCACCACCGGCTTGTTGCAATCGTGGTTCCAGCCGCGCAGGTAGCCCTGCATGGCAGAGCTTAGGTGGGCATAGCTGGTGGCAAAGGACTGGTCAAGCTGGGACAAGAAAAATTGGTCATCGCTGACCATGCGCCGAATACCCAGCAAGGTGTTGCACAGAGGGCTGCTACTGCCCTCGCAATGAATCTCAGGGTGCTGCGCCAACAATTGACACAACAAAGTAGAATCGGCTCTGGGCAGCCCGGTAACGCCGACAAATTTGGCCATAGGGATTGGTCTTTCAAAATTGGCATCGAAATGACCCCAAATTGTCCCCTTGTGGCCTATTCAGAGCAAAGTTCTCGCGATTTCAGTTGGCTGCTGCTTTTTTGGCTTTTAAACGCTTGGCTTTTTTGGCTTTAACCGCTTTGGCCTTTTTGGTCTTTTTAGGCACAGCATCGGACTTGGCCTGTGTTGGCGCCGGGGTTTTAACCACTGCCGGTTGCGGCATGGGTTGTTGGGGTGCTGTACCTGCGGCGGTTTGAGCCATGGAAACCACTGAAAAACCAGCCAGCAGTGCGCTGATAGTTAAAGTCTTAATCGTCAACATCGTTATTTCTCAATCAAAAAAATGCAGTTTTGAAACCCAACTGACTAAGGGACGTTCTCAATAATTTGAAACTTGGCAAAACAGCGCATGTGCGCATGTTTTGTTGCGCCCTATTCTCTCAGACAGATGGCTTCGGTTTGAACTGCTGCACCAGCTTGACCGCCAGCAAAGCCACAGCCCCAGCGAGCACACCCACCAGCAGATTAAGCCCAAGCGACACCAGTGGCTGCAACCAGCCTGCGGCCAAAGCGCTGAGGTTTTCAATGCCCAGTCCGACCGCATGCCAGCCATGCGCCAGGATGCCACCGCCCACCAGAAACATCGCCAGCGTGCCTAGAACGCTTAAACTTTTCATCAATAGAGGGGCAAAAAGCACGAGCCCATGCCCCAGTTTCTGCGTTAAACCAGCTTCACGCTGACTCAGGTAAAGACCCAAGTCATCCAGCTTCACGATGCAGGCCACCAACCCATAAACACCAACTGTCATCAGCAAGGCGATACCGCTGAGCACGCTCAATTGCGTCATGAATGTGCTTGCAGCCACAGTGCCCAGGGTGATGACGATGATTTCAATGGACAAAATAAAGTCGGTGCGTATCGCGCCTTTGATCTTGTCCTTTTCAAACGCCAACACATCCACCGCTTCGTCGCTCATGCTGTGCACCAGTTGGGCATGTTTGGCGGCGTCTTCAGAAGGGCTGTGCAACAGCTTGTGTGCGACTTTTTCAAAACCTTCAAAACACAAAAACAGACCGCCAGCCATCAGCAGTGGCGTAATGGCCCAGGGCGCCAGAGCGCTCAGCAGCAGTGCACCCGGCACCAAAATGAGTTTATTCACGAATGAGCCCTTGCAAACTGCCCACACCACAGGTAACTCGCGGTCCGCTTTGACCCCAGCTACCTGTTGGGCATTCAATGCCAGATCGTCACCCAACACGCCGGCCGTTTTTTTTGCGGCAACTTGGGTCAACGCTGCGACATCGTCGAGCACAGTGGCAATATCATCGAGCAAAACAAGCAAACTACTGGCCATTGAGAAACCCTCCAAAAACGTCAAGCATAAAACGTCTGGATTGTCGTTGAAATGGTTCTTGCAGCGGGACAGGTCACTGGTTCGATAATCCGACGTAGTTATATTCGCTCAACATTGATTTTCACAAGAAAGTAGTTTATGCATCGTGTTTGTATCAGCAGCACCGGACTGTATGTGCCCTCAGAAGTGATCAGCAATGCCGAATTGGTGATCGCGTTTAACCAATTTGCCGACCTTGAGAACGCTCGTCACGCAGAAGCCATTGCTGTAGGCACGCAGCGTGCAATTCCTTACTCTAGCGTGGAGTTCATTCAGAAAGCGTCTGGCATCGAGCAACGTTATGTGGTCGAAAAATCGGGGGTTCTTGACCCCTCTCGTATGCTGCCCAGACTCAAACCACGGGCAGACTCAGAAATCTCACTGATGGCTGAAGTCGCGGTGTCAGCCGCGCAACAAGCGCTTGCCCAAGCCGGGAAAACGGCCGCCGACGTGGATGGCGTGATTTGTGCAGCCGCCAATATGCAGCGTGCTTACCCGGCCATGGCCATCGAAATTCAAACCGCTTTGGGTATTCAGGGTTTTGGTTTTGACATGAATGTGGCCTGCTCGTCGGCCACATTTGCCATTCAAATCGCCGTGAATGCGGTGCAAACTGGCTCGGCACGCGCGATTTTGGTGGTCAACCCGGAAATCACCTCGCCGCATCTGGCTTGGAAAGACCGCGACTGCCACTTTATTTTTGGCGATGTCTGCACGGCCATTTTGATTGAGCGCCTCGACAACGCGCAAGCGGGTGCCTTTGAAGTTCTTGGCACCCAGCTACTCACCTCTTTTTCCAACAATATCCGCAACAACGCTGGATTTATGTCACGCTGCGAAGACCGTGACCCGAACGACCGCGACCAGTTGTTCTATCAAGAAGGCCGCAAAGTGTTCAAAGAAGTGTGCCCATTGGCGGCAGAGCACATCACCCAACACCTGGCAAAACATGCGCTGACACCCGCCAATGTCAGGCGTTTCTGGTTGCACCAGGCCAACATGGCGATGAATCAGCTGATCAGTCGAAAACTGCTCGGGCGCGATGCCACGCCAGACGACGCACCGCTTATTCTGAACGAATTTGCCAACACCGCATCGGCTGGCTCAATCATCGCGTTTCACCGACATCACGACGACATTCAGGCGGGTGAAGTTGGTGTGATCTGCTCGTTTGGGGCGGGCTATTCAATTGGCAGCGTGCTACTGCGTCGCACCTGACCCAGCGAAATCTTAACGTGAAACACCGTTCTTTGTGAGCTTGTCGAACCACCCTTCGACAGGCTCAGGGCGAACGGATTCATCATTTGGGGGCAGTCTGTTAGATCAGGTCTCGCTTAAAGCGGATTTCTTCGATTTTCACGGAGCCCAACGTCACGGTTTTGATGCTGGTCATTTCGCGTTTAAAACCGGCCATGTCGTGAAAACGCAAAGCCCGCTCATAACCCAACGGAACCCAGGCGGTCACTTTGGTGCAACCTTCGTCGATTAGACCTTCACGAGCACCATCCCACAAGGCCAGCCCTACGCCCTGCCCCCAATAGCTTGGTGCCGCATAAAGAGCCCAGATTTCTCCCATGGTGGCAGGTGTCTTGGGGTCACGCGAGCGGTCAAAACCGACAAAACCGACCACATTGTCTGCATCGGTCGCTACCAACACCTGCGGGTCACCAAACTCGATGGCTTCACGCCAAAATTTCTGACTTTTTTGCAAACTTTCAAATACCGGCATGGCCTCGCCCGGAAACTGAGCCTTGAATGCAGCCTGGCTGGCACTGGCCTGAATTTGGGCGATGTCTTTGGCATCACGGTCTTTGGCAGGGCGAACTTCAATCATGGGGTAAGGTACTCAAAAAGTAAGCCGGGCATCAACCCGGCGCGTCAAAAAACAGCCACGGCGTCGTATTCGCCGTAGCCTCTTAATATGCGTAAACGCCCTTGCCGGACTTGCGACCCAGACGACCAGCAGCCACCATTTCTTTAAGCAGGGGGCATGCGCGATATTTGCTGTCGCCAAACTCGCTCAGGTAAACCTCCATCACTGCGAGGCACACATCCAAACCAATCATGTCAGCCAATGCCAGTGGGCCAATCGGCTGGTTGCAGCCCAGTTTCATGCCCGCATCAATATCTTCAGGGGTTGCCAAACCTTCAGCCAACACAAAAAATGCCTCGTTAATCATCGGAACCAAAATGCGGTTAACGACAAAACCAGGTGCATTTTTCACGGTGATAGGGGTTTTACCCAAAGCGGTCGCCATGGCATGCACGGCATCATGCGTGGCATCGCTGGTTTGCAGACCCCGAATAATCTCGACCAGCGCCATCATCGGCACCGGGTTAAAGAAATGCATGCCTATAAAGCGATCTGCACGCTGTGTGACAGCCGCCAGTTTGGTGATTGAAATGGACGATGTGTTCGATGCCACCAGCACCTCTGGCGCCAGCATGTCATCGAGCTGCTTGAGAATTTTGACTTTCAGATCGAAATTTTCTGTAGCAGCCTCTATCACCAACTGGGCGCTGGTAAGGTCACCATAATGTGTGCTGCCTTTGATTCGTGCCAATGCAGCAGCCTTGTCAGCAGCCGTAATTTTTTCTTTTTTCAGCAAGCGATCCAGGCTACTGGATACGGTAGCAATGCCTTTGGCAACGGCAGCTTCTGAAACATCGACCATCACCACGTTGATGCCCGAGACTGCGCATGCCTGCGCAATGCCGTTACCCATGGTGCCTGCGCCAATAATTCCAACGGTTGTGATGCTCATCTTAAAAACTCCAATAAATTGCGATCCGGCGATGTTAACCAGACCTGCTACTCAAACATCGCTTCCATGCCCTCTGTCAGCTCAGTCAACGGGGGAATCAGCACTGCATCTGCATTGGGTGCAAGCGCCACCAGAACACTCGACCAGGCAGAATCCACCCCCAAGCGCTGACTAACTGCTTGGGGATAACTAGCCAACTGTTCAGCTTGGCTCAAGCCCAACACCTCGGCTCGCGCGCACCACACGCCTAGATGCACGCAGGCTGCAGCCTGCGAAAACTCCTCGCCTGCCAATGGCTGCTGTATCTGCCGCATGGCTTCAATCAATGGACTTGGAAAATTCCACACCTTGGCCAACTCTGCCGAAACATCACCAAAATGAAAGCCAAACGCCTCACGCTCAAGCTCAGCGCGCCCTGCGCTCAGCATGTTCATTTTTTTGTCAAGCGGTGCCATGGCTTGCGCCATGCCGGCGTGCATTTGCAGCTGGCCAATGCCATGCATCAAACCCAAGGTAAACACCATATCGGAATTGACATCAGCCCTTTGTGCCAACCAGCGCCCGGCGCATGCGGTGTAAAGGTTGTAGCGCCAAAACGCATGCAAATCGACACCGGGGGTGTTTTTGAAGGCCGCGGCCATGCCATTACCCAACACCAAGTTGCGCACCATCACAAAACCCAGCATTTGCAAGGCAGATTCCACCGTGCCAATGGTGCGCGAGACATGAAAATAAGCCGAATTGGCCAGGCGCAATAGTTTGGCACTCAAGGCCGGGTCAGCGGCGAGTTGACTGGCAATTTGATTCACCGAAACATCGTCAGAACTGAAACTTGCGATCAATTGCTGGGCAACTTTGGGGATGGTGGGCAGTTTGCTGGGGTGATCGATCAGTGTTTTCAGTTCCATGGTCATGCTTTCTGAGGTTATCCATGAATTATCATCGCCCATGGACTCCATTTTCAGAACCTAGGTGATGCCATGACCACTCGCAACGAAAGCAGTGCAACCCGTTTGCCCATCAGCAACGACTATTTCACCGACGCCATTCAGCGCAATTTTTTATTTTTGGACACCCTGCTCGACCGGGGAAACAACTATGTGGCACACCTGAACCAAGGAACGCCGCCACTGCTGAAATTTGAGCACGAAATCATTTTGGATGGTCATGACTTGCCTGAGCCGTGCAACTATGCGCTGCTGCGACTCGTGCCGCCGGTTGAGTTTCCCGTCAATTCATCTGCCAGACCCGTGATTGTGGTGGATCCACGCGCTGGCCATGGCCCCGGCATCGGTGGCTTCAAGCTCGATTCTGAGGTTGGCATGGCGATGCGTGCGGGTCATACGGTTTATTTTGTAACGTTTCGACCAGAGCCCGAGGACAAACAAACCCTCTGGACGGTGATGCACGCCGAGGCGCAGTTTATTGAGACAGTCATTGCCCGCCACCCACAAAGCAGCGCCAAACCAGTGGTCATTGGCAACTGTCAGGCCGGCTGGGCCATGATGGCTTTGAATGCTACACGTCCCGAATTATTTGGCCCTTTGATGATCATGGGTGCACCGGTGTCTTATTGGGCCGGTAGTTCAAAACTGAACCCGATGCGCTATGCGGGTGCAACGTTGGGTGGCTCATGGTTGGCGTCCCTCACGGCTGATCTTGGTGCAGACCGCTTTGACGGGGTTAATTTGGTCGATAACTTTGAACGGCTGAACCCCGCCAACACCCTGTGGAACAAGTATTACAACTTGTGGAGCCATGTGGACACAGAATCCGATCGGTTTTTGGAGTTTGAACGCTGGTGGGGTGGTTTTTTTCGCATGACGGGTGCCGAAATTGAGGGCATTGTCGAAAACCTGTTTGTCGGCAACCGGCTGGCACGCGGTGCAGTAATGGCGGATGGCAAAGCCATCGACCTGCACAACATCACCGCGCCTGTGGTGGTGTTTGCATCCTGGGGCGACAACATCACCCCACCACCCCAAGCGCTGGACTGGATCATTGACTGTTGGGGCGACGAACGCGCCATTGCAGCGGCTGGACGAACCATTGTTTATGTGCTGCACGACAGCGTGGGCCATTTGGGAATTTTTGTCGGCGGTGACATTGCCCGCAAGGAACACGACCAGTTGGTCACCTCACTGGATGTGATCGAAAGCTTGCCCCCCGGTCTGTACGAGATGAAGCTTATTGCCAAGGCCGGGTTGGATGAGCAGCGCTGGGAGCAACTTGAACCAGGAGATTACACGGTGCATTACGAGCACCGCACCATTGCTGACATTCTGGCGCTGAACCCCGAAGGTCGCGAAGAAGAAGCGATGTTTTCAACCTTGAGCAAAATTTCCGAGTCCAACGCCAACTTTTATAAAACCTGGATGCGACCCTGGCTGCAGCTCACCGTGAACCGGCCTTTTGCTGATGCCATCGGCAAACTCCACAGTTTGCGCCTGCAGCGCCAAATGCTCTCGGACGACTTGCCACTGGCACCAGTGATTCGGGCGCAAGCAGAACAAGCCCGTGCGCACCGCGTGCAGTTGGCAGATGACCACCCGCTGCGTCAGTTGGAACGCAAAACCTCACAGCAAATCAACGATGCCCTGAACCAGTTTCGCGAGCAGCGCGACGCTTCTGTGGTCGAATGGACTCGACTGGTGTTTGGTCCAAAAGGTGTCGGTGCCTGGATCAAGCCCGACACACCCGATGCTGAAATTGCCCACGCAAAAGCGCTCCAGGAATTGGAAAAACAACGCGAGCAAGCCCTGCAGCACATCACCGAAGGCGGTTTTGCCGAAGCAGTTTGCCGCATCGTGTTGGCTGGCATGGTGTCAATTGGTGCGTTTGAGCGGCGCAGCCTGCGTCTGGCGCACTTGCTGGCTCAATTACCGAGCCAATCGCCCAGCGACGGCATCAGCAAGACCGACTGGATTCGTCTGCTCAAAGAGCAAGCCCGCATGACTGCCGTTGCGCCCGTTGAGGCGCTCAACGCGCTAGAACAATTGCTGCCCGACCAAAACAGTCGGGAGACAGCGCTGGCCGTATCTGCGGCTGTGATGATGATCGAGCCCACCTTGGCCAATCCACGTTCAGAAATTATCGAGTTTCTAATGGATACCCTGGGTGCTGACCCTGAGCGCGTGATCAGTTTGGCACGCAAACTCACCGAGACGCTCGAAACACCACCCAAGGCACCCAAAAAACGTGGCAAGTCGACATAATGGCCACTAACAAATACGGCAGGTAACACAAATAGGTATAATCCGCCGTTTTTCAGGCAAGCGCGACAGCAGCACCTCCGGGCCAGGCCACACGATGACATCTGCTTCATCCGGCCAACTTACCGCAAGGACTGCACTCCAAATGTTCGCCCACACCACTTGCCCGATTCAGTTTTATCCCGCGTCACGCCCTTGATCCTTGCTGTGCAAGTGTTCCAAAATCGCTTCGTTAATGCCCTGAAGGTTTACTCATGCCTGCTCAAAAGCCCCCAAAAGCCGCCACACCCGAAGTTTTACCTGTCAGCGCTGCCAAAAAATCTGCCCGCAAAACTGCTGAGCCTGAAGTTGCACCGTTGATCATTGACAGCACGCCAAAAGCCGTCAAAAGCAAAAAAACAGCGCTCCCTGAAGCCGAATTGCCTGTCAAGAAAAAGTCTGCCAAAGCGAGCTCCGAGTCAGACCCAGTCAGTGCCCTCGCTGATGAACCCGCCAAAGCCAAGCGTCCACGCAAAGCCAAGGTCGAAAAAATCGCGGTGGTGGTGGATGAGCTTGACATGTCGGACATCGAGGACGACCTGGTTGGTGAACCTGTTGTTGAGAGTTCGGAAACGACAGAAACCACCGAAAAGGTGAAACCCCTGCGCATGAAAATCAGCAAAGCCAAAGAGCGTGCGCTGATGAAAGAATTTGGTCTGGACGAAGCTGTTTTGTCTGAAGAAGACTTAGTCAAACGCCGTCTGCGACTCAAAGCTCTGATCAAGCTGGGCAAAACACGCGGTTATCTGACACACGGCGAAATCTCTGATCACCTGCCCGATAAACTGGTTGATGCCGAGACCATGGAAGTGGTGATTTCCATGCTCAACGACATGGGCGTGGCAGTTTATGAGCACACACCCGATGCCGAAACACTGCTACTCAACAACAACGGGCCAACCGCCGCCACCGAAGAAGAGGCCGAAGAAGAGGCCGAGGCCGCGCTCAGCACCGTTGACAGCGAATTTGGCCGCACCACTGACCCGGTGCGCATGTATATGCGTGAAATGGGTACCGTCGAGTTGCTCACACGTGAAGGCGAGATCGAGATCGCCAAGCGCATTGAAGGTGGCTTAATGGCCATGATGGAAGCCATTTCGGCGTCACCTGCCAGCATTGCCGAGATCTTGCATTTGGGCGAAGACATCCGCTCCAACAAAGTGGTGATCACCACCATCGTTGACGGTTTCACCAACCCCAATGAAGCCGATGACTATGTGGCCGAAGAAGATTTTGATGAATTTGATGCCGAAGA
>CAIYYA010000139.1 GCA_903930255.1 uncultured beta proteobacterium
GGTGGTATCAAGTCGCCACCGCTTTCAGAAATGCTTCGACCGCTGCACACAATGGACAAGCACGCGGCGGACCAATACGCTAAAGACATGGAGCAGTATCAAATCGCCAGGCAGCTCTACGAAAATGCAGTCAAGGCCGCAATAAAGGGTGGCGCAGCACCTGTTGGCTTGTTGGCCCCGCTTGAGCCCACCATGAAGCGCTATGTAGTCAATGACAGCACCTATGAAATGCTGGTGACAATAGCGGCGGCGAATCCATATGGCTTCCTGATCTGGCGCGATGAACTGGTGGGGTGGTTTCACTCGCTTAACAAGGAAAATCAAAAAGAGGCCCGAGGGCTCTACCTCACTGGATGGACAGGCACCGAGAGTTATGCCACGGATCGCATTGGGCGCGGGCACGTCCGTGCAGAGCGGGTTAACCTATCGCTACTAGGAACCATACAGCCCAACGTCTTGCGCGGTATCGTTTATGACGCAGTTGTTGGCGGAGCTGGGGACGACGGCCTGGTGGCCCGCTTTCAGTTGGCTGTGTACCCTGACCAGGTACGCACCTACGAAAAAGTGGACCGGTACCCGAATCTGCAAGCCAAACAGAATTACGAGGCACTGATACAAAAATTGGTAACGCTTGACCCTGCAAAATTCGGTGCCTCATTTGCGCCAGACGGCACGCCATATCTACCATTCGACGACCAGGCACAGATGATTTTTGACGATTGGCGAGAGGCGCTGGAAGTGCGCATTCGGGCACCTGAGTCGGAAGAACACCCGGCTATGCTGTCACACCTTGGTAAGTACCGCTCCTTGTTCCCCAAGCTAGCGCTTATTTTGCATTTGGCTGCGGGGAAAACCGGGCCAATTGGCGGCTGGGCGGCGAATCGTGCGCTTGCTTGGACGATCTATCTTGAATCGCATGCGCGTCGCATCTATCACACTGCGACAAACAGGGCGATGCAGAGTGCTGTGGCGCTGGCGAACAAGATCGAAGCTGGCAAGTTGCAAGACCGGTTCACCAAGTCTGACGTGCTGGTGAAAGAGTGGGCCGGATTGCGCACCGCCGACGAGGTTGCCACGGCACTGACAGTGCTGTGTGATGGCAGTTGGTTGTCCGTTGTTGAAGACCGCGGCACCGGGGGCAGACCGGCCCTGCGGCACATCATCAGCCCCAAGGTTAAACGTGCTGCTTAGTTCTTATCCCTTTGTGGGGGTCTGCCTTGGCAGTTGCCGGACTTATTACCCATCTTTAGGAGGGGGGTAAGTGTATTTTTAACAAATATTCTGATTAATTCACCGAAAACGCTAGGCAGGTCCCCTCCCAATAAGGGTATGAAGGGTGTACGAGCCTACATGCCTTTTGGTAGCCATGGTCTGGCTATGTGCGCCGGTTAGGGAACGGCACGACTGCGATCAGGTGTCACTGGTCGCGCCACGCGCTTTCAAAAACGGCTTCCGGCTGACCCCACCGTACCCGTACCCACCACTTTCTGTGTTGAGACTCCGTGTCTTTATTGGATTACGATTTCAGAAGCACGGTGAGCAATTTGGCTGGATTTGGAACACCCCCCCTTCGTCTTTTTTGGCGTGTACCCCGGGGGCTATAAAAAAAATTGGCGGTGAAATGCAGTTGTGTCTATTTAGTTGGCTTCAACAATGGATTTCGACAAGAAACCGAGGGATAGAGCGGTGACAAAGCACTCTATCTGTTCAATAACACTTACGGCTTGTTGACCCAAAAACCAATCCCTTGGCCTAGTGTTTTATTCATGGTTGTGAAGTTCAGATAGCCTTTGCCGGTGACGTAGTTCCCAAGCCCACCACTGGCATCGAGACTTGGCGCATAAAAGTACCAAGCACTTGCAGTGGCATCCCACGCCCACAAAGTGGTGACCCCTGTGCTTTGCGCATCGCAAAACTGCTTGGGCGTTGCAGACTCACCCACAGAGACCAGATTCCAACCCTTGGTCAACGTTGAGTTTAATGAAGCGATGCCCACCGCGTTACCACTGACCACATCCACGCTGATGGATTGTTTCGCATTAACCCAAAAGCCTTCGCCCCCTGCGATTGTGCTTAGTAATTGGTAGCCTTTTGCCGCAACGTAATCAACCAGTACTGTGCCACCTTGCGCGGCTAACGAAGGCGCGTGAAAAGCCCAGACACCTTGCGTTGCAACCCATTTCCAAATCGTCACAAACTGACTGGTGTCTGCGAACGCGGTTGCGACGTTGATCGGTGAATCGCTGCCATTACCCGCAAGGTTCCAGCCTTGTACAAAACTGAGGGTTCCACTTGGTGCCAGCGTCGTGGTGGTCGTATTGGCTACCGTAGTGGTTGTCGTTGGTGCAGCTGTGGTCGTGGTTGTAGGAGCTGCCGTTGTGCTGGTTGTCGTAGTCGTTGGCGCAGCGGTTGACGTGGTGGTACTGGTCGTCGTTGTGGTTGTGGTTGCACCCATTTGACTGAGAGTAAAACGATAAGGGTCTGTAACAAAGTTTGCAGATACTTTTATAAAAATATCACCAGCCGCGCTTACAGAAAAGGTGGTCGCGGCTGAAGCATCTACTTTTGAAGAGAGCGATGCAAGAAGATTATTGGCCGCATCGTACGCCTGTGCAAGTGCAGAATATCCCTGATATCCGGTAGAGCCGAGTGGCACCTGTGTGATGGTGTAAAGCCCGGCTTGCGGGACCGATATTTTGAAATAATCAACTTCGTTATAAGCGGCTGAGGTGCCGACAAAGTAGTCCCCCAATGCGACTGGCGTTGCAATGCTTGTTAGATTATTTGGCTCTGCCTCGTAGGTTGTTTGAGTTGGCGGTGCCAGCGTCGTGGTGGTCGTAATGGCTACCGTAGTGGTTGTCGTTGGTGCAGCTGTGGTCGTGGTTGTAGGAGCTGCCGTTGTGGTGGTTACTGTACCGGTCAAATTAAAGGTGAAGGCGTTACTGCTACCCGTGTCAACTTCACTGAAATTTTTTGCAACATAGCCGCGTGAAGTACAACTACTGCTGGTATTTGCAAGGTTGAACGGATTTACCGGATCAACACAGAACTGGTTAGCGCCGCTACTATCTTGCCAAGTGACACCACCCCCCTCGGCATAAACATAGTAATACCTGAACTGTGTCGCCGAACTAGAAACTGTTACGCAGGTGTTCGCCTTAATGTTGTACCAGCCGTGCGCGACAAAAGTTGATGTCGTCGTATCCAAGCGTGCATAAGAAGCAGAAACGTCTACGTTGGATTGATTACAAATTGAAAAGGTGCTTGTCGGCGCTACAAGGGTTGACTTCTTGGCCAACAAAGCAGCGACTAATGTTGCGGGATCAACACGGCTACTGGTGATAGTGTTTGCGGTCAGATAACCAATAAATGTACCCTGCCACCAAATTTGTGGCACCGAAGTGTATGAAGCAAATGTATTGCAGACTGAATTTGAATTAAAGCTGCTGCCGTAGGTGCTGAAGCTATTAAAAATGCTATTTGTTTGATATTGGCTACCGTAGGAGCCGTACTGATTCAAAATCGAGGTCGAAGCGTAATTGTCAGTGGAGATCACCCCCAAATTAACTGCAGCCCCGCCAATACCGACACCTAAAATTGTGGCGGTCCCATCCATCCAGACGGGGTAAGTGCCGGTGTATGAACTAGAAGTTACGGTTTGCCCGCAAATTGTTCGTGACTCCAACGCGAATGCGCTTGACGAAGCGCTAGTCAGCATGACCGTCAACGCTAGCCAACGCAGTAAAAGTGCTGTCATGACCACTGGAAAGTATCTGGAAATTCTCATTGATTCCACCCGTTCTTTATGTCTTGTTACGCAGCAGCAGCGTTGCGCCACTATCTATCCCACTTCCTCATGGAAGTGACTTGTGAAGCATCTTATGTTGCCTTGGAGGTCATGTACATCCCCCATTCGGGGGATGCCGAGCTTTTTTTGGGCAAATCATTGACAAAACTCA
>CAIYYA010000140.1 GCA_903930255.1 uncultured beta proteobacterium
CTCGAGCACCGGATCGTCGCCAAAGGCAGCGTGGTGCATGCGCAGTGCTTCTTCGGCCACCTCGAACACGCCGATGCCGCCGACCTGCGTGGCCGTGCCACGGAAGTACTTGTCGACCATCGCCTTTTCCAGGCCGATGGCTTCAAACAACTGCGCGCCGCAGTAAGACATGTAGGTCGACACGCCCATCTTGGACATGATCTTCGACAGCCCCTTGCCGATCGCCTTGATGTAGTTGTAGATCGCCTTGTCGGCCGACAGATCGGCAGGCAGGTCGCGCCGCATGTCGGCCAGGGTTTCCAGCGCCAAGTAGGGGTGAACCGCCTCGGCGCCGTAACCCGCCAGCACCGCAAAGTGATGCACTTCGCGTGCCGAGCCGGTTTCCACCACCAGCCCGGCGGTGGTGCGCAGACCTTCGCGCACCAGATGCTGGTGCACCGCAGAGAGCGCCAGCAGCGCCGGAATGGCGACTTGGGTGGCGTTGACCGCGCGGTCGCTGATGATCAGAATATTGTGGCCACCTTTGATGGCGTCAACTGCTTCGGCACACAGCGAGGCCAGCTTGGCTTCAACACCTTCGCGACCCCAGGCCAGCGGGTAGGTGATGTCCAGCGTGTAGCTGCGGAACTTGCCCTGCGTGTGTTTGGCAATGTCGCGCAACTTGGCCATGTCGGCAAAATCGAGCACAGGCTGGCTGACCTCCAAGCGCAGCGGCGGGTTCACCTGGTTGATGTCGAGCAAGTTGGGTTTGGGGCCAATGAAGGACACCAGGCTCATCACGATGGCTTCGCGGATCGGGTCGATCGGCGGGTTGGTCACCTGGGCGAAAAGTTGCTTGAAATAGTTGTAAAGCGGCTTGTTTTTGTCGCTCAACACGGCCAGTGGGCTGTCGTTGCCCATGGAGCCAATGGCTTCTTCGCCGTTGGCCGCCATCGGGGCGATCAAAAACTTCAGGTCTTCCTGCGTCATGCCAAAGGCTTGCTGACGGTCGAGCAGGGTACTCTGCGACTCGGAGGCGCTGGCAGGCTCGCCACCACCGCTTACGTCACTCAGGCGGATGCGCAGGTTTTCGATCCACTGCTTGTAAGGCTTGCTGTTGGCCAAGCTGCTCTTGAGCTCTTCGTCGTCCACCATGCGACCCTGCTCCAGGTCGATCATGAACATTTTGCCAGGCTGCAGGCGCCATTTGCGCACAATTTTGTTTTCAGGGAAGGGCAGCACGCCCGACTCGGAGCCCATCACCACCAGGTCGTCGTCGGTGATGCAATAGCGCGAGGGGCGCAGGCCGTTGCGGTCCAACGTGGCACCGATTTGGCGGCCATCGGTAAAGACGATCGAGGCTGGGCCGTCCCAAGGTTCGAGCATGGCTGCGTGGTATTCGTAGAACGCGCGGCGGCGTTCGTCCATCATGGTGTGCTGTTCCCAGGGCTCTGGAATCATCATCATTACGGCCTGGCTGATGGGGTAGCCTGCCATGGTGAGCAGCTCCAGGCAGTTGTCAAAAGTGGCCGTGTCAGACTGGTTGGGAAAGCTGATCGGGTAGAGTTTTTGCAGGTCGGCACCCAGCACCGGGGACGACATCACGCCTTCGCGGGCTTTCATCCAGTTGTAGTTGCCCTTGACCGTGTTGATTTCGCCGTTGTGCGCTACATAACGGTAGGGGTGAGCCAATGGCCACTCGGGGAAGGTGTTGGTCGAAAAACGCTGATGCACCAGACCAAGCGCCGAGACACAACGCGGGTCTTGCAAGTCGAGGTAATACGTGCCCACCTGGTCGGCCAGCAGTAAACCCTTGTAGATGACGGTGCGGCTGGACATGCTGGGCACGTAATATTCTTTGCTGTGCTTCAGGCGCAGCGCAATGATGTGCTTGCTGGCGATCTTGCGAATCACATAGAGCTTGCGCTCAAGCGCGTCCTGCACGATCACATCGCTGCCACGGCCAATAAAAATCTGCCGCAAGATGGGCTCTTTTTTGCGCACGTTGGGCGACATCGGCATGTCGCGGTTGACTGGCACATCGCGCCAGCCCAAAAGCACCTGGCCTTCGGCCTTGACGGCGCGTTCGAGTTCTTGCTCGCAAGCCTGGCGCGAAGCGTGTTCTTTGGGCAAAAACACCATACCCACGCCATATTCGCCGGGTGGCGGCAGGGTAACGCCCTGGGCGGCCATTTCTTCGCGATACAGCGCGTCGGGCAACTGAAGCAAAATGCCGGCACCATCACCCATCAGCTTGTCGGCACCCACGGCACCCCGGTGGTCCAGATTTTCGAGAATTTTCAAAGCATTTTTAACAATGTCGTGCGACTTGACGCCCTTGATGTGGGCGACAAAACCAACGCCGCAAGCATCGTGCTCTGCAGCTGAAGAATACAAACCGTTGCTCTGGAGATGCGAGATCTCGGCTGCCGTCGTCATGGGGCGCGCTCCTATAAATATCGAAAGAGGTGGACTTTACCGCATTGCAGCATCCATGCCAAACAAAATAATTGGGGTCAGATTCCAATTATTTTCAAATATTAAAAAATTTGAATTAATTGGGGACGCATCAAAAACTATAGCTGTTATCGCTTTATTGATAAGCTCTAGAGCACAATTTAGCTATGCAAAATAGTGCTGGAAAAGGGGCGCCCAGGGTGCGATTTGGCAACGCGACGCTGCGTGCGTTTTTGTAAATCTGCAACAAAATCGGCTTCGCCTAAAGCCCATCCACGTAAAGCTGAGTCGGTCAGCGCAGTCTGTTGCACCGAATTGATGCCACTTTGCACCAATTCGGCATAGGCCGCTTCGCGAGCAAACGGCGTGTTGCCAAGATCCCAAACCAGTGCATGCGCCGTGATAAGCGGATCAGTCCGCAACCCCAGGTAGTGCAGGTGGCTCGACCAGGGGTAGTCTTGTGGCTGCGACACCAGCCCAGCGCGAACCGGATTCAGGTCGATATAGGCCATGCACGTTAATAAATAGCGATCGGTCTGAATCAAGGTTGAGCGGTAGCGTCCCTCCCACAAGGTGCCCGTGCGTTGTTGCGAATGGTTGAAATAGCGCACATAAGTGCGCCCAACGGCTTGCATCAGCTTGGGTAAACCATCGGATGACGAGGGTGTTGCGAGCAAATGAAAGTGGTTGCTCATCAGCACATAGGCATGAATCGCGACCTCACATTTTTTGGCGTTTTCCAAAAGCAACGCCAGCAGAAAACGATAGTCTGCTGGCGTGCTGAAGATGGCTTGACGGTTGTTACCACGCAAAATGACATGGTGCGCATAGCCTGGCAGCGTTAAGCGGGGTAGTCGTGCCATTGCCGGTTTAATTCAGATTGAAGGTGGAAGTTATTGATACGGCCCAATTAAGTTTGATCCGTTCGCCCTGAGCTTGTCGAAGGGCTTCGACAGGTTCAGCCCGAACGGAACTTAAAACATCATCTGGCCGGATCAATAGTAGCTTTGAGTTGAACTAAAAACTAAAAACTAAAAACTCATTTAGGCGCCTTGGCGACCCGGACTTTGTCGCCTGTGGTGATGATGATGACCGAATCGCCTGCTGCGAGGACTTCGCCGCCTTTAGCTTGCACGATGGCACGGCGTGCGCCATTTTTCAGCTGAACCAGAATTTCGGTAGCGGTTTCGCGTGTGGCAAAGCGCTCAATGGCGTTGCCGGCCGCAGCGCCTGCAACACCTACCAGCACACCCAGCACCTGAGCTTCGCGTTGCATACCGCTGCCACCATAACCTGCTGCTGCGCCGGTGATACCGCCCACCACGGCACCAACTCCGCTCTGGCTGCCATCGACAACCACGTCGCGCACGGTGAGTACCACGCCGTCTTCAACCAGCGCCATGCGCTGTGCGTCGCCGCGCTGGATCACGTCGGGGCTGCTAGTCGAGCAGGCACCTAGCGTGAATGCCATAACCAGAGGCAAGGCCAAATTCATCCAATATTTCATAACGAGCTCCTAAAAATGTTCAAGTTGACTTTACACCATCGACTGCCGGTGCCACAGCCGCATTGTGCGGCAGGCATGTAAACCGTGTGTGAAGCAGTTCAGTCAGGCCGAATTCTGCCAATAACGCATGCAGGCGCTCGGCTGACGCACGTTTTTTTTGTCCGTTGTAGCGCGCGATGATGAGCTCGTTTTTCATACTGTGCTCCCAGCCTACCAGCTCGGTCACCGTGACTTGGTAACCACACGCCTCCAGATACAAACAACGCAAGACATTGGTGATGTGGCTGCCAAGCTCGCGTGCGTGCAACGGGTGGCGCCATAATTCTGATAGTGGCGTGCGCTTCTGCGACAGGGCTTTATGCTGATTCAACACCCGGGCTATTTCAGCCTGACAACAGGGCACCAAGACCATAAAGCGCGCCTGTTTTTGCAGACCAAAGGCAATCGCATCGTCGGTGGCAGTGTCGCAGGCGTGCAGGGCGGTTACCACGTCGATACGCTGAGGTAACTGATCTGACAGAGCTGATTGAGCCACACTCAAATTTAAAAACGACATCCGCTCAAATCCGAGTTTGAGCGCCAGCTCCGTCGATTTTTGCACCAACTCAGGCCGGGTTTCAATGCCATAGATGTGCCCAGAGTTGCACGCCTTGAAAAACAGGTCATACAAAATAAAACCCAGATACGACTTGCCTGCACCATGGTCGGCCAGGGTGATGGGTGTTGCCTTGTCGCTGAGTTCGATCAGCAGCTTTTCGATGAATTGGTAAAGGTGATAAACCTGCTTGAGCTTGCGCCGGGAATCCTGGTTGAGTTTGCCGTCGCGCGTCAGGATGTGCAGCTCTTTGAGCAACTCGATCGACTGGCCGGGGCGAATGGCTTCGGTGAGCGGGTCGGGATGCTTTTGTGCAGACCCAAGGGTGTGTACTGGTTCAGGGGGGCGATGTTTCATGCCGCAATGATGCCACGAGCCGTCTTGGCGCCAAAAAATCAGCTTCAACAGTATCTCTGTTAATGATGTTTTTCCTGGCATTCGCAAGTTGATGATTCGCAAGCTGCCTAAAAATATCGAATAGTGACCTGAAGCACTAATCAATTCAAAGTGAGTGTGGGCGGTTTTTTTGGGCTTAAATCAGGATTAAGATGTGGGCAAAACAAGCCACCATCTGTGGCATTAGAACGCGAGGGATATCTGTATGAAAACGCTGTCACAAGTATTCACCCATTTCACCTGGCTGCGCCGCCTGGCGCTAATGGCTTTGATGCTGGGTGTTGCCAGCCCGGCACTGGCGGCCAAAACCTATTCAGACAACGGCGATGGCACGGTGACGGACCCAACCACCGGCTTGACTTGGATGCGCTGCTCGATGGGGCAAACCTGGGATGGTACGACTTGCCCCGGGACGGCCAGCACCTATACGTGGGATCAAGCCAATGCGTTGACGGGCACGGTGACGTTTGCGAGGCAGGGCGATTGGCGCTTGCCCAATATTCGGGAGTTGCAGACGATTGTGGATCGCTC
>CAIYYA010000141.1 GCA_903930255.1 uncultured beta proteobacterium
GATGCCAATGACGGGTTTGAGTTCAAGGTAGTTGTCGCCACTGTCGAGTTGTTTGGCCAGGGTGTTGGCCAGATAGTAGGTGCCGCGCTGGCTCCAGCCGTCAAAGCGTCTGACCTGCATCTCGATGTTGAACAACTGGCCATGCCGGTCACGCGCCAAAACATCGAGCACGATGAATTTGCCAGCCAAATCCGCCGGATCAATGCGCGGGTTGAGTACCTCAACAACCTCGACCGGCTCTTCGTCATAACGCACCGCATTGATCAACTCTGTCAGCAGCTCGGGTGCGCTGGCAAACAGTCTTTTGAAGATGTAGTCGTTTTTCGGGTCTAGCAGTTGCATGGCGTATCGTTTAAAAATCGGGCTCTAGCGCTTGATGGGTAAGCATGAAAAGCTATGAATTATGAAGCAAATTTCAGGGTGCTAGGTGCAAAAGTTTGGTTAGAGGTGGCCTAGCAGCACCCACCTTGGTTACTCGATAGAACGTAATTTAACTCAAATTCGCGGCGTGCATGCACTTCTCCCGTGCCAAAGCTGGCCTGTGCGCAGCAATAAGACTTATCGCTACAGGCTGTCCATCGGTCATTACCATGTGCGGCGATGGCATCAATCATGCAAAAAACAGCCTGTAGCGCCCGCGCAGCTTGCGTAAGAAGCTACGAAGTTTGTAGCGTTTTAACCTCAAAACCAGCGCACTGGTTACGAGGGATCGCCGTAACTGGCAAGCCGTTGAATGTCCAATAAATGAATATCCCTTTTGTCAATGTGAATCAATTGGTTCGATTCAAGCTCATGCAGCACTCTTGAAAAATACTCGGGCGTGAGTGAAAGGCGTGAGGCAATGGTGGCCTTGCTGGCTGGCAACGTCACCGTGCGGGTGTTGGCGGTTGAGTCAGCGCCCAGATCGACATCCCTGAGCAAATAGCCAATCAATCGTTGCATACCGCTACGCAAAGCATAGCTCTCAACGTCTTGAATCAAACCATGCAAGCGCCGCGAAATGCCCGCCAGCATGTGCCGTGAAAACCGTGGGTCTTGCTCAATTTCATTAAAAACACCATGCTTGCTGACTTCGATCAGCAGGGTGTCCGTCAGTGCCTGTGCGCTCAGGATATAAGGTTTTTCAAGAAACATCAGCGCTTCGGCAAAGCTGTGGCCCGGGCTGATGATTTCAATGACTTTTTCCTGCCCCATTGGCGATAGCAGAAAGAGTTTGACCTGCCCAGTGACCACAATATAGAAAGCCTCACACGGCTCCCCAAACCGAAAAACCATGTCACCCCTGAGCAGCCGCTTGACTTGGCAGCACAGTGCCATGCGGTTGAGTTCATCGGGCGTCAAAACGCTAAATAATGGCGAAGCTGCCAAGAAGCGGAGTAGCTCAAAAGAACTTGTACCGCTCATAATGCGTCGGTCAACGGGTTGGCTGCGCTCAGATCAAGTGCATCGCCATTCGTGTCAAAAGCAATCATGTTGGTCAAATTGCCCAGCTTGATCGACTCCACCATGCGCTGCAACGCTGTTTCAACAGCCTCGCTGTTCGGCTCTTGCTGGGCAAAGCCTGCTAGGCTGCTGGCAAAAACCAGGCTCCACGGCATGCCAAATTGAGCAGCCTCTTGCCTCATGGCTAAAAAGTCAGTTATCTCCACTGGCGTTTTGTCAACACACATCACCGGCACCAAAGCCCCGCCAAAGCCAGCTAGAAACTGCGCTTGCTGTTGGGCAGAAGCATCATCTGGCAACTCGGTGCTAACAAATACCAGCAACAGACGCTGCGGCTGATCTTGCTGCCTGGCAGCAAGCACCAAGTGGTCAAAGTGAGAGAGTGTCATAAGGTTTTTTACGTGCTGTAAGCCGTATCAATTTCATTAAAAAGTGGCTCTGAAAGATGCTCAACATAAGGCCCATGGCCACTGTGCGTGGCTTCGGAGGCGGGTACAAATTGACCGCTATGCACATCAAAGACATGGATTTCACCATCTTCAATGACATAGTGCCAGCCGTGCAAAGTCATTTGACCGGCCTCAACCTGACTGCGCACCATGGGGTAGGCCATCAGGCGTTCGAGCTGCAGCACCACGGCGCGTTGCTCGGTGCGACGCAACGCTTCGGGCGAGATTTGCACGGGCAAAGCGGCTTCGCGGCCCAGTTCCAGCCAGGCCTTCAAATTTTTGGCTTGTGGGTGCACCTCTTCGTACAGTGCGCGAATGCCACCACAATGGCTGTGGCCGCACACCACGATGCGCGACACCTTCAGGTTAAGTACTGCAAATTCGATAGCTGCCGACGTACCGTGGTAGCCCGTTGAGCCGTCATAAGGCGGCACAAATGCACCGACATTGCGGATTAAAAACAGCTCCCCCGGGCCGGCACCGGTCAGCATATAGGGCACCAGTCGCGAGTCAGAGCAACCAATAAACAAAATACTCGGGTGCTGACCTTCGGTAATCAGTGTTTGAAACTGCTCTTGCACACCCGGAAAGGTGTGATCGTGAAAGCGTCGGATGCGTTCGAGCAGTTCGTCGGGCATGGGGGCATTCTTGAAGCCGTTTGGCTACTGCATCAGTGGGGAGTCCGCTGCCTCCAGATCGACACCGTGCAGCACAGCGTTGCCCGCCAGCAAAGTCATGTATTGCTTGAGCGCGGTCACATAGGTTTTTTGTTGGAGTGTCATGGCCACTGCACCGCGCACTGATTCAAATGGCAGCGTCTTGCCAGGCTCACGTGCCAGTACTTCGATCACATGCAGACCAAATCGGCTGTGCACCAGGCGCGGCAACACGCCTACCTCGTGGCTACCAAACAGCTCTTTGGCAAACTCGGGTGCACAGTCAGAGGGCAACAACCAGCCCAGCAGACCACCCTCGGCACCGCTGGGGCAGTTGGAGAGATTTTTGGCTTCTGCGGCGAAGCGTTCGGTGCTGTTTTGACCGTCATGACAGCGCACCTGCAGTAGGCAGGTCTCAGCGCGTTGGCGCAGCAAAGCTACATCGACACCCTGTGTCACAGCAAACAGGATATGGCGCACGTTGACCCGCTCGCCCGTGGCATAGCTGGCTTGATGGGCTGAGTAATGCCGCTGACAAGCCTCCAGCGAAGGCTCAGGCACCTGCAAATTTTTGTCGAGCAGGGTTTCAATGGCGTTGCTGGCAGCCTCACTCAAGACACCATCCGGGCTGGGCAGATCGTCAATCGACAGCAGTGATTGCGCAACCGCCTCCTGGCGCAGCAGCTCAGAGCAAGCGCGCTGGCGCAGTTCGTCCGGGCTCAGGGTGTCGTCCAGGTCATGCAACGCAATGCTATTGATGCTGGCAATCAGGCTGTTTTCAAGGGTCGATGTTGGCATGATTAATTTCCTAATCCGGACACGCCGGTTTTTTGTAGTTGCTAGTTACTAGTTGCTAGTAATTAGTTGGTAGTAATTAGTTGGTAGTCGAACTCAAAACTACCAACTCATAACTAATAACTAAATTAAACACGCGCATCAGAGCGGGGTGGCTGGTTGTTGCCAAGCGGCACGTTCAAACGCCGTGCACGCACCACCTGGTAGGGGCGCAGCAAATACGCCACCGTGCCAAAACCGCTCCAGACATGCACCAGCCGGGTAAACGGAAAGACCACAAAAATGCTCATGCCTAAAAACATATGCAGTTTGAAGATAAAACCCGCCTCAGCCAGCAGTTCAACCGCTCCCGGCTGTAGGGTGACGATGGCTTGCGCCCAGCCGGCCAGCTTCATCATCATGCTGCCGTCCAGATGCTGGCCCGACAGCGGCACCGTGGCCAAACCCAGCGCCAATTGCAGCCACAGTAGCAGCAGCAACACGATGTCGCTGGTTTTGGAGTTGATACGGATGCGTGGCTCGGTCAGGCGACGGTGCAACAGCAAACTGACGCCGATGAAGCCCAGAACCCCGGCCAAACCACCGCTGACCATGGCCATGAGCTGTTTGTTGCCGGCGCTGATGAAGTGCTCATAGACAAAGTGGGGTGTCAACATGCCGATGGTGTGACCCACCAACAAAAACAGCACACCCACGTGAAACAGATTGCTGCCCCAGCGCAACTGGCCGGCCTTCAGGAGCTGTGACGAATCACTTTTCCAGGTGTACTGGTCGCGATCAAAGCGGATCAGACTACCCAGTAAAAAAATGGCCAAGGCGATGTAAGGGTACACGCCAAACAGGAAATGGTTGAGTGTGTTCATGATGCGGCTCCAGCAGTTGCAGCGGTTTTTACAAAGTGAATCGGTTGAGCTTGGCCAGGCTTGGTTTGCCCTTTCACCGAGCAGCCATCAAACACCACGGGTTCTTCCCAGGTGGTGTCGAGCGGCTCGTCAGCCAGGACCTTGACCGGGTGCGCTTTCTCGCCGCTGAGCTCCAGCAAAGCCCCAAGCACACTTGCGTAAGCACTGTTGCGTTGTTGCAGGGCGTTGAAGATGGCGTTGAAAATGTGCGCCATTTCGCTCAAAAAGGCTCGGGCCTCGGTCGGCGGCTGGGTTGAGACAAATTCCAGTACCACCGGTAGGTAGTCGGGCATTTCATCAGGCCCCAGAAACAGCCCGGCTTTTTCGTAAGTTTGTGCCAGGTCGATCATGGCAGGTCCGCGGTCACGCGAATCGCCATGCACATGCTCAAACAGGTGCAAAGAGGTGGCACGGCCTCGGTCAAAAACTTCAACATAATCGGCCTCGATGTCCAGCGCGTTGCCAGTCTCCAGCGTGCTCATCAGCGCGCCAAGCTCGGCCAGTCGCGCAGTGGGCAAGGCGCGCTCGGCCACCAATGCCTGGCGCATACCGGTCAGGTGGTCGCGCAACGCTGCGTCGGGGTACGACAACAGCCGCGCCAGCACGCGCAACGAGCGTTGTGCAGTTTGTGTTTGGGAATCAAAAAATTTCATCTCAATTGCTCCTGTTGGCTGGGGAGGATGCGGCTGTTAGCGAGAAACACCGCCGATCCGGCTCCGCCGGTCGGCTGGTGTTGCCCCCTTGAGGGGGGAGGCGGCTACACGAAGTGAGCAAGCAACGGGGGGGAGCCATATCTAGACCTCCGCTTTGATCGGGATGGTGCGTTTTTTGCTGCCGCCAAACAGGCTGGCTTCGCTGGCACCGTCCGAACACCCATTACCAAAGCTGAAGCCACAGCCACCGCGCACATCAAAAGTGTTCTCGGCGTATTCACGGTGTGTGCTGGGGATGACAAAGCGGTCTTCGTAATTGGCAATCGCCATCACCTGGTACATCTCTTCCACTTCGAGTGGCTTCATCTGCACCTGCTCAAGCGCTGCCAGATTGGGTTTGCCATCGACATGTTTGCCGCGCTGGTAAGCCCGCATGGCCAGCATGCGCTCAAGCGCCCGCTCTACCGGAAAGGTGTCACCGGCAGTGAGCAAATTGGCCAGGTATTTGACTGGAATGCGCAGTTGCTTGACATCAGGAATCTCGCCATTGGTGCCGATCTGACCGGCGTTGGCGGCCGCGCTGATGGGCGAGAGTGGCGGCACATACCAAACCATCGGCAGCGTGCGGTATTCGGGGTGTAAGGGCAGAGCCACCTTCCAATCCACCGCCATTTTGTAAACCGGGCTCTTGCGTGCGGCTTCCATCCACTTGTCGGGAATGCCGTCGATCGCCGCTTGCGCAATCACTTTGGGGTCATTCGGGTTGAGGAAAATGTCGAGCTGTGCCTGGTACAGGTCACGATCGCGTTCCACACTGGCGGCCTCTTGAATCCGGTCTGCGTCATACAGCAGCACACCGAGGTAGCGGATGCGACCAACGCAAGTCTCGGAGCACACCGTGGGCTGGCCTGACTCAATGCGTGGGTAGCAGAAGATGCACTTCTCAGCCTTGCCGCTCTTCCAGTTGTAATAAATCTTCTTGTACGGGCAGCCGCTGACGCACATGCGCCAACCCCGGCATTTGTCCTGGTCGATCAGCACAATGCCGTCTTCCTCGCGCTTGTAGATGCTGCCCGACGGGCAGGACGCGACACACGCCGGGTTCAGGCAGTGCTCGCACAGGCGCGGCAAATACATCATGAAAGTGTTTTCGAACTGACCGTAGATGTCTTTCTGGATATCGTCAAAGTTCTTGTCTTTGCTGCGCTTGGAGAACTCGCCGCCCAGGATTTCTTCCCAGTTGGGGCCCCAAACGATCTTTTCCATGCGCTTGCCGGTGATCAGGCTGCGCGGCCGCGCGGTCGGTGCGGCCTTCATCTCTGGCGCCGAATGCAGGTGGTCGTAGTCGAAGGTGA
>CAIYYA010000142.1 GCA_903930255.1 uncultured beta proteobacterium
AACAACCACTGCTCCACCACCTTGCGCCCACTGCTAATCTCAATCGCCTGGGCATAGGCAGCCAGTTGCCCGGCATACGCACTGGCCAAGCCGTCCCATTTGTCCGCACCCAAAGGCGATGATTTGTGATCCATCAGCACCCAGCTCTGGGAGCTGTCCAGCCGCAAGTCAAAGCAGTCACATAACGCCAGCGAAAACCATCAAACAGCCACAGCCTGTGCCACCAGTTTCACTCCCAACGCAGCACATACCCGATTCACCGTATCAAAACGCGGTTGGGCATCGGGTCGCAGGGCTTTGTAGAGGGCTTCGCGGGTAATGCCAGATGCTTTGGCAATTTGGCTCATGCCGCGTGCGCGGGCAATATCTCCCAGCGCGGCAGCCAGCAAAGCTGGGTCGTTTTCCTCCAAAATCACCGTCAGATACTCCGCCACAGCCTGATCAGTATCCAGATGTTCAGCAAAATCAAGATCAGGAATATCGGTTAGCCGGATTTTCTTTTTCATGAATTAGTCCTCAATGGTGGATGCCAACTTGATGGCTTTGGCAATATCGGTGGTCTGCGTGGATTTATCGCCGCCGCCCAGCATCACGATCAGCACGGCACCGCGTTGTACAAAATACATTCGCCAGCCCGGCCCAAAATGCTCCCGCATCTCGGATACGCCGTCACCTACGGACTGAACATCGCCCAGATTTCCCAATGAGGCTTTGCGCAACCGGGCCAACAGGCGGCGATGTGTCATGCCGTCTTTCAATCCGTGCAACCACGCGTTGAATGCGTCGGTACGTTTGATGGTGATCATAGTCTTATTGTCATTGAACGATTACAAATTTGTCAACCTGCCACCACCGCCACCAACTCCCCCGCCACCGGCAAAAACAACCACTGCTCCAGCACCTTGCGCCCACTGCTAATCTCAATCGCCTGGGCATAAGCCGCCAGTTGCCCGGCATACGCACTGGCCAAATCGTCCCATTTATCCGCGCCCAATGGCGATGATTTGTGATCCAGCAGCACCCAGCCCTTGGGGGTGTCCAGCAGTAAGTCAATCCGGCCATTCATGATTTGCCCATTGGGCAGCGTCACCTTCACGGGCACTTCTGCCAAAGGATTGCAGCCCGGCCAGTTTTGGTGGATGCACACATGCAGCGCCTGAATTTGCCGGTGTACGGCTTGCGCTTCAACATGACGCAACACATCAAAGCCACTTAAAACGGTGCTGACCTCATCCACGGTGATGGATTGACTTGCATCGGTAAAGCTGGTGGCCAGGCACGCATGCAGGGCGCTGCCCAATACACCCCAGTCCAATTGGGCAGGGGTCGATAAGCTAATGCGCTCACCCACGGGAATACATTTGCCAGCGCGGGCTGCTATGCTGCTGGCCGCCGATGGGTTGGTGCAAAGCGCCAGGCGTGGCGCAAAGGCTTTGTCGGCAAACCAATAGACGCTCTGGTCTGCATTGGGTGCTGGTGCAGTTTCGGGTGCAGGCTCCAAAACCCAATGCAAGGTCTGAATAGATTTTCCGCCGGGCAGTTCAAGTGATGCGCTATCACTGTCAGCCGCATTTTCTGCCGGGCATAGCCAATCGGCTCCGAGGGACTCAAGCCAGGGCTCCTGCTTGGCTTTACTCAAATGGGTCAAAACCATCAGTTCTCTGGCGCGGGTCATGCTCACGTACAACAGGCGCTGCGCCTCTGCCGTGGCCGCATCATTGAACGCTTTTGCAGTGTCTGTAGCCTCGATGCGGTCAAGCACCGGGATGCCTGTGGCTTGTTTGCCAAATGGCCAAGGCCAATACCGGATGACGCGATTGGCCAAGGGGTCAGATGCTTGCACCGCTTGGGTAGAAACTGCGCTGATGCCCCAAAGGCGGCTGCGCGACTCATGGTCCAGGTCAGCCAATATGACGACCGGCCATTCCAGCCCTTTGGCTGCGTGGTGGGTCAGCAAGCGCACGGCATTCACACCCGGCTCGGCTTGGGCATCTTGTTTTGCTTCGGCTTGGGTTGCCAGCCACAGCAACAGCCCTGAGATGGTGGCCGCCTGGCGCGTGCTGCTGCAGTTGTCTTCATATTGCGCTGCCATGTCCAGCAAAGCTTCCAGATTGGCCAGGCGTTTGCGTGCCATGGTGGCATCTTGCTGCCATGCCAACACCAGTTGTGGCAATTGCCCCGCTGTGATCACGCGCTGCAAAGCCTCCAGCGGCGACAGCAGCGGCAACTCTTTGCGCAAGTTGGCAATCAGCGCCACCAGCGGGTGAGCTTGCTCACCACTTTCACGCCAAAGTGTCTTGCTAGCACCCTCTTGGGCCAGGTAGTTCAGCCGGTCGGTTAACCACTCCTCTGGCTCAGCGCCATCAGCCATGGAAATGATCTCTGCTGTGGCCACGGTGTCCGCCGAGTCGTTGAGGCGGCGCAAACAAGCCAGCGCCAAAGTGGCCTCTGGGGTTGCCAACAAGCCGGGTCTTGAGGTGGCAACCGCCACGCCCGCTTGATGCAGACTAGCGGCATATTCGGCAACGCGGGTGTGGCTGTAGCAAAGGATGGCGATGTCTCGCGCCTGCAGGTCACGGGCAAGGTGGGTGTCTTTGTCAGGTATCTGCATGCCTGAGGCCAGCAAGCGGCAAACACCTTGGGCGATGGCGCTGGATTTTTCAGCGGCGTTTTTGCCAGAAATAGTCCAATGCGCCAAGGCAGGCTCGGTCAGCAGTTCTGGCCGTTGGTGTGTGAGGGCAATTTCTGCACGTGCCAACTCTGCTGCAAAGGTTTTCTCAAAGATGGCGTTCACCAAATGCACCAAAGCCGGGCGTGAGCGCCAGGAGCTGTTTAGCACTTGCTTTTCACCGCCCATGCTGGGCAAGGCTTGAAGAATGGATTGCATCAGGGCGGTGTCGCTCCCCCGAAAGCCATAAATGGCTTGCTTGATGTCACCCACCCAGTAGGTGTGGCGGGCCAGCTTGGACAGTTTGAGGAACAGCGCCAGTTGAATCGGGCTGGTGTCTTGAAACTCGTCCACCAGCAGCAGGTCAAGTTCGTCCGCAAGCACTGCCGCCACTTCGGGGTGATCGAGCAACTGCAACAACAAATTCTCTTGGTCGGTAAAGTCCACCACACCCAGCGCGAGTTTGCGCAGGCGGTAATGCTCCAGCGCCCCAGCGCACAGCTCGAACATCAGCGTCAAATATTGGCGGATGTCGGCATGCAATTGAGGATGACCGTCGCAAGCCCTTGCAATATCCAAAACTGGCTCGGCTATTGGCAACAATGCTTTTTCTGGCGTCGCTTTGGACAGGGCAACCCACTCAGACCACGGTGGTGGGTTACTTTTGAGTTGGCGGGCAAATTTCTCCAGCCTGTCGATGAAG
Source organism: uncultured beta proteobacterium (assembly GCA_903930255.1). Taxonomy (GTDB): domain Bacteria; phylum Pseudomonadota; class Gammaproteobacteria; order Burkholderiales; family Burkholderiaceae_C; genus Rhodoferax. Next base: position 3,372 of record CAIYYA010000142.1, read on the forward strand.
TTGGCGGTGTTTATCTTTGGCTTGGGGTCTGCCGCCACTGCGCTTTTGAGTTGCGGTAACGCCAGCGCAATGGCTTGGTACAGATCATCGCTGAGCGTGGTGCGCAGCGGTGCAGAAAAATGCGAGAGCAATTCATCGGCATTGAGCTTGGCAAAGCTTGCGAGCTGGTCTGTCGCAATGTTATTCCCCCTGGTTTGCGCAACAAGGGCTTTAAGGTCTTGGGTCCAGTCCTCAATGCCAAGCACATACGCCAAATGTGACAGGGTAGCCACCTGCTGCCCGGTTTGTGCAGCAGAAATGGCTTCGCGCACCAACAGGGTTGCCTGACCATCTTCAATGACTTGTTGGCGGGTGGGCAAACCCGCCTCAAATGCAAAGCGTTCCAGCAAGGCACCACAAACACTGTTGACCGTGCCAATGCTGGCTTGCCCCATGGCATTGGCCATGCCAATTTCACCCTGTTGCAACAGGTGCTGTCGCACACGTTCACGCAGTTCTGTGGCGGCTTTTTTGGTGAAGGTGGTGGCCAACACGCCTGCGGGTCTGACAGTGCCGTCTTTGAGCAGTTTGCCAAGAGTTTGGGTGAGGGTAAAGGTTTTACCGCTGCCAGCACCGGCGCTGATGAATGTCAAGCTCATGCGTCGTCTCCCCAACCGGCCAAAACCAGATAGTCGTTGTAGTTTGAATTGAGGTGGTCCAGTGCCATGCCATCCTCGGGGGCGTTTGGCTCAGCGCTTTCTTCCAAAGCCACTTCAATCAGGCCCTGATCAAGCTGCTGGCGGCGCCACTGCCATGAAATGAGGAAACGTTGCCATAAATGGGCAGCGCCTTCATCAGCAACTTCGGCTTTCTTTTTGATGAGTCGCGCCTGGGGAAAGAAGTCTTGATCTGTGGCCAACAGTTCGGCACTGTTGAGAATAAAGTAGGCCAGTCGTGGCCACTGGCCTGTTTTTTGTCGCTGCAGCTCACCATAAATGGCCAACTGCAAGTGCCGGTTGTTGGCCAGTTTTTCTGGGTACTTTTTGCCGCCAGCCCACTTCATATCGACAATGGCTTGCTGACCGTCACTGCGGGTCAGCAGCAAGTCTGCAAACCCACCGATGATTCCGCCCACAAATTGTCCAGTCAAAGTGACCTCGGGTTCCACTTTGATTACCTTGGCTGCAATGAACTGTGCGCGCAACTGTTGCATGGCAAAGCACAGTTTGCGGCGGAAAGATGCCAGGTCTTCGCTTCGACCGGGCATGAGCAATATGGCGCCTTCATCAGCGATCAAGGTGTTAAACGCGGGCTCAAACCATTGCAAAAAGTCAGCATCGCTTTGGGTGAGCGCAAAGGGCTCGGTCACAAAGTGCTCTACCAGATGATGGGCCAAGGTGCCATAGAGCAAAAAGCCGTCACTGATGTCCAGAATGCTGCTGGTCTTGAACACGGCCGGATAGGTCAACACCCATTGGTAAGGGTTGAACAGGAAAGTCTCCAAGCTGGAGAATGACTCGGTTTCTCGCCGGGCGATGGCAATATTGCTTGGGAGTTGCCAAAAGCGTCTTTGGGCAGGCAGTGGCCGGTGGGCTTGTGCTGCCATGCCAGAGGTGGACTTTGCCGTTTCAGGACTGACCAAGAGGTTTTCTAGCGCTTGCGGTTTGGGCGGGTGTTGCTTGTCAAAGAGCGATTCCAGCATGAGCCAAAGGGGGTGCAGCTCAGAGCCTGCACGCGGCAGAATCAGGGTCAATTTTTGACGGGCAGCGGTGATCGGGCGTTGCCATTGCGCAGCTTGCTGGCTTAGCAAGTCAGTCATCAATGGCAAATCAACGCCTGCATCGCGCAAACTTGATTGTTCATTGAGCGACCACGGATAGGGGCTGGGTAGCGGTGCTGCTGTCAGTTGCCACCAAATCACATGGTCTGCTGCTTCGGTAGCGGCACCTGGGCTGGTGATGCTGCGACAAGCACCCAACTCCGGCACCCATAGCGGATTGGAGGAGCCTCGTGCCGTGGCCTGATCCAGTAAGGTTTGCAACTGCTGTGGGTTGATTCGACTGTCGCCCTGAAGAACCAGAGCACGAAGGGATCGCAGGCAAGTCAGCGCTTGCGATTGACCACTGATAAACGCCAACCGCTTGGCCGGATCAGCCTCTTTGATGCGGCCATGAAAGTAATCAGCCAAGGCTTGAACGCGTGCGATAACAGCATCCAGAGGAGCGCCCTGTGCCGGGTCAAAACGTTCATGTTCCAGCCAAAATCGTATGCGGGCGCGAACAGGCTCCCAGTCGTATTCGGCTTTGATGCAAGCCTGTTCAATGTCTGCCAGGGTGTTGTCCCACGCTTGCCCTTGCCCCATGCCGGGTGAACGCGTCAGCATATTGGCCAGTCGGGTTCGGGCAATGCTGGGGATAGGGCAGATCGGATGGGTCAGAAACTCCAACAACCCAATCAGGTTCATTGGGTTCCACAACTGCCCCAATGCCAAGGGGACAACTTGCAGTGCAGGACGAGCCGCGCTGCTTTGGTTGAAGCCTTGTCGGGCTTGCGATGCCGCTACCAGAACATCGTCGAGCATTGACGCATCTGGGGCCAGCAACAAGGTGTTGCCCGCTTGGATATTGGAAAGTCCCGCCAATTCGTCAGCAAGCCAACTTCCGGCCAGTGCCCTGGTATCGGACTGAACGATGAGAATACTTTCATCAGCCTGCCACTTGAGCTTTTGGGGTTGCTTGCCTTGTTCCAACATCTTGAACGCGCTTTGAATCTGTTTCAGCATCGGTGCTGTGTCTGTGGCTTCAGAATCCAATACGGGCACTGGGCTTGCGGTGAACAAGGGCAGTGACTGCAACACATCACGCCAGGTTTTGGGCCAGGTGGCTAGTTCGTCCAAAAGGGTGACGCTGGAAATACGCGGTTTGCGCACTTGCATGGCCAGGTGGATTGTGTGAAGACGCTCGCCAATACTGGGTTCAAGAGCGATGTGAGTCAGGTCTTCAAGTTCTGACATATCCCGCAAACGTCTTGAGGCCGCCGATTTCAGCTCCGTGCCATTCAAACCCCAGCCATGCAGGTGCCATTGATCGCGCCATGCCAATAATGTGGCCGCAGTTCCCAATTCATCCACATTGAAACTCTGGTGGAAAAACCGTTCTGGTCTATCCAACTTTTTGAGTCGCTCGCGGTATTGGAGGATGCGCTCAGAAGGTGGGGGTTCAGTGTGCAACAGCCCCAATTGAGTTTCGAGCAAATTGAGCATGCCCAGTGGGCCTGTGGTGATGGCATCGAGTTGCTGTTGCTGTGCGTCTCCATGCTGACCATCGAGTTCCCGGCCCAAGCGAATCTTCATAGAAATCTCCCATTTTTGATTTATTTTAGGTTCGATGTCAGGTCGTCAATCAAACGCTCCGGCCCCAAGACCTCCACCCCCTGGCCCTGGCTGCGAATCCACCAAACTAGCAGTGACGAATCAATCAAAGTGGCTTTGAGTTCACTTCCGCCCTTTTGCCCCAAATGTGGCGTGATGACCTGGTTGGTAGCCAAGGGAGATTCAGCTAGCAAAACGGTCAGATCATCATTGATCCACAAATGAACGGCAATTTGCCCACCCACGCCAAAGGCAAAGCGGCCGTTGTCGTCATAGGCTTGCAGGTCAAAGTCCACCGGGCGCTGAAAGCTCAGGTTGGAGCATTTGGCGCTTTGGATGCGGTGCAGTGCCAGGTTGCGCGTGTCGTCATAACCTTCAAAGCGGCAAGGCATGAACATGCGCACACCTTGCTGTGCCAGGCCCAGCGGCATGACCTTGGCCTGGGTACGTTTGCGAACTGCGTTGGTGTAAGTGATTTCAAGCCAGCAGTTGTTGTACAGCGCCTGGCTGACTTGCTCAAATACTTCGGGCTTGATCTTGGGTGGCAACATGGGCAAAGTGGTGCTGACCACGCGCACTTTGCTCAGCCATTCACGGGCGCGTGCCACAGCCGCACCGGAATGCATGGGTGACAAATTGCGTCGGGCTTGGTCAAAAAAGCCTTGCAATGACTTCATTAACGACGCTGGCAACTGGTGGTGCAAGTGTTGCTCGGCCAATGTCATCAAAAGGGATTCCTGCTCGGTTAAGCCGGGCAAGGACAAACCTGGGGCGGCTTCTTTCCAGCGGTAGCCATAGGGGCGTGAGGTGTCGTCGCGCTCAATATCAAAGTGCAGACACAGGGATTCGAGTTGGCGCTGGATGGTGCGCATGTCACGCTCGTAGCCGGCTTCTTTGAGCTGGATTTGCAGTTCACGCGAATCAATCTTGCGCTGGCGCGGAATGCGCTTGAGCAGTTCCAGGCACAAGTGCAGGGTTTCCAGGTTATCGGGACGGCGTGGCATGGGCGGCAGTGTTCGTTTTTGGCCAGAATTGACCATGCGCCGAGTGTAGGGATGTCTGGCTGGGTTTTTGAGCACCATGCCAGGATTGTTGCCACGGCTGCGCCAGACTGTGCCGCAGTCGTCGGCAGAGTTTGAATAAAGCTGCTACGGCTTTAGGGCACCAAGCCGACCACCAAACCAGCCCAGCAAAAGTTCACATTGAGATGCTTAAAACGGCGTGTCCCAGCTTCCCCGAAATATTCCATTCAGGTGCCAGCCTTGTCACCAATGCAGGAGCCAAACAGACATCCGTTATGGCGCCAGATAAAGCACCAAGCAATCTCCTAGCGAGAACTTTTGCAGGTGACACTAAGCTGACAATTCAGCATCCCAGCAGTCACCTGAGCAAGCACCAACTCAGCAGCCGCAGGTGCATTGGGGAGCCGCTGCTGGGGCCAGACGGGCAAGACAGAAAGCGCCAGCTTTCAGGCCCGGCTGGAGCCCTGCAGTGGGGCGAAGCCCGCTCCAGGCCGCCGCCTGGTGGGGGAGCCGTCGAGGCACGACAAAAAAGCTGGATTACGAAGTAATCCCTTTTGGCGTGAGCTCGATGGGGGCAAAGCCCGCGCTCCCAGAGACGAAAGTCGGCGGGCAACCGGGATTTACGGTCGGCGCGTCAGCGGCGAAATCGACGACACCAGTTAAGCGTAGCGTACTGGTGACAGGCGATTAGGAAATGCCGGTTGCCCGCCGACGCAGTCGCTACGAAGTAGTCGCCGAAGGCGAGCGGGAGCGCCCCCAAGGCTGTGCCGTAGGACACGGCCGCTGGAGACCTGCCGCAGGACAGGTCGTGAAGCCAAAGGGCGGCAAGGAGCGTAGCGACCCAGCCCTTGTCCACGCGCACCCTCGCACTGCAAGTGCGATAGCGTGGCGGTACTGCAAACCTGTGCGCAGACACAGGCATTTGCACACCACCTTGGTGCATAAAAGCTTCACATGTTCGCTCGCTGTTGAGCTTTACCCTGTCACAGTCAGCCGTGTGGTGGTGTGACAGGGTGAGTGACAGGCTAACTTTGGATTCAGGTGCGTTTGATGCGCGCTGCAATGGCCCTGGCAACGCCTATTTTGGCTTCACTGATGTTGTCTGCGTCATCATACGATTCATGATTGCTGTCGCCCCTGATGCCAAAGTGCCAGCCATATTCATCTTCCCAAATTTCAACGATGATGCTGCCGTAATTGCTTTCCAATAGGGTATTGTCTGGATCTGGCTTTCTCCAGCCGCAAGCATTGAGTTTTTGTAACACCTCCAACGCAGCATCAGACTCAATGCGTTCTACACTTTGCGTCATTTCTGTCACACCATGACGGCTGGTTTGACAGGCTAGCCAGGTGATTTCAACCGCTGTTCTTGAATGACGTTGAATCAATTTTTTGACACGCCCTTGATGGTTTTCCTTGTGCAGTTGAGCATTGCAGGCATCCACATCAAACGCCACAGCGGCCATGTTTGGGTGATATCCGGCCACAGGATTGATTTGACCGAGGGCTGCAAAGCTGAGCGCTTGTGCCAGGGGTTTGGTGTCGCGGTAGCTTGATTTGTGAGCTTGTTCGACTTCGATCCACATGACTTTGTCGCCTTTGATGGCTAAGCCATCGGGGATTTTTATCAGGTTATTTTGACGGCGGCGAATGGTGGCCTCTGTAATTACATTCCAGCCATCTGCGTGCAAACGCACCAGGACACCATGGGCCAGGAGATCGTGCTTCCAGGTGATCGGTGGGTGCCATTGACCATTCTTGATGGTGCCGACGTCTTTTCCACTGGTGGCGGTAATGCCGTTGTCGTGGAGTTTTCGCACACCAGCGGCTGCCAGTACAAAGATGCGGCCGGCACCATCGGGGAGTTCGCGAGCAAGGACTAATTCGCGCTCAAGCCATGACTTGGCAGCACGGCAAGCTTGGGTGTAGCCATCTCGGGTGGTGCCAGGCCACAGCAGCCAGCCCAGCTCATGGGCTCTGAGCCAGACGAAGTGGTGCAGTGCAAAGAGGGCTTTGAGGTCGTTGTTGTTGCGGGTAATGAATGAATCCATACCCGGTATAGCTCGAATTCAAATTCAAGTGTCGCAAGTGTTACTGGAAGCAACATCCTTCTGAATTTTTGGTGTTCAAAATGTGGGCGTGGAATAGAGCAAAACAGGTGGCGGGCAATGCCCGGCGCTGGTGGCGTAACAGTGATCGATTGATTAAAACCACGCTCACCATTGCGCACTTCGATAGACTCGGTGTTCCCCGACTCTCATGACCTCAACTTTACGAACCGCCCGGTGCGGATCCGCATGCCGGGTGGTGTGGCAGGGGCGCAGTCAATAATGACTGCCCCCTATGCCGATTGGCTGAACGATGAAAGGGTGGATGTAGGACGGTTTCCCAAATCCAGCGCCAGCGAATGCCCATGTTCAGGGTTTCGTTACCGTCACGAAAACGTCAGTCATAAAAAAACCCAGCGGGCTAGGCTGGGTCGGTGGTGGGCGGTGAGTGTCAGTAGCAGAGAAACACCCTTATCCCCTTGGGGTTTGGCTGGCACTGGCCTTACGCTCGGTCTTTCAAGTCCTGTTCTGATTCGCCGGGCTGGCGCTGCCATTCTTGGTTGCCTTGCGTGATGCGTTGAATCTTTCTGTCGCCTTGCCCCATGCCGACAAAGTGAATAAAACGCGGCCCCATGTTGTCGGTGGGGTTGGCCTGCTCCAGTGCCTCAATACGTTTTTCAAAATTTGCCATTTCCTTTTTCCTCCAATGCAGTGATACGCGCGTTCAGGTCGTCAACCAGCAGTGCCAAGAAAATACCCACCAGAATTGAGCCGATTGTCATCACCATCCGTTCCCGACCCTGGTCAATCCAGCGGCCCACAGGGTAGGCCATCAGGCCTTCGGCCACCTCAACGCTCGAATTGTTCTCGAGCTAAGCGACTTTAAGAATTTTGTCCTCGATTTCGTGCAGAATTTCTACCGCCTCTTCAGGGCGCAAGTTGAAATACCGCATTGCCATTTGTATTGACTTCCATCCCATAATTTTTGCAAGCGTTTGGGCTGGCATGTGCCGTGCAAACCGACTTGCTGCCTCATGGCGCAAATCGTGGAAATGCAAATCAACAATACCAGCTCGATCACACGCTCCTCGAAATAAATGGCTTAAACTATTTTCGGAAATGTCCAACACAACTCCCCCGGAAATTGGGTGAGGATGTGCCCGGAGCAGATTTGCTGCCACCTTAAAAAGTGGCACAACCCTCCCCTCATCATTTTTTGTAGTGCCAGAGTTTAAGGTGATGTAGTGTGCCATCAAGTTAATGTTCTGCCATGTCATTGTTCGTAGCTCTCCAGCTCGCATGCCTGTATGAATAGCGAGCTGAATAGCCAGCTTCAAAGCTCGTCCGTTGTATCCATCCTCAGCCGCAACTAGCAATCGCTCTTCTTCGTCCCCAACAAGCCGCCGAGCTCTTGCCTTTCCCGGCTTCGGCAACACGCCCCGAGCAATCCAGTTCGACCCTAAAGGCAATGACCACTTAACCTTGGCCACGTTATGCAAATTTCGAATAATGGCCAATTCAAGACGTATTGTTGACCCAGACACCTCATCATCCTGACGCTGTGCCACATATTCAACAAAGTCTACCGTCCGTAAAGTTGCAAGTGGCCTAAAAGCCAATTCGTGTCGTTTCCATTTTTCAATTCGGTAACGTTCTTGCTCCGCGCCTTTTTTCTTGGGAGTCACCAAGCACTTATATTTTTCTAGCGCCTCACCAAGAGTCATCCGCTCAATTTCTCGCAGATCATCAAAAACGCCCCTTCGGATTTTTGACTCAACCTCTGCGGACCAAGCTTGTGCATCTCGCTTGGTCTCAAAAGTTTTAGTTTGAGCTGGATGCCCGCGCCGCCTGACTACAGCCTGAAATTGGTGATCTCCACGTTTGGTGATTGTTGCCATCGATACTCCTTGACTAAATTAAGCAAAGAGCACCGCGCTCACTTGCTCAAAGGTATAGCCAAGTTGCATCATTGTGTGCAGCAAAATGTCGCAAAAATGTAGCAAAAATACTACAAGGTTGAATTATTGGCACAAAAAAAGGACTCCGAAAATGTTCGTAAGTCCTTGATTTTATTGAGTATTGGTGCCCGAGACCGGAATCGAACCGGTACGCCCGTTATTCACGAAGCGGCGGATTTTAAGTCCGATGTGTCTACCTATTTCACCACTCGGGCATACCTTATTGCTAAGTAAAATTAAATGGTGCCGATTATCGGATTCGAACTGATGACCTACCGCTTACAAGGCGGTTGCTCTACCAACTGAGCTAAATCGGCACAAACCCAATTTTACACGAG
>CAIYYA010000143.1 GCA_903930255.1 uncultured beta proteobacterium
ATGCACGCCAGAGACTTGCGCCTGTATCTCGTCACTGACGCAGCGTGTTTGCGCGGGCGCAGTTTGACCGATGTGGTGCTGGCTGCCGTGCAGGGTGGTACCCGCTGTGTGCAACTGCGCGAAAAAAACAGCGCAACGCGTGATTTTGTGGCCATGGCAATGGCTATCAAAGCTCTGCTAGAACCCTTTGGGGTGCCTCTCGTCATTAACGACCGGATTGACGTTGCGCTGGCATGTGGTGCACAGGGCGTGCATCTGGGGCAGTCGGACATGCCTGTCGAACTGGCCAGGAACATGCTGCCGCCCGAAGTGTTCATTGGTTTGTCGGTCGAGAGCATCGCCGATGTGCAGCGCGCAGCTACTCAACCGGTGGACTACCTCGGTGTCAGCCCCATTTTTGCGACCCCAACCAAGACAGACACCGCTGAACCCTGGGGCTTGGACGGTTTGCGTCACGTACGTAACATGACGCAATTGCCATTGGTCGCCATTGGTGGTATTCATTTGGGTAATGCACATGACGTGCTGGCAGCAGGGGCTGACGGCCTGGCGGTTGTCAGCGCGCTGTGTTCTGCGGACGACCCCTGCGCGAAGGCACAATCTTTTTTATCCATTTTTGATCAGTTTTCTGCAGCATGAACATTCAGCGCATTCACCACTACCCCCGAGTTTTGTCCATCGCCGGCTCCGACAGCGGTGGCGGTGCAGGCATTCAGGCCGATTTGAAGACATTTTCCGCTCTAGGCTGCTTTGGCATGACCGCCATCACGGCTCTGACGGCGCAAAACACCTGTGGCGTGCGCGCCATTCACGCGGTACCGCCCGAGATGCTGCGCGACCAGATCGACGCCGTATTGGAAGACATTGGCACTGACGCAGTCAAAATCGGCATGCTGCACTCGGCCGAAATAGTACGCACAGTGGCGCAAGCGATAGAACGCCACCAACTCTGCAATGTGGTATTTGACCCGGTGATGGTGGCCACCAGTGGCGCTAAATTGATCACCGACGAAGCGATCAACGTGCTCGTCTCCGAGCTGTTTCCCCGAGCTGCGCTCATCACACCGAATCTGGACGAGGCCGCACTGCTGGTGGGTCAGCCCCTGACAAGCCCGCACGACATGGCGCAAGCCGCACAAACCCTACTTGCCAAGGGTGCCCATGCGGTGCTCATCAAGGGCGGACATCTGGCTGGCGCGCTGGTGCTCGACTTGCTGTTGATCGAAGGAGCTGAGCCCCTCTGGATGGAAGCCCCACGCATAGCCAGTGCCAACACCCACGGCACGGGTTGCACCCTATCGAGCGCTATTGCGGCGCATCTGGCGCTGGGTTTGTCGCTCCCCGAGGCCGTGCAGCAAGCACGTCAGTTTGTACGCCAGGCCTTGCAAGCCGGCGCATCGGTCAAAACCGGTCAGGGCAGCGGACCGCTTAACCACGGCTTTGCACCAATGGTGATGCAGAAAAAATTGATTTCTTAAGCGTTCAAACTACACCGGGTTGCGGCGACATCTTGAGCCGTCACACCCAATACTGCCATGGCACTGGGCACTGGCAAGCCTTGCACCAGCGCAGCTGTCAGTTCCCCCATGGCTGGCGCAGTCTGGATGCCGTAGCCACCCTGCCCGGCCAGCCAGAAAAAGCCAGGCGCATCAGCAGCAAAACCAACTACGGGGCTTTTGTCAGCAACAAATGAACGCAAACCGGCCCATTTGCGTTTAACCTGACGAACAAGCAGGGTCGTGGCCGACTCAATCCGGTCAACAGCAATCGCCACATCGATATCCTCTGGCTGCACGTCTTGCGCTTGCATGGGATCCTCGTTTGCAGGAGACATCAACAGCAAGCCAGCATCCGGTTTGAAGTAAAAACTCTCATTCACATCGATCACCAACGGCCAGGCGCTGATGTCACACCCCACAGGTGCTTCAACGGTAAATGCTGTGCGCCGTTTGGGTATGAGTCCAATCGGAGTAACGCCGGCCAGCCGTGCCAACTCATCGCACCAGGCCCCCGCTGCATTCACCAGTACCGGTGCAAAATATTCCCCGGAAGGTGTCGCGACACGCCAGCCATTTGATTCGCGCTGAATTCGGCTAACACTGGCGTCACACACCAGCTTGGCACCTGCAGCATTAGCGCCGCGCAAAAAACCTTGATGGATAGCATTTACATCCATGTCCATGGCATCAGGTTCAAAAACTCCAAACACGGCCATTTCAGGTTTGAGTTGGGGCACACACTGCAAAATTTCGGCCTGTTGCCACCACTGCACATTGGGCACCAGCGCCTGCATGACTTTCCAGGTGGTCAGCAATGCGTCATGATCGCAGGCACGACCCACGATCAACGCACCCCTCTTTGACACCAAAGGATAGTCAGAAAAACCGGCCGGAGGGTTGAAATAAAACGCTTTCGACGCTGTGCTAATGGCGCGCACTGTGGCGTTGCCGTAGGTTTCGCTGTACATGGCGGCAGATCGACCAGTAGCGTGGTAGCCAGGTTGCGACTCGCGCTCGAGCACGATCACGCGCTGACTGCGCGCCAAAAAATAGGCGGCTGAGGCGCCCGCCATACCGGCTCCGATGATGAGAACGTCAGCACGATGCATACAAGGGATCAATCTTTTGAAATTGGCAGCTGAATGTTAAAGACCGTCAGACCATCCTCTGATTGGACATCAATGCTTCCACCATGCATAGTGACAATTGATTTGGTAATGGCAAGCCCGAGTCCAACGCCTTCGATACTGCGCTGACGCGAGGGATCGGCACGAAAAAACCGGTCAAAAACCCGATCCAAAAACTCTTGCGCAATCGTCTCGCCAACATTTCTGACCGCTATGCTGCACGTTTCAACTGTCTGCGACAGCGTGACCAGAATACAGGTTTGGGATGTGGCGTGGCGCACGGCATTTGACAGCAAATTACCCAGCGCGCGCCGCAACATGGCACGGTCGGCTTGCACCACGGCGCTGCCTTCGAGTTTGAGCGACAAGCCCTTCTCGTCAGCCAGCGCCTCGTAGTAGTCAAACAAAACCTGCACTTCTTGTGCCAGATTGACGCTTTCACGGTTGGGCAACACCAGCCCGTTTTCTGCTTTGGCCAACAGCAGCATGTCTGAGATCATGCGAGCCAGGTGTTCGTATTCTTCGGCATTGGATTCAAGCACGCGTTTGTAGTCATCGGCACTGCGCGCACGTGACAAGGCCACCTGGCTTTGTGTCATCAGGTTACTCACGGGTGTGCGCAACTCATGGGCAATGTCAGAAGAAAAATCTGTCAAGCGTCCAAAGGCAATTTCGAGGCGAGCCAGCATGTCGTTAAGAGACAGAGCCAGCTCCGCCAGTTCAGCAGGCATGCTCTGAATGGGCAGACGACGGTTGAGTTGCTGGGCGGTCACCACTTGCGCTTGCGCCCGCATGGCACGCAGTGGTGTCAGCCCACTTTGCACAGCCAACCAGCCCAAGACGCCCGTCAGTGCAGCAGCGCAGACAACATACAGCCAGAGTGTTTGCAAAAATGACTGCATGTAGGTTTGATGATGCGCGATGTTGGTTGCCACGGCTGCCACGACATATATCGGCTGGCTCAGACTGTCCAGTGCAGCGGTGGGTAAAAGCGCTGCCATACCGCGGTAAGTTTGCCCCTGCAAAGTCCAAAGCACGGGTTTTGCCTGCGCCTGTGCCGCTTCAGAAAATATCAACTCGTGGTTAAAGTTGGCATTTTGGGTGGCAAAAATCAACACACCATCGGTTTGCATCAACAGAACCTCCAGTCCATGATGCCCAACCAACGAGCGTGCCAATTGGTGGGTGAATGGCATCAGTGCCGCTGGTGTCTTGACTCCTTGAAAACCTTGCCGAATCAACGCCATCTTGCCAACCAGCACCTCCATGTCAAGCTCTACAAAATGTGCTTCAACCGAATTGGCAATCACAAAACCCAAGCCCAAAAGCACCGAAGTAGCCACCGCGACAAACAGCAGCGTGAGTCGTCGGGTCAAAGAAAACTGACTCAATCGATGCAAGACTGGTTCTCCAAAACATAGCCCATACCGCGTACCGTTTGAATCAGTTTGGGCTGAAAGTCGTCGTCAACCTTGGCGCGCAAGCGGCGCATGGCCACTTCGATCACATTGGTATCGCTGTCAAAGTTCATGTCCCAAACCTGTGAAGCGATCAGCGAGCGCGGCAGCACCTCACCCTGGCGACGCAACAGCAGCTCGAGCAGTGCAAATTCTTTGGCCGTCAGGTCAATGCGTTTACCTGCACGGAAAACACGCCTGCGCAGCAAATCCAGTTCAAGATCGGCCAAACGCAAAAATTCGGGGGTGCTCGATTTGCTACCCCGGCGCAACAAGGTGCGCACCCGAGCCAACAATTCTGCAAAAGCAAATGGCTTGACCAGGTAATCATCGGCACCCAGCTCAAGGCCTTTGACACGATCATCCACTGCATCACGGGCGGTTAAAAACATCACCGGCATGTCTTTCCCAGAACGCCGGATTCCAGCCAACACGGACCAACCATCCTGCCCCGGCAGCATGACATCGAGTATCGCCAGGTCGTAGCTTTCGCTCAGGGCAAAGTGCAAACCGTCGATGCCATTGCGTGCCAGATCTACAGCGAATCCAGCCTCAGTCAGGCCTTGGCGCAGATAGTCGGCAGTTTTTGTTTCGTCTTCAACAATCAAGATTTTCATGCAGGTTATTTTCCGCTGATACACACGTTCACCGGGAAAGATAACAGGAATGTAATCCGGTGGTCAGCTTTTTGTTGGGCAGGTTTTTGCAAACTCAGCACATTGCAGCTCTAAGCAGCGCTTGTTTTAAAGTTTAAGGAAATGTCATGAAAATAAATTTTGTCGCTGGATTTCTCACGCTCGCCTTTGCATTTTCTGCCCAGGCACAAACTGACCATAGCATGCATGCCAGCCCTGCAGCAAAACCCGCCACCAGAGCTTCTTACGCCATCATGGGCGATGCTTTGGTGAAGAAAATTGACAAATCCAAGGGCACGGTGACGCTGGCACATGGCGCGTTGGCTAATGGTATGCCGCCCATGACAATGGCCTATAAAGTGAAAGATGCTGCATGGTTGGACAAGCTCCAGACCGGGCAAAAAATCCGCTTTGCCACGGATCCGGATGATGATGGCATGACCGTGACGCGCCTTGAATGGGTCAAATAAAAGCAGCACGGCAGATGTCCTGCATGCCAACTTTTTTTCGGCGTAACCTGCTGTTTGTGCTGTTGCTCATCAGCCAAGCAGGTCATGTGCTGGCTAGCGACCTCTTGCCGGGCGTCAATGTGCAGAGCCTGCTGCTGCTGGCCAAAGAGCACAACCCGGATTTTGCTGCCATGCGGCACGAGGCAACGGCGGCTGATGCGCGGGTTTTGCCGGCAGGTGCTTTGGGCAACCCCAGGTTCAGGATGGAGCTGCAAGACATTACCCGCTCCGGGCAACAAAGTCCGGCCCTGTTTCCCTCCGACACGGGAAGCACGTTCTATTCATTCACGCAAGATTTGCCATGGGCTGGCAAGCGCGATTTGCGGCGTGACATAGCCGCCCAGGATGCCCAGGCTGCGCAGGGGCGCATCCAGCAAACCTGGTCAGACCTGGTGCTGAACATCAAGACACTGTTTGCCCAGCGCTATCTGATCAAGGCAACCGAGCGCCTGGTCGGTGAAAACCTCGACCTGATGCTGCAACTTGAAAAAGTGTTGCAAGTGCGTTACGCAGGGGGGCTGGCCGCGCAACAAGACATCACCCGCATCCATGTTGAGCACACCGGCATGCGCGTTGAGCTGGCTGCGTTGGCGGGTGAGTGGCGGCAAACCCAGAGCCGTCTGAATGCCCTGTTGGCGCGACCTTTTGACACGCCCCTGGCGGAGCCTGAACAATTGCCCGCGCTGCCTGAGCCTGCCCGGCTGAAATTTACTGAGCTGGCTGAGCGCCTGCGCCAAGGCAACCCACAGCTTGCCGTTGAATCGGCCCGCCTGCATTCGGCGCAAAAAAACCGCGACCTGAGCCTGAAGAACCGTTACCCCGATTTCACCGTGGGCATCAACGCCATGCAGCGCCAGGGCGTTGTGAACGAATGGGGGCTCATGCTGGAGCTGAATGTGCCCATTCAGGGTGATGTGCTGCGTGACCAGGAGCGCGAATCGCAAGCCATGCTGGCCGCAGCGCAAGCGCGCCAAGAAGCCGCACTGAATCAGGCCTTGGCCGATTTGTCAGACAAGCTCATCGCGTTGGAGGCAGCGCGCCAAACTGCGCATTTGATGACATACAGCCTGCTGCCGCAAGCTGAGCTGACCTGGCGAGCGGCCTTGGCCGGCTATGAAAACGGCAAGGCCGACTTTGCCAGCCTGCTCGATGCACAGCGCCAGATTCGCCAGGCACGGCTGGGGCAGCTCAAAGCGCAGGTGGACGCGCAGACGCGCCTGGCTGAGATTGAGCGACTTTTGGGAGAAGAATGATGAAAACATCTGCCGTTTGGACTGTGCTGGCATTGCTGATAGGTGCTGGTCTCGGCTATGGTGTCGGGAAATCGGGCCACAGCACGCCGGACCCGGCTGCCCTTGCAACGGCGGGGAATGCCAGCGACGCAGGCAAAAAACAGCCCAAGCTGCTCTATTACCGCAACCCGATGGGTTTGACTGACACCTCCCCAACGCCCAAAAAAGACCCGATGGGCATGGACTACATCGCGGTGTATGAAGGTGAATCGGCACAAGACGACGCTTCCGGTCCGGGTCAAGTCAACATCAGCACACAAAAAGTGCAAAAACTCGGGGTGCGCACCGAAGCAGCGCAACTGCGCAGCCTGGACAGAACCGTCAGGGCTGCGGGCCGGGTTGAGCCAGACGAGCGACGCATGGCCATGGTTTCACCCAAATTTGAAGGGTATGTGGAGCGCCTGCACGTGAACGTTACCGGGCAATATGTGGCCAAAGGCCAGCCGCTGTTTGAGGTCTATAGCCCCGAGCTGGTATCGGCTCAGCGTGAATACGCCATTGCCGTGCAGGGTGCAGCTTCGCTCAAAGGGGCTGACAGCCCGGCGCAACTTGGCATGGGGCGGCTGGTCGAATCGAGCTTGCAGCGGCTGAAAAACTGGGATATTTCCGAAGAACAGATCAAAGCGCTGATGGCCTCCAACGAAACTAGGCGCACGCTGACGTTTCGCTCGCCGGTGTCAGGCATCGTGACAGAGAAAAAAGCCGTGCAGGGTATGCGTTTCATGCCCGGTGAGGCCTTGTACCAGGTGACTGATCTGTCGGCCGTGTGGGTCGTGGCCGATGTGTTTGAACAAGACCTGGGGCTGGTCAAAACCGGTGCCCGTGCGCGGGTGAGCATCAATGCCTACCCTGACAAACTGTTCGATGGTCGGGTCACCTATGTCTATCCCACGCTGAAGGCTGAAACGCGCACGGTGCCGGTGCGGGTCGAACTGGCTAACCCGGGCGGCTTGCTCAAGCCCGGCATGTTTGCCCAGATGGAGCTGCAGGTGTCGGGCAAAGGCCAGGTCGTGAGTGTGCCTGCGTCGGCCGTGATCGACAGTGGCACACGCCAGGTGGTGCTGGTTCAGTTGAAGGAAGGCCGCTTTGAGCCGCGCGAAGTGAAGCTGGGTGCGCGCAGTGACAGCCATGTGGCCGTGCTTGATGGTGTGAAAGAGGGTGAGCAGGTGGTGGTGGCGGCCAATTTCCTGATCGATGCCGAAAGCAACCTGAAGGCGGCTATTGGAGGTTTTGCCAGCCCGGCGGCTGCCACAGCCAGTGCGCCAGCGGTGAAGGCTGTGAGCCATCAAGCCGATGGCGTGGTTGAAGAAATTGATAGCAAGGCAGGCACAGTCAGTATGCGCCACAGCCCAGTCGCCAGCCTGAAATGGCCAGCCATGACGATGGAGTTCAAGCCTGCCAATGAAGCGTTGTTCAAAGCTCTCAAGCCAGGTGCCAAGTTGAGCTTTGAGTTTGTTGAACGTCAACCCGGTGAATGGGTCATCACCAGCGTCAAGCCCTAGCCATGCTCTCCAACATCATCGACTGGTCCGGGCGCAATCGGTTTCTTATCCTGCTGGCCACCCTATTTATTGTGCTGGCCGGCATTTTTGCGGTGCTGCGCACACCCATTGACGCGCTACCGGATTTGTCTGACGTGCAGGTGATTGTCTATACCGAAGTGCCTGGCCAAGCGCCGCAGGTGGTTGAAGACCAGGTGACGTATCCGCTGACCAGCGCCATGCTGTCGGTGCCCAAATCGAAGGTGGTGCGCGGTTTCTCGTTTTTTGGCGCGTCCTTTGTTTACATCATCTTTGAAGATGGCACCGACATTTATTGGGCGCGCTCACGGGTGCTGGAGTACCTGAACTTTGCCTCGGGGCGCATGCCAAAAGGCATCACGCCACAGATTGGGCCGGATGCCACCGGGGTTGGCTGGGTGTATCAATATGCGTTGCTGGCCAAAGACAAAACCCTGGCCGAGTTGCGCAGCATTCAGGACTGGTATGTGCGCTACCAGTTGACCAAGGCGCATGGCGTGGCTGAGGTGGCCTCGGTGGGCGGCTTTGTGCAGACTTATCAGGTGACGGTTGATCCGGTCAAGCTGCGCGCTTATGGTATTGGACTGATGAAGGTCGCCCAAGTCATTCGGGATTCCAATCGCGACGTGGGTGGCCGAGCGGTCGAGATGGCCGAGACCGAGTACATGGTGCGTGGCAAGGGCTATTTGCGGGGTATCAGCGATATTGAAATGTTGGTGGTCAAGGCTGACAAAGGCACGCCGGTGCTGATTCGCGACATTGGCCGAGTCGAACTGGTGCCTGACGAGCGCCGTGGTTTGACGGAATTGAATGGCGAAGGTGAAGTGGTGTCAGGCATTGCCATGGCACGCTATGGTCAAAACGCGCTTGAGGTGATTGCCAACATCAAGGAAAAGATTGCCGAAATTGGCCCCGGTTTGCCCGAGGGTGTGACGGTGCAAACCGTGTACGACCGCTCGGAGTTGATCAACCGCGCCATTGACACCCTGAAGCGCACGCTGCTCGAAGAGTCGCTGATCGTAGCGGCCGTTTGTGTGGTGTTTTTGATGCATGTGCGCAGTGCGCTGGTGGCCATTTTGATGTTGCCAGTGGGTGTTTTGATGGCGTTTATTGCCATGCGCTTGCTTGGTATGAGTTCCAACCTGATGAGCCTGGGCGGTATCGCCATTGCCATTGGCGCCATGATCGATGCAGCCATCGTGATGATCGAAAACGCCCATAAACATCTGGAGCGGCTTTCCGTTCGCCCTGAGCCTGTCGAAGGGCATTTAGACCACTCTACAGGCTTCGACAAGCTCAGCCCGAACGGTTCAGTGTTCGCTGACCGTGCCAAAGCAATTCTCGCCGCCTGCAAAGAAGTCGGCCCAGCCTTGTTTTTCTCGTTGCTCATCATCACCGTGTCGTTCCTGCCAGTCTTTGCGCTCGAAGGCCAAGAGGGCAGATTGTTCTCGCCGCTTGCCTACACCAAGACTTTCGCCATGGCGGGCGCGGCTTTGCTGTCAGTCACGTTGGTGCCGGTGCTGATGCTGTTGTTTATCCGTGGCAAGGTTTTGCCGGAGGCAAAAAACCCGGTGAATCGGGTGCTCATTTGGGCTTACCACCCTTTGATAGCAAGCGTGATGCGCTATAAAAAAGTGACTATTCTGGTGGCGCTAGGGTTGCTGGGCGCCACTTACTATCCGGCCTCACAACTCGGCTCAGAGTTCATGCCCACGCTCAATGAGGGCAGCTTGCTCTACATGCCCGCCTCGCTGCCCGGCATGTCCATCACCAAAGCCGCTGAGCTACTACAAACGCAGGACAAGATCATCAAAAGCTTTCCTGAAGTGGCCTCGGTTTTTGGCAAAGCCGGTCGTGCCAACACCGCCACTGACCCAGCCCCCACCGAGATGTTTGAGACGGTGATCAACCTCAAGCCCGAATCCGAGTGGCGTGCTGGCTTGACGATGGACACTCTGATTGCCGAGATGGACAAAGCGCTGCAGTTCCCCGGCGTGGCCAATAGCTGGACCATGCCCATCAAGGCGCGCATCGATATGCTCTCCACCGGCATCCGCACCCCCATTGGCATCAAGGTCTTCGGCAAAGACCTGGTAGAGATGGAAAAGCTGGCCCGTCAGATTGAAACCGTGGTCAAAACCGTGCCCGGCACCAGCAGCGCTTTTGCCGAGCGCATCACCGGTGGTTTTTACCTCAACATCGAGCCCGACCGTACTCAACTGGCCCGCTACGGTCTGGCGGTGGGCGACTTGTTGGACGTGGTGGGCGTGGCCTTAGGTGGCGAAATGGTCACCACCACGGTGGAGGGCCGTGAGCGCTATGGCGTGAGCGTGCGCTACCCGCGTGAATTGCGCAGTGACCCGCAGCAGATTGCCCGTGAAGTCCTGGTGCCCAACATGGATGGCGCCATGATCCCACTGGGCCAGTTGGCCCGGGTGGTGGTGGCTCAGGGCGCACCCGGTATCCGCACCGAAAACGCGCTGCTGTCAGCCTACATTTACGTCGATATCCGCGAGCGTGACATTGGCAGCTATGTGGCAGACGCCAAAAAAGCCGTGGCGGCTCAAGTCAAATTCCCCAGCGGCTACTACGCCACCTGGAGCGGCCAGTTCGAGAACATGGAGCGCGCCATTGAGAAGATGAAAGTCGTCATTCCGGTCACGCTGCTCATCATCTTTTTACTGCTGTACCTGAACTTTCGGCGCATTACTGAAACGCTGATCGTCATGCTGTCGGTGCCGTTTGCGCTGGTGGGCGGGGTCTGGCTGATGTGGATATTGAATTACAACCTGTCAGTGGCGGTGGCCGTGGGCTTCATCGCGCTGGCGGGCGTGGCAGCAGAAACCGGGGTGATCATGCTGATTTACCTGGATCATGCTTGGGAAGCTATCAAGATCAAATGCCGCGCAGAAGGCCGTGCGCCCGGTGTGGCTGACCTGTATGAAGCCGTGATGGAAGGCGCAGTAGAGCGCGTGCGCCCCAAGATGATGACCGTGGTGGCGATCATGGCCGGTTTGTTGCCGATTCTTTGGGGCACTGGCACGGGTTCGGAAGTGATGAGCCGCATCGCCGCGCCGATGGTGGGCGGCATGATTTCTTCTACCGTGCTGACACTGGCGGTGATTCCGGCGATTTATGCGCTGGTCAAGCAGTG
>CAIYYA010000144.1 GCA_903930255.1 uncultured beta proteobacterium
GCCTGTATCGACTCCAGACATTCGGCCTTTTTCTGCACTTGAAGCGGCGTTTGCGTCTCCTGCCCCGGGTTTGCTGTGTGCGTGTAGGTGGCCAATCTCGCCTGGTACTGTTTCAAGGTCAACTTGACCCGCTTGATGTCGCGCTCAAGTTCACGGTGTTCGGGATTGATGACCAAAGTTGTGCCAGGAAGCTCCTGCGAGCCGTACTCAATAAGTCCATCAATATCATAGTGTTGCATCATGTAGGAGAAGAAGTTTTCCTGGCACCAGCGGGCAAACATGCGGCTTGCTATGGTGGTGGTGCCCAATCTTCTGGCCGTGGTGATGATGGCCGTTTGATGTCCGGTATCGGTCAAACGGCGTACCTCGGTGACGGCGATGCTGTGGCCTTGTGCGCTGAGCGTGGTCTCGCGCAGGGCCAGCATCATGGTGGTGCTGTCGCCTCCAATGACAGCCACCGTCTCTTGCTTGAATTCTTCGACGGGCCATTTGTCCTTGACATTTTTGCGATAGGTGATGGCACCAATGCGCATCTCCCAGAGTTGGGCCAGCAATTTGTAGTTTGAGCATTCACGGTCAAACACGATGACAAAGCGGTGCAGCCTGGGGTTGGCATCGAGCTCTTGTTGCGTGGGCTGCTGGGGCACACTTTTGAGCAGCTCGGGCACGATGTCTTTGATCAGTGCATCTCCCATGCCATCAGTGATGGCTTTGGAGACGACAAAGAAGGGTCTGCCAATCGCATCGTTGACCCAGTAGTCGGTGGTGCCGTGCAGGCACAGTCGCTGGCGTGAGACAAAGCGTTTGGGCAGATTGGCCAGTTTGCCGTCATACACGCGTACATGGCCGTCAACATACAGGTAGCCCGCCTCAGTGGGATCAGCTTGCATCCAGCTTTGACTGAGTTCCTGACCCCAGGCTTGTGGGCTGCCCGTGGTGGCCAGCAAACCGATCTTTTGACGCACGGTGCGCACTTCGGGTACCCGGTCAAGACCGATGACTTTGCCAAATTCACCCGGCGGTATTGATCTCAGTGCCTCGGGGCGACGGATGCGCCCCAGTGCCATGAAGCCCAGCAGCAGCAAAATGTGCAAGGCACTGTAGAAACCTTTGGGCAGGCTTAAGTGTTTGCCCACGCCACTGAGCAGGCCGTTGGCGCACAGCGCTGGTAAACCTGTGAGCAGACCCGTCATGGGAACATCGCTGACGTGCTCGAAGCGGGTGTTGGCACAGGTGGCCAGACCCAATGCAGCATCAATGCGTTCATCGGCTCGGGTGCAGGCCACGCCGATGCCGCTGCCCGCTTGTGCGTCGATGCGGCTGCGCTCGCTTTTTGTGCTGCCACTGGGTGGATCAACGCTAATGTTCTGCATATTGTCTGTGCGCTCTATTGTGTGTTTGGCAATGATTCCTCGCTTGATGGCTTTGCGCAGCGTCGACTCGTCTATTTCTGCCTGGCGCGCAACGACCGAGACACGCATGCCTTGGGCTAGCAAGGTGGCGCATTGCAAGCACTTCTCAGGGGTCATGATCACTGTCTTGGGTTGATCATGCACGCCAAAGAAGGAGGCTGGGCCGTCTTTGCGAAATTGTGCCTTCCAATTCATCAGGGTACGGTGCGGTATCTGCAGGGGTACGACGCTCAGATCGGCCGCTTTGAGATGATTGTTTTCCATCAAGCTGGTAAGAATAAATCGCCTGCTGCGTAGATCTTCCTTGGTGTGCTTGAAGTAGTCGTCACCGCCAACAAAATAAGTCACCCAGCCGTCTTTCTCAACGATGCTGACGTACTCACCGATTCTTTGTGCGCCTTCAGGGAAGCCGGGAATGAATCGTTGTTTGTGCATGATGGCCTTCTGGGGGAATTTAGGCCGCAAACTTTACCCCAACTTCGAAATCACTTTTATATTTTGTGCCGTTGCAATTCCGGAAAAAACCAAGACTCTCCTAGCGCGGATCAGGATGTCTGAATTTAATATGTAACGCCCTTAGCCGCCAACAAACTCAAACGACCACGCGGCTTTTTGCCATGCCAGATTTTCCTGCCTCAGCAGGTGTGCTGACTGTGGGTAGCGCAGACTCCAATCGGCATTGACCACCAGCTTGAAGCTGTGCTTGTTGTTGTTGCAAGTCAATTGGAGTTTGTCAGTTTCGGGCTCTTTACGCGCATGGCACAAAATAATGGCAAGCCGAAAAGCCAGCAGCAACTTGGCAAAATCGGGTTCACCAAATTCTGTTTCGAGTTTTTTTAATTTGCCGCGATGCCCTAGAACCAGCGCGCCCAGGCGAAACAACTCTTGCATGCTAAAGCCCAGTAGATCGGCATTTTGCAAAATGTAAGCGCTGTGCTTGTGGTAATCGCTGTGCGAAATGGCCATGCCAACTTCATGCAGCTCTGCCGCCCAGCCGAGTTTGCGAATCAGTTGGGAAGCAGGCGGTTCTGTTGGGGCAATGATTTTTTCAAACAAAAGGGTTGAAACGGTACGCACCCGATTGGCTTGTGCACTGTCAACGCCAAATTTTTGCGCCAAACGCGCCACCGAGGTGTCGCGGGCATCTGATTTATGCTCTCCACGCTCTAGCATTTCAAACAAAACGCCGTGGCGCAACGCTCCTTGCGCCACTTGCAGGGTTTCAATGTGCAACAAATCCATGAGGCCGCGCAGCACACAAACACCGCCACCAAGGACGGCGCGGCGATCTTCTTTAAGCCCTTCAAGGCGCAGATTGTTGGCGTTGCCGGCACGCAGCATGCATTTGACAAGCCAATTCAAACCCTCTGCACTGATTTGCCCTTGCGGCCAACCTGCCATTGTCAAAATATCAGCCACAGCGCCGACGGTGCCCGACGCGCCATAAGCGCAATCCCACTGGCTGCGCGGATAACGACTGAGCGCTTCATCAAGCACTGCCTGGGCGGCAATTTCTGCGCTGTAAATGGCATGCTCGGTGAAGTCACCCTTGGGGAAATATTTCATCGACCAGGCCACGCTACCAACCCGGTAGGAGGCGGTCTCGATGGTTTGAAGCTCTTGCCCGAGCACCAACTCGGTGGAGCGCCCACCAATATCAATCACCAGACGTCGCTCATCGCTATGAGGCAGCAGATGTGCAACACCTTGATAAATCAGTCGCGCCTCTTCGGTGCCCGCAATGACTTCAATTGGAAACCCCAAGATGACGCTGCCACGCTGCAAAAATTCGTCACGATTGCGTGCTTCACGCAGAGTCTGAGTCGCAACCGCACGCACCTGGTGCGCCTTAAAGCCAGCCAGCCGCTCCGAAAAACGCGCCAAGCACTCCCAGCCGCGCGCCATTGTGTCAATCGACAGATTGCGCTCGTCATCAAAACCATTGCCTAGGCGAACGGTCTCTTTGAGATAGTCAATGCGCTGAATTTGTCCGTGGTCATTGCGACCAATTTCAAGTCGGAAGCTGTTAGAGCCCAGATCAATGGCGGCCAGAAAGGTGCTTTGGTTCATGAAATTGATAATACCGTTTAAGTATGACAAATTTGTGTCATTGGGTTGAATTGCCTGGTTAGCAGACTAATCCCGGACATGTCTCACGGTAAAAACCAAGCACCGCAGTCTGTAAATAGTCTGTGAATGCCCCAAAAAGAAAAAGCGCACTACCGTTTTGATAGTGCGCTTTCCTTTGATAGCTTGGTGGCCTTGGGCGGAATCGAACCACCGACACGCCCACGATGGCGCTGCGAGTTACGCCTACAGGCCGAAAGACCTATATATTTGAATCACGGCTGAACGGCGCAACCATTCGCATCAATATCGGTACGGTGGCTGATTGGCCGATTGAAAAGGCACGCACCAAAGCGCAAGAATTGAAAATGCTAGTAGACGCTGGCACAGACCCGCGAGTGTTGGCACGCGAAAAACTGACCGCAAAAGCCGCCGATACCGCCAAAGCCAAGCAGCAAGCCGCCCAAGCCCTGACCGTGGGCGAAGCCTGGCAGACCTACATTGACGACCGTAAATCGCATTGGGGAACGCTGCACCTGAATGACCATATCCGTCTGAGTGCTGCTGGTGGAGTTCAACGCAAGCGTAGCGAAGGGTTGACCATAGATGCGCCGTTGTATCCACTGATGGCCGTTCGCCTGATTGACCTGAGCGCCAGCAAGGTGACCGCATGGGCGCAAGAACAAGCCAAGACGCGCCCAACACCTGCAAGGTTATCGTGGAGGCTGCTACGGGCTTTCCTGACCTGGTGCGCTGAACAAGATGCCTATGCGCCACTGGTGGCAGGTAACGCCGCCAAGACCCGCAAGACCCGCGAAGCATTGGGTAAGCCCGGCGCAAAGAAAGATGCATTGCAGCGCGAGCAACTGCCAGCATGGTTCGCCGCCATCCGCCAAATTGGAAACCCTGCTATTGCCGCTTATCTGCAAGCCCTGCTACTCACTGGCGCAAGACCTGGCGAACTGTTGGCACTGCGTTGGACTGATGTAAACCTTGCATGGAAGGGCATCACCATTCACGACAAGGTAGAAGGCGAACGTGTCATACCGCTGACCAGTTACGTTCATCACCTGATAGCTGGCCTGCCCAAACGTGGCGAATGGGTGTTTGCTGGCGCTGGTGAACATACCCTGACCCGACCTGCAAAGAACTTAGCTACCGCCTGCGAAGTGGCTGGTGTTGACCATGTTTCACTTCATGGCCTACGCCGTTCATTCAAGAGCCTGACAGAGTGGTTAGAGATACCCGCTGGGGTTGTCGCTCAACTGATGGGGCACAAACCTAGCGCCACGGCTGAAAAGCATTACACGGTAAGGCCGCTTGACCTGCTGCGCGTGCACCATGAAAAGATTGAGGCTTGGATATTGGAACAGGCCGGGGTGACGTTCGATGCCAAAGCAGAGCCGGGTAAATTGCGCGTGGTGGCTGGTTAACTTGCAATGCGTAACGCTACGAGATACAATTAACCATGATTAAGTCGTTCAACCATAAAGGGCTGCAAGCGTTCTTTGAGCGTGGCACAAAAGCTGGCATCCGGCCCGACCATGCACCCAAGCTGGGACGTTTGCTGGCAAAACTGGATGCTTCTGCTGGTGCACCAGATATGAACGTGCCGGGCTGGGGCTTGCACCCGTTGTCAGAAGATTTGAAAGGCCATTGGGCTGTGTCAGTCAATGGCAACTGGCGAATGACTTTTACATTTGAAGGCACGGATGCCGTGCTCGTTGATTACATGGATTACCACTGAGAGGCACACTATGAACCGAATGTTTAACCCACCCCACCCCGGCCTGACCCTGCGTGATGACGTGTTGCCAGCGTTGGGGCTGAGTGTGACCCAATCCGCTGAACAGCTAGGCGTGTCGCGTGTGGCACTTTCTCGTGTGCTCAATGGCCGTGCCGCTATTTCGCCAGATATGGCACTGCGCATCGAGGCTTGGTTAGGTGCTGACCGTGGTGGCAATGCGCGTGTATGGCTTGCCCAACAGAGTGCCTATGACGTGTGGCAGGCCGAGCAACGATTCAAAGCTACACCCATGCGCGTGCAATTTGCGCCTGTAATGGCATAACCGTTTTTGCGCCAACTAGACCCGTCCTAATTACCCGTGGTTGAAAAACCAAGCCCTCGATTGGCCTGCTGGTGCATCCTTAATCCGAGGTAGTGCGAGGGCACGATATGCAGACATTCAACAAAAGTCACTTCGAGGAAATTCTGAAACCATGCCGCCTTAAAGAGTATGTTTCAGTGAGTGATGATGGCGTTTGGCCGGGTATAGCGTACGACCCTGATATGCCCAATGAAACGGCATTGCTTCGCTGGAGGCCAGCAAGGGCACTCAATGACCAAACTATCGACGTGGCAGGAGCAGCGATGCTGCCATTCGATTTCACAGCAAAGCAATTGGCTGCTTTCATGCTCGGTGGTGCAGGTTCATTGGTGGCCGATTTTTATGGTGATTGGGAGAACGGGCCAGACCCGGCAATACTTCGCCAACTAGACCCTGATTCGATTGCTCGCAAAGCGGTAATCCAAGCGTTTGCCGCCTACAGAGAAGCGGAAGGAATAGTCGGAGCCCCACCGCTGGCGCTTGATGCCGAGGCAGGCCTCCTACGCAAAGAGCACCGCAAGGCGAAAGATGCCGCCTACGCCCAATTTGACGTAGGCGCCCAGCAGGCTTGTAAAAGAATGGCAAGGTATCAAGAGCCAGATGGTGACGTGTAATCCAGCCTGAACACCAACCAGACCCGGCCTAAACCGCTGGGTTTTTTTATGCCTGAGGTTTTATATTGTGATGTTGCGAAAAATGAATATGGCTGCTTCGCTGGTGCTGGATTTGGGCAAGTTGCCTACAGATTGCCTACAAGCA
>CAIYYA010000145.1 GCA_903930255.1 uncultured beta proteobacterium
CCACCCTAAGTTACCCAAGGCGACCCCAGCCGAATTAAATTACCCCACAGCCTGGACAGCTTGCGCTGCCCTTGCCCAGCCGATCGGCTGACTGTTGTGAGGCTCACGTGCGATTAAGCAGCGAGTGCGAAACGTTCGTCGTTTGCAGTTAGTTTTTTTGAATCTGTTTTACGAGCTCATTCAGCTCGACATGCCCTGCTGCGCGTCCGAATCCACGTCGAAACCAGTGCAGCCCCAAGGTTTGTGATTTTAGGGTGAATCGATCAATTGCAAGACATCGATTGGCGCATTCACAACAAAATCTGCTCGCCAACAAGCAACATCGCTTTTTTCGCCTAAATAACCATAGGTAGCTGCGACAGTGAGCATGCCAGCCGCGCGGCCAGCGCATATGTCGCGTTCGTCGTCACCAATATAGAGGCATTGATCTGCAGCTACGCCAAGTCTGCGGGCGGCTTCCTGCAACGGCAAAGGATGTGGTTTGGAATGTGCGGTTGTATCCCCGCTGATGATGACGCCTGCTGATGCAAATAATGGTATCGCATTGGTGAGTGGTGTCGTGAATCGTTGTGATTTGTTGGTGACCACCCCCCAAGGCAGTGCGCGTTCGACGAGGGCTTGAATCAATTCAGGAACACCCTCAAAGACTCGTGTGTGGTGCGTTAAATTGCGTTCGTAATTGCAGAAGAATTCTTCGCGCATACTCAAAAAGTCAACATGCTCTGGATCGATGTTGAATGCGAGTTGCAACATACCGCGTGCTCCAGCACCGGCCATTGGACGATAGCTAGCCAAACCCAAACTTGCAAGTCCTCTTGATAAGCGCATGCTGTCAACCGCAGCACCTAAGTCAGGAGCGCTGTCGACTAAGGTGCCATCCAGGTCAAACAAAATGGCCTGAATAGTCGAAAGTTTTTTGTGAGCTGGATTGCAGGAGTTCAATTTGTAGTCAGGTTAATTTTTGAGTAGCCAGCAAATAATTCACGCTGGTGTCGGTATTCATCCAGTAGCGTTGAGTCAGTGGATTAAATGACAAGCCTTTGCTTTGTTGAATTTCAAGCTCATTGGAACGGCAAAACCCGGCTAATTCACTTGGGCGAATCATTTTTGCATATTCATGTGTTCCGCGCGGCAGCATGTTGAGCACATATTCGGCCCCAATAATCGCCAATAAAAACGATTTTGGATTGCGGTTGAGTGTTGAGAAAAAAACCCATCCGCCCGGTTTAACGAGCGTTGCGCAGGCTCTAACGATGGATGCAGGGTCAGGCACGTGTTCCAGCATTTCCATGCAAGTAACCGCATCAAAGCGCCCCGGTTGCTCAAGCGCCATAGCTTCTGCGCTGATTTCGCGGTAATCAATATTGGGTGTCTGTGCATCAAGTGCGTGCAGTTGAGCGATACGCAATGCTTTTGTGGCCAGATCAATCCCCGTAACCTGAGCGCCCAGACGAGCCATGGAATCGGCCAAAATACCTCCGCCACAACCGACATCAAGCACTTTTTGATTTTTTAACGGGCTTAGTCGATTGATCCATTCAAGTCGTAATGGGTTGATTTGGTGCAATGGACGAAACTCGCCATCGGCATCCCACCAGCGGTGGGCTAGGTCTGAGAATTTGGCTAATTCGGCGGCGTCGGCGTTAAGTGTTGGATTCATGCTCTGATTATCTGAAATTAATGGGCATAAAAAAGCCCACCAGAGTGGTGGGCTTTTGCCCGGGTGTTCAATCGATGAAACCCGTCAGTGGCAAAGCAGGGATTAAGCCTTTTTGGCCCAAGCGCTGCACCAGCCTTTGGCTGTAACTTGTTTGCCGGCAAACAGCGGGCAACCGCCTGCAGCTTCGCCAGCTTTGCCCTGATACAAAGCACAGTTGGTGCAATTGCTACCAGCAACAAATTTTTTCTGAACCTTGGCATCAACCTTGGTGGCATCGGCTGCATAGCCCAAACTTTTGGCCATAGCATCAGTTTCGACGACCATGGGCATGGGGGCAGCAGCCATTGCAACACCAGAAGCCAAAGCACTGGTTCCGACAACAGTTTGCAAAATGAATACGCGACGATTGGTCATGGATAGGTTTCCTTAAGTGTTGAAATTACTGCGGCTGTCACACCTTGATTGCAGCTGCTGACAGATTATCGGTCTTTTGGAGAATAAAAAATAGGCAGGTTTTCCCTGTCAACCAAATAATTAAGTCAAAACGAATGAAAAAAAAGCGATATTTTGAAGTCTTATGTGTTTTCGTACTAACGCTGCGGTCGCTTGCTACAAGTCGGTCGCAAAGCTGGTTTTCAGTTCATCCATGACCGATTGTGACAGCCGGTTCCCATATTGTGAGACCACACGCGCCGCACATAGGTTGGCTAACTGGGCAGCTTGTGCATGACTGTGCCCATGGGTAACTGCATATAAAAATGCTCCTGCAAACATGTCGCCTGCGCCATTTGTGTCTAAGGCCTTGACTTGGACGGCTGGAACTTCGGTTTGTTGACCGCCTTCGAGAATCAGGCTGCCCTTGGCGCTGCGCGTGATGCACACAACACGTGCCTGCTGGCCGAGTTGCTGGCAAATTTGTGTCATATCGTTTGTACCGCACCACACCTGGGCTTCTTCTTCGTTGGCAAACAGGTAGTCGAGCGTGCCGGTAGTCATATTGCCAACCATGGCGTCCAGACCAGCGCGGCAATAATTAATCATGCTCATGTCGCTCAGTGTGGTGGCTAGTGCCACGCCAGCCTCTTTGGCGATGGCGCGACCTTTGATGGCTGCAGCCAGTCCTGTTGGTGATGCAGCAAGATAGCCTTCCATGTAATAAATTTTGGCCTTGACAATGGAGGCGGGGTGCAGGGCAGACTCATCCAGCTCAGCAGTCGAGCCCAAAAACGTGCTCATGCTGCGCTCGGCGTCGGGGGTCACCATGACCATGCAGATACCGGTTTGACCGCTAGCGGGTTTTGTGTGTGTGAGATTGGTAGCAACACCGTGGGCCACAAGATCTTGGGTGTAAAACTCGCCCAGCTCATCATCTGTCACACGACACGAATAAAAAGCTTGACCACCAAGTTGTGCCAGCGCTACGACGGTGTTGCCGGCCGAACCACCACCGGTGCGGTGAGATTTGACGCTGTGCACATGTTTGAGTAACTCGGTGCGACGCTCGGCATCAATCAGTGTCATGTGCCGTTTGGCGACACCGGCTGCTTCTAGCTGCGCATCCGTGACTTCATATTCGGTATCAACCAGTGCGTTGCCAATGGCGTAAATGTCGTAATGGCTCATGCTTATTGCTCCACAAATGCGCGTTCAACTACAAAATCACCTTGCTTGGTGGTGTTGCCCTCCAGAAAGCCACGGTGCTCCAGCAGTGCTTTCAGGTCTTTCAGTAAGGCCGGGCTGCCGCACATCATGGCGCGATCAGTGGCGGGGTCGAATTTGGGCAGCCCCAGATCGGCTTGTAATTTTCCGGACTCGATCAGGTCGGTAATTCGACCTTGATTTCTGAAGGGTTCACGCGTTACGGTGGGGTAATAGAGCATTTGCTCACTGATCATTTCACCCAAGAATTCATGTTCGGGCAAATCTTGTGTCAGGTAGTCGTGGTAGGCCAATTCGGCCACTTGGCGCACGCCATGCACCAGAATCACTTTTTCAAACTTTTCAAAGGTTGCTGGATCTCGAACAATGCTCAAAAACGGCGCCAAGCCGGTTCCGGTACCAAACAGATACAAGTTTTTGCCAGGAAGCAGGTAGTCAATCAGCAAAGTGCCAGTGGGTTTTTTGCCGACCACAATTTTGTCGCCGACCTGAATATGTTGCAGCTTGGAGGTGAGTGGTCCGTCTTGCACCTTGATGCTTAAAAACTCCAGATGGTCTTCGTAGTTGGCACTAACGATGCTGTAGGCGCGCAGCAGCGGCTTGCCGCCTTCCAGGCGCAGGCCGATCATGGTGAAGTGGCCGTTTGAAAAACGCAGGGCGGTGTCGCGCGTGGTGGTGAAGCTAAACAAGCGATCGGTCCAGTGGTGAACGCTCAAAACAGTCTCATTCAAAAATGCACTCATGACAAACCTTCAAAAAATAAAATATAAAAAATTAGCCTCTAGCGCTTACCCAGCATGCGTAAGTAGCTCTTGAATTGATAGTATTTAACAGCGCTCTTTGACCCACGCTGGCACACTGGCCAGCGCCAGCGTCAGCTTCTGCGGCTCAGTGCCACCGGCCATGGCCATGTCGGGTTTGCCGCCACCTTTGCCGCCCACCTGGCTTGCGATAAAGTTCACCAACTCACCAGCCTTCACCTTACCCGTGGTGTCAGGGGTCACGCCCACCGCGATTTGTACCTTGACACCATCGACAACGCCGAGCACGATGACAGCTGTCTTTAGTTTGTCTTTGAGTTTGTCCATCGTGTCGCGCAGGGTTTTCACATCGGCACCATCCAGTCGTGCTACCAGCAGTTTGACACCGTTAATGTCTTGAGCCTGGCTGAGCAACTCGTCGCCTTGGGCAGACGCCAGTTTGCCTTTGAGGGCCGCGACTTCTTTTTCGAGCGATTTGACATGTTCCAATACTGTTGCAATGCGCTCGTTAACTTCGGTTACCGGTGTTTTCAGCGCAACAGCGGCGTGACTGACGGTGTCTTCCAAATGCTGCAAGTAGAGCAGGGCGTTAACACCCGTGACCGCTTCAATACGCCGCACGCCAGAAGCCACACCACTCTCGGCAACGATTTTGAACAAGCCAATGTCGCCTGTGCGCTGTACGTGTGTGCCACCGCACAACTCGCGACTGCTGCCAATGTCGAGCACGCGAACGGTTTCGCCGTATTTTTCGCCAAACAGCATCATGGCACCGGTTTTTTGCGCAGATTCGATGTCCATCACACGTGCCTGAGTGGCTGCGTTACTTAGGATTTCATGGTTCACGCGAGCTTCAATCTCGCCAATCTCGGCGTCAGTCACCGGTGCATTGTGGGCAAAGTCAAAGCGGGTGCGCTCTGGGTTGACCATACTGCCCTTTTGCTGCACATGGCTGCCAAGCACCTCGCGCAAGGCCTTGTGCATCAGGTGTGTGACTGAGTGGTTGCGCTGCGTGGCGGTGCGCAGGCTGGAGTTGACGTGGGCTGTGACACCATCACCCACCTTGATAACGCCCGATTTCAGCGTGCCGTGGTGTCCAAATACATCGGC
Source organism: uncultured beta proteobacterium (assembly GCA_903930255.1). GTDB lineage: Bacteria > Pseudomonadota > Gammaproteobacteria > Burkholderiales > Burkholderiaceae_C > Rhodoferax. The sequence goes on from CAIYYA010000145.1 coordinate 5,191, forward strand.
CTTGATCTTTTGTGTGTCTGCCACGTCAAACAGTGCATGGTCAGAGAAGATGGCGCCTGCATCACCGACTTGGCCGCCGCTCTCACTATAAAACGGTGTACTTGCCAGAACCAACACACCATTTTGACCTTGGTTTAGCTCGCTAGCGCTTACGCCGTCAGCATAGATAGCTACTATTTCTGTAGTGCTAGTGAGGTGCTCGTAGCCGACGAATTCATTCCCAGCTCCGCTGTAGTCTAGGGCTTTGTCCTGCTTGAACTTGCCTGCTGCGCGACCCTGAGCCTTTTGTTTTTCCATCGCAGCTGCAAAGCCAGCCTCATCCACGGCCAGTGCGCGCTCGCGGCACACGTCAGCCGATAAATCGAGCGGAAACCCGTAGGTGTCGTGCAGTTTGAATGCTACTTCACCAGGCAATACCTTCACGTCACCTAACAGGGCTTCATCCAGAATCTGCATGCCAATCTCTAGCGTTTCATAAAAACGCTCTTCTTCCACCCGCAACACATCCATGATGCGATCGGCTTGCGCAGCAAAATGGGGGTAGGCGGCTCCCATCACCAACACCAGGTCTGGCACCAGTTTGTGGAAAAACGGGGTTTTTTGGCCCAGCTTGTAGCCATGGCGAATGGCGCGGCGGATGATGCGCCGCTGCACGTAGCCGCGCCCTTCGTTGCTGGGCAGCACGCCATCGCTGACCAAAAATGAGGTAGCGCGAATGTGGTCGGCAATCACCTTCAGTGAATTGTTGGCCAAATCGACACAATGTGTTTCACGCGCAGCAGCCTTGATAAGAGAGTCAAAAATATCAATTTCGTAGTTGCTATGTTTGTGCTGCAAGATGGCCGCCAGTCGCTCCAGTCCCATGCCGGTATCAACACAAGGAGCGGGCAGCGGCGTGACTGAGCCATCCTCGGCCATGTTGAACTGCATAAACACGTTGTTCCAGATTTCGATGAAGCGGTCGCCGTCTTCGTCGGGGCTGCCGGGCGGGCCGCCAGGAATGTGTGCGCCGTGGTCGTAAAAAATCTCGCTGCAGGGGCCGCACGGGCCGGTGTCAGCCATCATCCAGAAATTATCTGATTTGTAGCGTGCACCTTTGTTGTCGCCAATGCGGATCACCCGCTCAGCCGGCAGGCCAATTTCTTGGGTCCAGATGTTGTAGGCTTCATCGTCTTCGGCGTATACCGTTGCGAGCAGGCGCTCGGCTGGCAACTTATAGACAACGGTTAACAATTCCCAGGCCCACTTTAATGATTCGCGCTTGAAATAATCACCAAAGCTCCAGTTGCCCAGCATTTCAAAAAACGTGTGATGCCGTGCGGTGTAACCCACGTTCTCCAGGTCGTTGTGTTTGCCACCGGCACGCAAGCACGCTTGCACCGATGCGGCGCGCACATAACTGCGCTTGTCGGTGCCCAAAAACACATCTTTGAACTGCACCATGCCCGAGTTGGTGAACATCAGTGTCGGGTCGTTGCCCGGCACTAAGGGGCTGCTCGCCACTACGGCGTGACCCTTGGAGGCAAAAAAATCAAGGAATGTTTTTCGGATGTCGGCGACGCTGATGGTGCTGGAATTGGCGGGCTGGGTCATGTCAGGGGTCTATTTCAAAAGGGTGAAGCAGTGGCCTACTTGCTCACTGGCCCAAAGCCAGTGCAAACAGAGTCGCGCATTATCGCCCGGCTGTCACTTCCTTCATCCGCTAAACCACTTGACTTTGTTTGAGTTGCGCAATCTCTGCAAAAGCTAAACCCAACTCGGCCAACACGTCGTCGGTGTGCTCACCCAGCCTGGGGGGGGGGCGTGTTAACACGGTTGGCGTGGCACTCAGGCGCATCGGGCTTGCCACGGTTACTATGTTTTTTATAGCTTCTTGCGCTTGATGGACGGGCGTTACAGGCTGATTTAGCACTAAACCTCGGGCTGCCACCTGGGCATCAGCAAAGGCCTGCTCCATGTCGTTGATGGGGCCACAGGGCACGGCCTTGTCTTCAAGCAGTGCGATCCACTGCGCCGTGCTGCGTGTGCGGGTAACCGTTTGCATGACAGGAATGAGCTCAAGGCGGTGGCGCACCCGCAGTGAGTTGCTGGCAAAACGGGCATCTGTCGTCCACTCGGGGTGACCGGCGACTTCACAGAAGCGCACAAACTGGCCGTCGTTACCGATGGCCAACAGCATCGAACCGTCTTGCGTTGGAAAGTCTTGGTACGGCACCAAGCTGGGGTGGCTGTTGCCTTGGCGCTGTGGTATCTGCCCGGTGTTTAAAAACCCTGCCGCCTGATTGGCCAACATGGCCATACCTACGTCCAACAAGGCCATGTCAATGTGCTGACCCTCACCGGTGCGATGGCGCACCTCGATGGCGGCCAGGATGGCACTGCAGGCATACACACCTGTCAACACGTCGATCAGTGCCACACCCAGGCGCTGGGGTCCGCCACCGGGCACCTCATCAGCGCGACCGGTGATGCTCATCATGCCGCTCATGGCCTGGATCATCAGGTCGTAGCCGGCGCGCTGGGCATAAGGGCCGTCTTGCCCAAAACCAGTCACGGAGCAATAAATCAGGCGCGGATTAAGCAGATTCAGGCTGGCGTAGTCCAAGCCATAGGCGGCCAAGCCACCCACCTTGAAATTTTCCACCAACACGTCGGCTTGTGCGGCCAGTTGGCGGATCAGCGCCTGACCTTCGGGTTTGGACATGTCGATGGTGACCGAGCGCTTGTTGCGGTTGCAGGCTGTGAAGTAAGTGGCTTGGGTCGTGTCTTGCCCTTGCGCATCTTTTAAGAATGGAGGCCCCCAATGGCGCGTGTCATCTCCCACGCCGGGGCGCTCGACCTTGACAACGTCAGCTCCCAGATCGGCCAGCATTTGGGTGCACCAAGGCCCTGCCAGTACACGCGAGAGGTCAAGAACTTTGAGGTGCGGCAGGGCGGCTTGTTGTTCCGTCATGATGCAGCTCAGAATGCAGCGATGCCAGTTTGTGCTCGGCCCAAAATCAATGCATGAATGTCGTGCGTGCCTTCATAGGTGTTCACCACTTCCAGGTTCACCAGATGGCGTGCCACGCCAAACTCGTCGCTGATGCCATTGCCACCCATCATGTCGCGTGCCA
>CAIYYA010000146.1 GCA_903930255.1 uncultured beta proteobacterium
CGTCGGGCACCACCAGCATAAAACCTGGGCCGGCCATAAACAGCGAGCCTTTGGTGGCCAGCTTCCAGCGCGGGTGCCAGGCCATGCGCACCAGGTGGGCAGCACCCAGCGCAGGGGTGAGCCAGCTGATGCTGTGGCGCGTCATGGTCAGGTTGACTATTTGCGCGCCCGCAGCGGGTGCAGCCAGCACAGGGGCAGCGCCGTCATAAAACACCGGCAGCTCGCTCTGGAACTTTTGGCGCGAGCGAAACCACTGAAAACTGGCTTCCATCCAGCCTTTTTGTGGCAGCCAGTGCAGCGGTGTTTTGGCCACATCGACCACATCGACCAGATGGCTGCTGAAGTTGCTCAGCCTGAACACATAAAACGGCTCGGCGCTGGCTACCTGGCTAAACAGCTTGTTGGCAGACAGCGCCTGATAAGTCGCGCTGTTGCGAATCAAAACCTCATTGGCATACAAAAAATTCATGTGTTTAGCGGCCAAGTCGGGGTCAAGACTGCCGCTGGGGAAACGTGCCAAGGGCGACGACGGGTGGCGCGAGACTTCACTTTGCAACTGGTAAATGGCCGGACCCACCGGGGCTGATTCCATATACAGCCCTTCGAGCACCGGCCTGCCGCCCAAAAACATCGGCAAAGCCTCCAGCGTGCGGGTTGAGCCAATGTCGTTGTTGGCCGGGTCGTGCTCAAATGACAACCGTGGGCTGTCAAGCCGCCCCGACAAGGCCGGGAACAGCTGACTCAGGCGCTGCCATTGCGGTTTAGCCTCCAGGCCGCTGTGGTTCCACAAGCCCCAGTCGGGGGCGACAACCACTTGCAGGCTGATCCAGCCCAGCAGAGCCAACCCAGCGGCTACCGACATCATTTGCCAGCCCCAGCGAGCCACTTGGGACAAAGCCCCAGCTACACGCAACAGCAAAGCACCCCAGACCCAGCCACACGCCAACCCGCCAAATAACCAGACAAACGGAAAAAACCGGATGTTGGCCACGCCAATGCTGCTGCCAGCCAGAAAACCGGCCGCCCCTAGCAGTGCTGTGCTGGCCATAAAAGCAGCATGCCGTTGGCTCCGAATAACTTCAGGAGAAATGGGCGCTAACGCCCGTAGAGCGGGCACAAGCTGCAATGTAATTAATAGCACTGATGCGAGCAATCCAGCGACTAAAACGGGTTGCATTGGCTTCGGCAGCAACTCTTGCCAATGCGAAATTTCAAACAAGGCATCGTTGGGAATGGTCAGACTGTGCATTTGCAACATGGGCCACAGCCACCCGGCCAGCATAAAAAAAGCCAGACTATGACCCAACACCAGCAGCCGCAGGTTGCGCCAGAAATGCTGGCGGTCAAACAGAAAAGCGCTGGTGGCAAAGCCGGTTATCAGCAGGGCAAAGCCATGCGAATAACCGGTAGCGGCCTCCAGCAGTGCTGCCAGCCACCAGTGGCGCCCGCTGGTCATGGTGCGCTGCCAGGCCATCAAGGTCAGCACCGAGAACAGCATGCCATAGCTGTAAGCAAACTCGCCAGCCAGGGTTGACAGCAAATTGCCACCCCAGATCGAATTTTGCTCGTGCAGCAAAAATGCCAGGCTGGTCAGCACCCCCCAAACGGCCACCGTGCGCGGCAAGCGCAGCAGGTAAACGCTGCCCAACCAGACCGAGCCAGGCAGCAGCATGGCTGCCGCAAACATGCCAATTTTCATGGCGGGGGCAAAGGGCAGCAACTTGGCCAGCGCAGCAATGCTGATGAACGACAGCGGAAAGTAATACGACAAAAAGGCAAAGCCTGCAAACACCTCGGGCATCCAGGCGGTGATGTGGCCCTGGGGCAGCAGCTCGCGGCTGTAAGTCCACAGATACAGCAGATGCGAAGCGCTGTCGCCACCGGTGGGCAGGTTGTTGGAGAGTAAAAACGGTATGCCCAAAAGCGAAGCGATCACCCAAGCCGGCAGCAGCAGTGCCAGCAAATCGATGCTGCGCCAAAGCAGCAGCCGTTTTGTTTGCGAGATCGGCAGTTGGAGGGGTTTGGCTGGCATGTTGTTGTATCAGGGTTTGCCCGGCAGGGGTGAACGTGTGGCCTTATGCAAGCTTCCCAGCACGAGCCAAAGCAAACCTGCTCCCGCCAGAGTCGTTGCCAATTTCAGCAGATGCAGGCGCACCCAATGCAACCAGCCCGGCACCTGCTCTTGGCCGCGCAGCACGCCATCAGGAATGATTTGCAGACTCAGTTCACCGGCTGCCGTTTCGTGCACCAACCAGGCGCCACTTTGACCATTGCCGGTTTCCAGCAGCAAGGGGGTGGCAGCGGCCCAGACATGGTGCACCGGTTGTCGTGGCGCTGCAACTTCTGCGAAAGGCTGCGCTAATCGTGCAATGCCGGCATAGGGCAGCACAATCGCGTCCGTGCTGATGATTGGTGCGTTGCCAGCCGCAGGGCTAACGCGAAGCTGCGTACCCTGTCGCTCATATGGCAAGGTGTTGCCAGTTGGTGCAAGCGTTTGGCGCCAGGCCAGTTGCGTGATGGGGCTGCCTGCCTGGTCGTGCAGCAGCAGCAGCACGGGGTCAGCCCGGCCAATGCCTTTGGCTGCAGAGGCTGCCAGCCTGCGACTTTTTAGCGTTTTGCCGGGTGCTAGATAACTGGCATTGCCTTGCAGCACTTGCGCTTTGCGCCATTGGTTGGTGGCGTCAAGAGTCCACTCAGAAAGCTGATAGGCTGGCTCTGTGCCGGTGTTAACGATCGATATCTCATCGCCAGTAAAGCTGATCGAAAAGCCAATGCTACCGGCATGAGCAGGTAGTGCCGCTGTCAGTGCCAGTAAAAATGCCAGCAGGGTGCGGAACGGCTGAAAGTGGAAAAAATGCATTGCGCGATTATCCCTTGTGATGACCACATATTCGAACGTGCCTTGGCGTTTCAAATGCACGCCGTCGGTGTAAGGCTGTGCTAATGCCTTGACACGGATGAATTCGTTGAAGAGGGTGGTTGAATTAAACTTTTATGCAGTCATTGGGGGCGAATCGATTCAACTGCTTGTGCGATAAATTGGCTTCTGACGCCTGTTCTTCTTGCATAAGCCACTATTTAACTTGTAGCGTCTGAACCTCAAAGCCAACAATATTTCGGCTGGCTTTACTGAATTCGACACCGATCAGGTGCACCGGCTCGCCCCGGTTAAGGTATTTGTCGGCGTAATGCATGTCCTTGATTTGCTGCAAGGCCGCGCCTGCCGGGTTCAGCTCGACCACCTTGAATTCGAACAGGAATACGTGGCCGTTAAACAGCACCGTCATATCGATGCGGCCGTGGTTGCTGGGGTCTTCTAATCGGATGTCCAGACCCAGCGCGGCAAAGTAGCTGTAGAAAATGCTGACGTAATAACCCTCAAATTTGGACAACTCGTTTTTGCGATACCAGTCGTTGGCGATGCTGGCGTAAAACGCGTGGAACAGATTTTTGAGGCC
>CAIYYA010000147.1 GCA_903930255.1 uncultured beta proteobacterium
AGAGGCAAAGGCAAGCATTTTATTGCTGCACTCAAGGATAACCGGCTGGTGGCACTGAGCGAAGAGGATAGAAAGAAAAAGCGTTTTGTACGTGTAGATGAGCTGGATTTTCCAGAGCAAACAGCAGTGCAAGGCTGGCTCTGTGACCGCCGACTTGAAACTGCGTGTTTTCAGCCGGAATGAACGTGCATTTTCTTTGGCATCCGTTTTCTTCCAAAATAGTTTTTAACGCGTCTTCTTCTGCCCCCTTTTCGTTTTCTTCACACTTCACCTGAGGGCGTGCAAGGGGCCGTTGGGGCTGCTGTGCTCGACCTGATCGAGGAGTGGCCATGGCTAAGAGTGGGCAACGCAAGTGCTTGAATTGCGGTGATATTTTTGATCCAGACTGTCGCAATGCGGGGCGACAACACTACTGTAGCAAACCCGAATGCCGCCGCGCCAGCAAGGCCGCAGCCCAAGCCGTCTGGCTGGCCAAACCACAAAACAGCGACTACTTTTCTGGCCCTATCCAAGTGGCCCGGGTGCAAGCCTGGCGCGCCGCCCACCCCGGCTACGGCCGAGGGCGGCGCAAGGCACCTCCTGCGTTACAAGATCGCTTGTCTGCGCAAGTGATTGATTCCATTAAGGAAACACCAGATTGTGGCGAGATAGCTGAGATACCTGCGTTACAAGATGCCTTATCCCCCTTGGAGTCAATGCTGACGGGGCTTATCGCCCATTTGTTCGGCTTTTCGTTACAAGATGACATAGACCAGATCAAGGTCCACTTGGTACAACTTGGCTCTGACATCACTAACCGGAGCCGTCACCATGAAGATCGCCAAACAAGCGCTGCGCCCTGATCGCGTGCGCCATACCCCCGAACAATTTAGCTGGGTTGACCAGGCGCTGGTACAGCGCCACCTGATTGATCGCTGTAGCAGCCACAGCGCTGCGCTGTACCTGTTTCTTGTGACTGTGGCCGACTGTGACGGGCTGAGTTACTACGGCGCATCAACACTGGCGGGGCGACTACACCTGAGCGAGGCGGAGTTAGCCGCTGCGCGCGCCCAACTCATGGCACTTGACTTGATTGCCTGGCAGCCCCCGCTGTACCAAGTGCTGGCCTTGCCGGGCAGGTGCGCACCGGCAACACCAGCAACACCCATGCAGCAGTCGGCCATGCCACTGTCTCTGTCAGCGTACCCAGCGCCATCAGCACGACCAACACACGCCACAAGCGTGCGAGTCAATACCGGCCCCATCAGCCTGGCCCAACTCCTTGACCTGGAGCGCCGTCATGCTCAACTATGAAACCTACTGCAAGATTCGTGACCACTTGGGCCGGCAAAGCCTCACCCACGCCCAGACGGCCCAGGCGCTCGGTCTGGATGTGCGCACTGTCATCAAATGGGCCGGGGTACAACAGTATCAACCCCGGGCGAACAACACACCACGGGTGGGCAAGCTTGATGCTTTCAAAGGTCACATCGTGCGCTGGCTCGATACCCACCCCTACAGCGCCCAGCAAATCTATCAGCGCCTGTGTGAAATGGGCTATGACGGTGGACGCACCATCGTCAAAGACTACGTGCAGCGCATTCGCCCGCGCGCACCACAGGCTTATCTGAAGCTGGACTTCGCCCCGGGTGAGGCGGCCCAGGTGGACTGGGGTGAGATGGGCACGGTAAGCGTCGGTGGCACGCGCAGGCGGCTGAGCTTCTTTTTAATGGTGCTGTGTTACAGCCGGCGCATGTACCTGGAGTTCACCGTCTCGCAGACCTCTGAGTTCTTTCTGGCCTGCCATGAGCGGGCCTTTGCCACCTTTGGTGGTGTACCCCAGCGTTTGCTCATTGATAACCTGAAGTCAGCGGTGTTGCAGCGCCTGGCCGGGGTGGCCCCGGTGTTCAATCCGAAGTACCTGGACTTCTCGCGTCACTGGGGTTTTCAGATCAGTGCCTGCAATGTGCGCAGCGGCAACGAGAAGGGTCGGGTGGAAAACGCCGTCGGTTATGTCAAGAAGAATTTCCTCTGCGCTCTGGAACTCACTGATCTGCCCGCCGTGCAGGCAGCCGGTACGCTGTGGATGAATACGGTGGCCAATGTGCGCATACACGAGTCCACCCATGAGCGCCCCATTGATCGCTTCGAGCAGGAGCGCACACTGCTCAAACCCCTCAACCCCAATGGCTTTGACCTGGCTCGCATTGTTCGCTTGCGTGCCAACAAGCAGTTTCGGGTGGCGCTGGAGGCCAACCATTATTCGGTGCCGGCCAAGTTTGCCAATCAGTATGTGATCGTTAAAGCCTATGACGATCGGCTGTGCATCTATGCCGACGATAAGTTGATTGCCCGCCATGTGCGCTGTATGGATCGGCATCAGGACATTGAAGACCCGCAACATCCTGCAGCGCTGCTGCAGCAGCGCAAGAGTGCGCGTGAGCAGCGGCTGCTGGTGCAGTTTCTGGCGATCTCGCCACGCGCGCAGGCTTATCGTGAGGGGCTGGAGGCCACCCGGGTGGATGCTCGGGCGCATTTGCGTCGCATTGTGGCCTTGGTGGAGATGCATGGCAAAGAGCCGGTGGCTCGCGCCCTTGACGATGGACTGGAGTTGAAGGCGTTCAGCGCCGAGTACATCGCGCATATGTTGGCAGCACGCCGACGCATTGGTTCGGAGCCTGGGGCTTTGCAGTTGATTCGGGGTGCGGATTTGCTGGAGCTGGAGTTGCCTGAACCCGATTTGTCAATTTACGACCGTCACCACGGTCACCACACAGGAGCTGATGATGAGTAAAAAAATGGATGATACTGGTAGTGCTGGTGGAGTTGGTGCGCCTGGTGCGTCCAATTTGTCCCAGACCGACAGGAATGCACTGCACACGCATTTGGCCGCGCTGCGACTGCCTTTTGCGCTGGCCAACTATTTGTCGTTGGCGCAGATCGCCGCTGACAAGCAGTGGTCGCATATGCAGTTTTTGCAGGAGTTGATGCGTGCTGAGGCCGCTGCACGAGCGGACCGGCGGGTTGAGCGCCTGGTGGCGCAGGCACGCTTTCCCGTGCTCAAGACGCTCGATGGCTTTGATTGGGAGTGGCCCACCAGGATTAACCGGATGATGGTGCAGAATTTGTTTCACTTGGATTTTGTCAGGCAACACAGTAACGTGGTGTTTATCGCCGGCACCGGACTGGGCAAGAGCCATTTGATGACGGCGCTGGGTCATGCGGCTTGTTTGCAGGGGCATTCGGTGTTGTTTACCGGGGCCATTGAGATCATCAATACGCTGGCTTTGGCGCACGCCACGGGTTCCATGAAAAGTGCTCTGGCGCACTACGTCAAGCCCCAGGTGTTGTGTATTGATGAGCTGGGTTATTTGCCGATCGACAAGTTTGGCGCTGATTGCCTGTTTCAGATCATCAGTCATCGCTATGAGAGAGGTGCCACTTTGATCACCACCAATCGGGTTTACAAACACTGGGCGGGCATTTTTAACAATGATGCTGTGCTGACTTCGGCGCTTCTTGATCGGGTCACGCATCACGCGCAGACCGTGCTGATTGAGGGCAAGAGCTATCGTTGCAAGGATCAGGTTGAGCTTTGATGTGACTCGGCGCTGGCGGCGCTTTGGCGGTGCATCCAGGCTGACATCTATCGATTCGGTGAGGTGCTGGCATCTGGCGAAAAAGGACTCCCAGTGAGTCCTTTTTTATGCCCATTAATCAGCAGTTTGATGCCATCAGCCTTTGTCTTGTCGGTCTTGATTGCCCTGCGTCCTGGGATCACAGCACAAAGCTAAATCATGGCCCACTGGTAGCGCTTGCTATTAATTTTTCCGGCAATCGCCAAACATTTTCAAACCG
>CAIYYA010000148.1 GCA_903930255.1 uncultured beta proteobacterium
ATCATTCGGCGCTCAAGTTCATCACCTGCGGCAGTGTCGATGACGGCAAAAGTACACTGATTGGCCGCTTGCTGATCGACAGCAAAAGTGTCTTGATCGACCAGCTGGCCAACGTCTCCAAAAGCGGTGAGGCGGATCTGGCGCAGTTCACCGACGGGCTTTCGGCCGAGCGCGAGCAAGGCATCACCATCGACGTGGCTTATCGCTACTTCAACACTGCACAGCGCAAATTCATCATTGGCGACGCACCCGGCCACGAGCAATACACACGCAACATGGTCACAGCGGCCAGCAGCGCCGACGCAGCCGTGGTGCTGGTTGATGCCACCAAATTGCAATGGCAAAACCCCGGCTTGAGTCTGCTGGTGCAAACCCGCCGGCACAGCCTGCTGTGCCATCTGCTGCGCGTGCCCGGCATCGTCTTTGCGGTGAACAAACTCGATGCATTGGGTGACGATGCAAAGCTGGCTTTTACCAATATTCGTGCCGCGTTGGAAGACTTTGCCCAAGAAGCCGGCATCGAGTTTGCCACCATCGTGCCGATTTCTGCCCTGAAAGGCCACAACGTGGTGGACGCGCACAAAGGCTGGTGCGGCTACGATGGCCCAAGCCTGTTGAGCATTCTGGAGCTGTTGCCCACAACACCCGCCGAGACCGCTTTGCCGCTGGCGTTTCCGGTGCAATGGGTAGAAAAATTCTCCGCTAGCAGTGACACCCATCAAAGTCGACGCGTGTTTTGGGGACGCGTGGCCGCAGGCAGCGCACAAATTGGCCAACGCGTCAAAGTGTTACCCAGTGGGCAAAGTGCAACCGTTGCTCAGGTGCTGGGGCACACCCGCGTACCCGGCTCTGTGCACGCCGGACACAGCGCCGGCATTGTTCTTGACCGAGAAGTCGATGTTTCGCGTGGTGACTGGTTGTTGGCTGTGGATGATGTCGATACATCCAACCCAAGCAGCCTGCAACCGAGCCGCGAATTCTTAGCAACGGTAGCCTGGATGGACGATGAACCCCTGGTCGCTGGACGCGTTTATTGGGCTTTACACGGACACCGCTGGGTAAAAGCCCGCATCAAGCGCGTGATTCATCGGCTGGACATCAACACCCTGGCCGAAGAAAACGCTGATCAACTATCCGCCAACGCGATTGGTCACATTGAACTGACGCTTCAAGAACCGATAGCAGCGCGCGCCTTTAGCGAGTCGCGCGTGCTGGGGTCATTGGTGCTAGTCGATACCGCCAGCCACAAAACCGCCGGTGCCGTGTTGATCAATTAGCCACCTCACTAAATCAAACAACTTTCCATACCCATCCACCACGTCGTACTTGACTTGCTCGACATGGAGCCTTTGGTTTCCGCGACTGCGCCACGATCACGGTCGCCTTCTGCTCGTTCATCAGTCGTGCCACTTTTTGCTTGAAATCTTTGATCACAGCATCACTGTCTTCAGAACAATTCGCAGCTTTTTAGCCCGTCTTCAGGTTGCTGCTCGAATTCTGGAGGTGCAATGGCTATGTCAAACTAAACGGATTGAGCAAACGCACCCCTGAACGTTTTGCATCGCGCGGATTGCGGGTGACCAAGACCAGATCGTGAACCAAGGCGGTCGCAGCCAACAGACCGTCGGCTACTGGCAGCGCATCTGGTACCCCGAGTTGCCCCCAACGATCAGCAATCTCGTCGGTCACGGGTAACAACCGATCGCCCAACGACTCACGCAAAGTGAGTAACCAGGCGCTCAGACTAGCTGCGGCAACCGGGTCACGTCGGCGCAGCAGCTCAGTGCCCCGG
>CAIYYA010000149.1 GCA_903930255.1 uncultured beta proteobacterium
ATAAACAGCTTGAGTGCGTTCACATAGCGTGCATCGGTGACCTGCAAATGACCATTGTTTTGGTTGAATGCATCCAGAATGGCATAGAGTTTTTTCTCTTTTTCGGACTGGTATTTCCAGTAGGCATCCATGGTCAGGCGAAACGGGTCTTCGAACTTGCTCCAGTCGTGAATTTTGATGCCTTCGTATTCCAGATACGGGTAAACATCGCGCACAGCCTGGTAGGTGGGCGTCCAGTCGAGGTCGCGCGTGAGCAGGTTGTAGCGGTCTTTGAGGTTGAGCTTTTTGGTGACTTGTGCGTTCATTTTTGTCTCCTGGTGTGCTGTTAGGTGCTGCCAGCCGTGCGTCAGTGCGCCCAGCTCAAGGTAAATTCGTCGTCGGTTTCGACGATGTGGCCGGTCAGGGTGATCAGGTTGATGTGCAACTCTTGCAGATCAAATGCGCGACCCATTTGTTCTTCAACAGAAGCGCGCCGGATCACCATCTGATTGGGCACATCCACCTTGATCATGGCGGGTTGGCGGTTCACCGTGGCTGTGGGGTTGTCAGCCAAAATGGCATCCACGATGCAGCGGGTTTCTTCGTTGGTTTGGAAGGCTATGAATACGTTGGACATGGTGTTTCCTTGTCGGTTAGGCGGCCAGGCCGGCTTTGCTTAAACGGGCGTCCAGGCGAGCCGCAACGCGCGCCAGTGCCGCATCACCATCAGCCCCCAAGGCTTGTTGCGCCAGGGGCTGCAAAGCCAGCATGACACGACCGCGCCAGTGGCTAAGCCACTGCTGCAAACGTGCTTTGTTTTCGGGGTTTTCGGCTGCGGCTATGCGCATGCATGCGTCCACCCATTTGCTACTGTCGGCAAACCATTCAACTTGGAAGCGTGTCAGCAGCGAAACCGTTGAACCAGCACGCTGATTGAGCGCCTGGTCTACCTCGGTGTAAGCCAAGCCTGACAGCAAGCCGTCAAGTGCCACGTTTTGCGCCACAAACAGCTCAAACCAGTCTTTGATGACCAGTGTGTCCTCGACCAGGCGGCGCAATTCTTGCCACTGGGGCTGCTCGAGCCAGGCTTTTTTGGCAGCGGCTACTTCAGCCTGATCACCCAGCGCCAAACCCATGCGGGTCAGATACTGGGCAATGCCCAACTGATCCATGCCCTGGTACAAACAAGGCTGGGTAATGGCGGTGCCGTAACCGTAGGCACACATCGACGCACCATTCATGTTGGCACCCCAGGCCACGTGGCGCAGCGGCACATAAAAGTCAAGTGCCGTGCGACGCGCGGCGCTGTCGTAGCTGGCCCCCAGGCCGCGCGACTCGACAAACTCAAAATCGGCCTCGGCGGTTTCTTGCATCCGGGCTCGCGAAGCGGTGTAAGTGCCATAGTAAAACTGGCGTGGGTCTTTCAGCGCATACCAGTCTTGCATGGTGATGGCCGTGCGCGATGTGTCAAAAATCTGATGTTCGGGATCCCAGGTTGGGCGGTAATGGAAGTTGGCATTGGCCTGCACATCCATGGTGGCCTCGATGTAGCGCGAAGCCGCTTTGTCATTGCCTATGCGCGCTGCAATGTGGTCAAAAGTTTGCCGTAGCGGCTCAATGCTGACGGTGCGAAGATCAATTTGCATTTGGGTGTGTCTCCTCAAGTTATGGCCTGCAAGCAGGCTTATTTGTCGTGGCGTAAATGCTGCTCGCGGGCGGCGCGCAGGCTCCAGTCCCATTCCTGGGTGTCGCTGCTTTGGGCTTGAACCAGGTGACCCAGGGTCGGGGTCACTTTGTGCATGGCACAAAACTCGTCAAACGCCGTCTGCGCCATCAGCAACTCAACAAACAATTCTGCTTCGCCCACGGCGAATTCAAACTCGACCAGACCATTCGGGTGGACCTGGATGATGCGGACAAATTTGTTGTCAGGATTAAAAGTGGCTGTGTTGTTCATGGCAGGACGGGTGTAACGCTCTGTTCTTTGCAAGTAGCTTGCCAAAATTCACAAAGCGATGTTTATTCTCGAGATTCCTAGGGAAAATACCTAGTTGAATACACGCCAGTCGCAACATTATTGCCAATTTTGTGTATTTTGCGAGCTTCGGAATAAATCACAACACCAGCCTGGTTGAAGTTTTTGCGCATTTGAAGCATTCATGTGTCGAGCATTTGATCAAATGATAAAATTTGCACTGAATCACGCCGAATAACGGCAACACTGGGACAAGTCGCGTAATATCGAGAAAATAGCTTAACTCGAAAAACAATTTGCCATGCCACCCCACTTCAAATACCCCCCAGACAGCGATTTGAGGCGCTTGCTTCGCTTTGATCCGGTCGGCGGTGCCATCTGGCTGGGAGAGCACCGCATGGTGCTGCTGCACACCGCGGCACTGACGGCGCTGCGCCAAGACTTGATCAACTCGATTGGCCCCGAGCATGCACGCCGCATTCTCACGCGCATGGGCTATGCCTCGGGTCTGTGTGACGCCGAGTACGCCAAAAAAATGCGCCCTGGCGAGTCTTTGCAAGACAGTTTTTTGGTCGGCCCTCAATTGCATATGCTCGAAGGTGCCGTGCGTGTGACGCCGGTCAAGCTGACGATTGATGTACAAGCGGGGCAGTTTTATGGAGAGTTCCGCTGGGATCATTCTTGGGAAGCCTACGCACACCGGCAAAAATTTGGTCTGGTTGACGACCCGGCCTGCTGGACCTTGCTGGGCTATGCCAGTGGTTACACCAGTGCTTTCATGGGGCGGCTGATTTTGTTCAAGGAAACACTGTGCGCGGCTTGCGGCGCTGATCACTGCCTGATCATCGGTCGACCCATCGAGGAGTGGCCTGATGGAGAAGCCCATCGGGTTTACTTTACCAACGACTCGCTGATGGAAAAAATGGAGGTTTTGCAGCTCCAGGTGCAAGCCCTCAAGTCAAGCCTTGAACCCGTCACCCAGGGTGGCCACCTGATTGGCAACGCTGCGGCTTTTCGCAAAGCTTATAGCTTGATGGAAAAGGCCGCCAAGACCCAGGTTACCGTGCTGCTGACCGGAGAGACCGGCGTTGGCAAAGAGCGGTTTGCCCGCGCCTTGCACCAACTTTCACCCCGCCTGAATGCGCCGTTTATCGCCGTCAATTGCGCCGCTTTGCCTGCCGAACTGATCGAGGCCGAGCTGTTTGGCGTCGAAAAAGGCGCCTACACCGGCGCTCATGCCGCGCGCGCTGGGCGGTTTGAACGAGCCGACGGCGGCACCTTGCTGCTCGATGAAGTGGGTGAGTTACCGCTGGCGGCGCAAGCCAAGCTGCTGCGGGTGCTGCAAGAGGGCGAAATCGAGCGCATTGGTGCCGAGAGCACGCGCCGAATCAATGTGCGCGTGATTGCTGCCACCAATGTCGATCTGGAGCAGGCCGTGCGCGCAGGCCGTTTTCGCCGCGACCTGCTTTATCGCTTGAACGTCTACCCGATCTGTATCCCACCCCTGCGCGAGCGTCTGGCCGACATCGAACCACTGGCACGCAGTATGTTGGCACGTTTTTGTGCCCTGCACGACAAGCGCATCAGCGGTTTTGCCGAGCGTGCTATGCAAGCGTTAGAGCAGCACGACTGGCCTGGTAACGTGCGCGAGCTTGAAAATCTGGTCGAGCGTGGAGTGATTCTTGCTAGCCAGGGTGGCTTGATCCAGGTGGATGATTTGTTTCCGAATTTGCCCGAATCGGTGCAGACCAGCTTAGATGCTCGTGGTCAATTGGCGGCTTTACCCAGCTTGCAAGAAGATGATCTGTGTGCTCGTGTGCTTGACAGTGGCTGCTCGCTCGACGAAATTGAGGCACAGGTTTTGGATCATGCAGTCATGCGGGCACGCGGCAATTTGTCGGAAGCTGCGCGCTTGCTCGGCTTGAGTCGAGCCCAGTTGGCCTATCGACAAAAGCGCCGCAACAGCAGTGTCACAGAAGTGCCAGGGCTTGACCCGGTTGAACCTAATTTCCTCAGTTGACCACTTGATAACTTCAATAAGTAAATGAAATGATTGAATATTATTACTTCAATGGCGTTCACCCTGTAGGTGACAGCGCTACACACCCGACTGAGGAATTTAGGTTAAAACAACAGGAGCTGTGAAATGACAAGACTCATGCAATTGGTGGCCAGCCAGACGCAGTTGGATGCACTGGCTCCGCGCACCTTGGCCGAACGTGCTTATTTAAGCCTGCGCCATGATGTGGTCTGCGGCAAACTGGTGCCCGGAGAAAAACTCCGCGTCGAGCACCTGAAAGACCAGTACCAAGTTGGTGCAGGCACTTTGCGTGAGGCTTTGTCGCTGCTGGTGTCGGATGCCCTGGTCACAGTTGAAGGACAACGAGGCTTTCGGGTGGCTCCGATTTCGCTGGCTGACCTGGAAGACGTGACCAACACCCGCGTCATGCTCGAGACCGAGGCTTTGCGCCAGTCGATTCGCCATGGGGATACCCAATGGGAAGAAGCCCTGGTCAACAGCTACCAGTTGCTGACGCAAACCGAAAGCAACCCCAGCGGCCCAGAGCCGGCCCTATGGGAGCAGCGCAACAAGCATTTTCATGACACGCTGATTTCAGCTTTTGACTCACCCTGGACCAAATACATCCTAGGTATTTTGTACCGCCACGCTGAGCGTTACCGCAATATCAACTGGCGACTGACGGCAGCGCACAGCAGTGACCGCAAAGTGCACGACGAGCACGAAACCATTTTTCAGGCGGCCATCAACCGGCAAGAAGCGCGCGCCGCACTGGCGTTGGAAGCCCATGTGCGCTTGACGCACGACATTATGAAACGGCAGAACGCATCGTTCGCCAAATGAAAGCAAAACCGCGGAATTGCGCTTGTATGCAAGTCATGCAACGTTATTGCATCTCGGTGACTTATTCCGTTTTCAGATCAATACGACATTAGGCGCGAAGCCGCAGACAGTGCTAACGCGTGTCCCAAGCCATTTATCGATGCCTGTGGGAGGGCAAGGCGAAGCAACAACATGTCGTATTGATATGGAAATGGAATTAATCTAATTGTGCAGCTTGAATCATGGCCAGGCGGCGCAAGATTTGTTGAACAATGTCAGTTTGCATATCCCGGTAAAGCAAGGCTTCTTCGGCTTCTTTGGCCAACACCGCTGATTCATTAAAACTGATGTCGCGCTGCTGCAATATCTCGTCGTCTTCAATGATGGTTTTGCCTGCAGCAGTGCGCAAGCGCAAGCGCACGCGCATACGGAGTTGAAATTCGCGCACCTGTCCAGTTGCATTCAGTCCGACCACAATTTTTTCGCGCTGATCCTGGGTTACATCCAGCACCAATTGCGCCCGTGCAGCAGGGCTATCAGCAGCCACAAGTTCGATCGCTGAACCCAATGAACGGCGCAGTTCTTGGGCAACGCCCCCACCTGGGACAGGTCCAATAGCGATACGGCTAAAGACAAATTTTTGACTACCACGCAACCGGAAACCACAAGCGGTCAAGCCCAAGCTGATCACACTCAAGCTTGCCAATTGCAACCATGCGCGTCGCTTGAAGCCCGGCACATCAGCCTTGGATGGAAGATTCTGCATAGCTACAGCACCAGGTTAACCAAACGCCCAGGCACCAGAATTATTTTTTTCGGATTGGCGCCATCAGCCAGTTTTTGGAACACTGGGTTGGCCAGCGCGGCTTGCTCAATCGTGAATTTGTCTGCATTGGCAGGCACAACGATCGAGCCACGTAATTTGCCATTGACCTGCAGCATCAGCTCAATTTCGTCTTGCAGCAAAGCCTCTGGGTCAACTTGCGGCCAGGGTGCATCGAGCATATCGCCCAATGCGCCGGCATACCCCAAACCGAACCACAGTGCATGTGCAATGTGCGGCGTCACAGGGTATAAACAGCGCAGCAACATGCCAAATCCTTCAATTTGCGCAACTTGAGCACCGGCGCACTGATTGGCCTTGAAGTTTTCCAGCGCATTGATCATTTTCATGACACCGCTCACCACGGTGTTGTATTGCATGCGCTGATAGTCGTAATCGATTTGTTTAAAAACCGTGTGAATCTCCAACCGCAGCGCTTTTGCTTGTTTCCCGTAAGCTACATCATTTAGGCTTCGGGCGCCCGCCACACTTGCATCAGCAGCTTCTTTTTCTATAGCAGATAGTCGAATGCCAAAATTCCACACGCGACGTAAAAAGCGGTAGCTGCCCTCCACCGCTGCATCGTTCCACTCCAACGTCGCCTCTGGCGGAGCGGTGAACATGGTGTACAAACGTGCGGTGTCAGCGCCATATTTTTCAATCAGTTCCTGCGGGTCAACCCCATTGTTTTTCGACTTCGACATGGTGCCAATGCCTTCGTAGTCGATCGCGCTGCCCGCTGGCAGCTCGCCGACGGCATTTTTTAACCTGGCACCCAATACTTTGCCTGCGTCGTCCAGCACATGCTCGACATCGGCTGGCCAAAAGTAGTCTTTGCCACCTTTGTCGCCCTTGCGCGAGTAAATGTGATTGAGCACCATGCCTTGCGTGAGCAGTTTTGTGAAAGGTTCATCGACCTTCACCAAGCCCAGATCACGCATCACTTTGGTCCAAAACCGGGCATACAGCAAGTGCAAAATGGCGTGCTCAATGCCACCGATGTATTGATCCATCGGCATCCAGTAATCAGCACCCGAGCCCACCATGGCCTGCGCATTGGTGGGATCGCAATAGCGCATGAAATACCACGAACTATCGACAAAGGTGTCCATGGTGTCGGTTTCGCGGCGGGCCGCTTGACCACAAACCGGGCAAGTCACGCCGGCATGGAAAGCTGCGCATTGGTTCAGCGGATTGCCCGAGCCATCTGGCACCAGATCCATCGGCAGCACCACCCGCAAGTCTTTGTCGGGCACTGTCACCGCGCCGTGTTCAGGGCACTCAATGAACGGAATCGGTGTGCCACAATAGCGC
>CAIYYA010000150.1 GCA_903930255.1 uncultured beta proteobacterium
CATCACACCGGCGTTCATCACCATCATGCGCTGCGCCAGCGTCATGGCCTCCACTTGGTCGTGCGTGACAAACAGCGAGGTAATGCCGAGTTCGCGGTGCAATTTTTGAATCTCAAGTCGGGTTTGCGCACGCAGTTTGGCATCCAGATTGCTTAAGGGCTCGTCAAACAAAAACACCTGGGGCTGGCGCACGATGGCCCGCCCCATGGCGACGCGCTGGCGTTGGCCGCCCGAGAGCTCTCGCGGTTTACGCTGCAAAAACGGCCCGATCTCAAGAATTTTGGCCGCTTTGTCAACCCGTGCCTTAATCTCGGCGGGCGGGAGCTTGGCGATCTTCAGCCCATAAGCCATGTTGTCAAAGACACTCATGTGCGGGTAGAGCGCATAGTTTTGAAACACCATGGCAATATCGCGCTCAGAAGGCTCGAGGTCGTTGACAACCCGGTTACCGATAGAAATGTCGCCACTGCTGATTTCTTCAAGACCGGCGACCATGCGCAGCAAAGTCGATTTACCGCAGCCGGAGGGACCGACGATCACGACAAACTCACCATCATGAATTTCGGCGCTGACTCCGTGGATGACCTGATTGGCAGTCTTACCTGCGCCGTAGCGTTTGATAATGTTTTTAAGTGTGATGGAGGCCATTATTTTTCCGTATCGACAAGTCCCTTTACGAACCACTTTTGCATCAGCATGACCACCAATGCGGGTGGCAGCATGGCCAGCACAGCGGTCGCCATAACGATGTTCCACTGCATCTCGGAGTCGCCACCAGAAATCATGCGCTTGATGCCGATCACCACCGGATACATGTTCTCATTGGTCGTCACCAGCAGCGGCCACAGATATTGGTTCCAGCCATAGATAAACTGAATCACAAACAGCGCAGCAATTGAAGTGGCCGAGAGTGGTACCAGCACATCTTTGAAAAAGCGCATCGGCCCGGCGCCGTCCATGCGGGCTGCCTCTACCAGCTCTTCAGGCACGGTCAGAAAAAATTGTCGAAACAAAAAAGTGGCGGTGGCTGAAGCGATCAATGGAATAGTCAGCCCCGCATAGCTATTGAGCATGCCAAGGTCAGACACGACTTTGTAGGTAGGGCCAATGCGCACCTCCACCGGCAGCATCAAGGTGATAAAAATTGCCCAGAAAAAAAACATTCGAAACGGAAAACGAAAATAAACAATGGCAAAAGCCGACAGCAGCGAAATCGCAATTTTGCCAATGGCAATGATCAATGCAGAGATCAGGCTAACCGTCATCATCTGACCTACCGGCGCTTTGGAGCCCGAGCCCCCCCCCGTGCCGTTCCAGGCGGCAGTGTAGTTTTCGATGAAATGAGCACCAGGCAACAAAGGCATGGGCGATTGAACAATGGCTTGAGACGTTTGGGTGGAGGCGACAAACGTCAAATAAAGCGGAAACGCCACAACCAGCACGCCCACCACCAACACGGCATACGACAGCACGGTTAACCAGGGGCGGCGTTCAACCATCAGTAATTCACTTTCTTCTCAACAAAGCGGAACTGCACCACTGTGAGTGCGACCACAATCACCATCAACACCACCGACTGCGCGGCCGAGCCACCCAAATCCATGGCCTTGAAGCCGTCAAAATACACTTTATAGACCAAAATCGCGGTGTCTTTGCCCGGGCCGCCCTGTGTGGCTGCATCAATGATGGCAAAAGTGTCAAAAAACGCATAGACGATATTGATTACCAATAGAAAAAAAGTGGTGGGAGAGAGCAGCGGAAAAACAATCGTCCAGAAGCGCAGCCAAGGCCGTGCACCATCAATAGCGGCGGCTTCAATCAAAGACTTCGGAATGCTCTGCAAACCAGCCAAAAAAAACAGGAAGTTATACGAAATCTGCTTCCAAACGGCCGCCATCACCACCAGGGTCATGGCATGGTTGCTATTGAGCAGATGGTTCCAGTCCACGCCCATGGCACGCAACCAATAAGAAACCACGCCCACACTGGGGGCAAACATAAACAGCCACAGCACACCGGCAACCGCCGGCGCCACCGCATAGGGCCAAATCAGCAGTGTTTTGAAGGCCAGAGCACCTTTAACCACACGGTCGGCAAAGATGGCCAGCAGCAGCGAAATACTCAGTCCAGCCAAGGCAACCAGACTCGAAAAAATGGCCGTGGTGTAAAACGACGCCAAATAGGTTTCGTCGTTCCAGAGGTTGCGAAAGTTTTCCAGCCCAACCCATTCGACCGAGGTACCAAACGCATCCGACTGCTGCACCGACTGCAGCAAGGCTTGCGCAGCCGGCCAAAAGAAAAACAGCGTGATCACAACCACCTGGGGTGCAATCAGCACCCAAGGCAGCCAAATCGAGCGAAAAAAAACGCGCTTTTCCAAAGGATTAGGTGTTAGCTGGTAGGCTATTTCGGCTGTCTACAACTAAAAACTCACAACTGACAACACTTAACTTTTCTTGTTGGCTTTTTCGAACCGTTCCAACAACTCGTTACCGCGCTTCACGATTGAATCAAGGGCTTCTTTGGCCGATTTTTTGCCACCCCAGACCTGTTCAAGTTCTTCGTCTTCGATGGTTCGAATCTGCACATAGTTGCCCAGGCGAATGCCACGAGATTTGTCGGTGACCTTGCGCACCATTTGGTTGACGGCGACATCGGTGCCCGGATTGTCCTTGTAGAAACCTGATTTTTCGGTCAGCTGAAAGGCTGCGGTGGTAATGGGCAGATAGCCCGTGCGCTTGTGGCTGGTCGACTGCACCTCGGGGCTTGAAACGTAAGTGAAGAATTCCGCAACACCTTTGTATTCATCGGCTTTTTTGCCGGCCATCACCCATAGGCTGGCACCACCAATTACCGTGTTTTGCGGCGCGCCAGGCACATCCGGGTAATAAGGCAGGGGAGCCAAACCAAAAGCAAACTTGGCATTTTTCTTCACGTTGCCATAAAAGCCGCTGGATGTGGTGATCATGGCGCACTCGCCCGAGACAAAGGTGGCTTCGGGCACGTTGGCACGACCCTTATAGACAAACAGCCCTTGCTTGGCCATATTCGCCAGATTGTCAATGTGACGCACATGTAAATCCGAATTTACTTTCATGCGCGCATCCATGCCCCCCAGCCCATTGGCTTTGGTGGCAAATTCAACGTTGTGCCATGCCGAAAAGCTTTCCAGCTGAGTCCAGCCTTGCCAGGCCACAGTCAGCGGGCATTTGTGACCATTGGCCTTGAGCTTGGCTGCCGCCAGCGCTACTTCTGGCCAGCTGCTCGGCGCTTTACTGGTGTCAATACCGGCTGCCTTGAAGGCATCTTTGTTGAAATAGAACACGGTGGTCGAGCTGTTGAACGGAAAGCTCAGCATTTCACCGCTGGGTGCGGTGTAGTAACCTGCCACGGCTGGAATGTAGGCTTTCGGGTCAAACTTTTGTGCTGCGTCTTTCATGACCTTGCCCACTGGCACGATGGCGCCTTTGCTGGCCATCATGGTGGCGGTGCCGACTTCAAACACCTGCAAGATGTGTGGTGCATTGCCGGCACGGAAGGCCGCTACTGCCGAGGTCATGGACTCATCGTAGGTGCCTTTGTAGGTGGGCACAATTTTGTAGTTGGTCTGACTGGCGTTAAAGCCTTTGGCCAGGTCATTAACCCATTCGCCATTCACAGCGGTCATCGAGTGCCACCACTGGACTTCGGTCACAGCCTGGGCAGACAGCGTCAGCGATGTCGCGATGACGGCTGCGGCAAGTTTCAGTTTCATGTGTACTCCTTAAAGTTAAAAGGCAGAGCATAGTCGTCAATTGTGACGATTCATGAAGCCTGCCCAAGCCTTGATTAGACGCGGAATTTAACCGCGAAGCTATCAGGGTTTTCGTGTGGTGTTCAGCTGTGGTCGGTCAAAGCGGCCTGGATCGCCGCCAGCAGCGCAGCATCGTCTGGAGCGACATCCGGTGCAAAACGCGCCAGAACCTGACCCTTGCGTCCTACCAGAAATTTTTCAAAATTCCACATCAGATCACTTTCGATCTTGGGCAACAAACCGAGCTTACCCAGCTTTTCACGCAAATTGTCGTTTCCACAGGAGATGGCTTGGGGTTGAGCTGCAATCAGATGTCGATACAAATCATGCCGTGGCGCGCTGTTAATCGAAATCTTGGCCAGCACGGGAAAGCTCACCCCATAGTTCAATTGACAAAATTCAGCAATCTCGGCAGACGAACCTGGCTCCTGAGCCGCAAAATCATTGCAAGGGAACCCGAGCACCTGCAACCCACTGCCCGCCCACTCTTGGTTTAATTTCTCCAACCCAGCGTATTGCGGTGTCAGCCCACACTTCGACGCCACGTTGACGATCAGCAGCACGTTGCCTTTGTAGGCAGCCAGCGTGGTCGCTTGTCCGTTGGCATCTTGCAGGGCAATATCATAAATTGCTGGTGCGGCAACCGGATTGCGGTGACTACCATCGCACAAAGGTTGTTTGGCGCTGGCTTTGCAGCCACAAAAATAAACCGGCTTGCTCTCGGTAGCGCTGTACTTGACCGGGGTGAATGTGCTACCGCTGTGCGAACCATCACAAAACGGCTGTGTTTTGCTCAGACCACAAGAACACCACCAATAGTCTTTTCCGGCCTCTACCGTGACTGCAATGGGGATTTCAGTGGCGCGTACCGGGTTTGTCATGCTCATTCCTTTTGAATCGGTTAGGGGGTTCGTGGATGCCAGAATTTGCATCCTCTGTGGCGTAGCATACGTCAGTGAGACGCATCGCGCTGCGACCCGCTTCGAATGACATGACGGCAACGCATCCTATAGGACTCGACCGGCAACTGGCAGGCAGGCACCGGAGATCGCACTGGCATCATCTGACAGCAAAAAAGCGATCACCGCACCCAAAGACTGGGTTGACACCCACCTCGACACATCGGCATCGGGCATGTCGGCACGATTGGTCGGCGTGTCAAGGATGCTGGGCAACACAGCATTCACCGTGATGTGCTGGTCTTTCAACTCGTCTGCTAGCGCCTCAGTGAGGCGCGCAACGCCCGTTTTGGATGCCGCATAAGCACCCATGCCGGCAGCCGCTTTGACGGCGGCAAGCGCCCCAACATTGACAATGCGCCCCGTGGGCTGACGCTGCAAATAAGGCAGCACCGCGCGGCAGGCGATCACGGCCGTGCGCAAGTTCATGGCATACAGCTTGTCCCAGGTCTCAATGCTGCCGCAAGACAAGGTTTCCCACTGAAAACCACCGGCCACGTTGACCAATGCATCGATGCCACCGAGACTTTGGGCGGCCTGCGCAAAGGCGCTGGCGGCACTGGCCTCATCTCCGAGATCAACCCCACCCAAAACGGTGGTGATGCCGCTCACAGAAGTCGCTGGCACGCGGTCGAGCAGTGCAACCCGTGCGCCACGCGCAGACAACACGCCGCCAACACTGCGGCCCAGTGCACCCAGACCTCCCGTAACAACCACTCGAAGTGGCTTTGACAATTCATGTGACATTTGGTTTTCGCCTATTCGTTAATAAAGACCAATTCAGGGGCTACTTCGACACGGTGGTGGCTTCAAAGCTGAGTTGATAGCGCTCCAGGCTCTTGATAGACCCACAGATAAAAAGCACATCGTCAGTGCGCAGCTCAAAGTCAGAGCCAAACTCTACCAAAACTTCACGTTCACGTTCGCGCTCAACTGCAATCACCTTGGGACCGGTGCGTTCTAGCACATTATTGCGAGCCAGCCAAGGCGCCGGCACTGACTCGGATAAGGATCGGCTCACCCTTGATGAGCTCAATCTGGCCACCCAGGCTTGGACGGAGCAGGAATATCACCGTACGGTGCACTCTGAGATTGGTGTCACGCCGCTGGCGCATTATCTGGCTGACCCAACTGTGGCTCGACCTTGTCCAGATCAAGCGGTGCTTACTGGCAGCTTCTGCATTGAGGTGACACGTTGCCAACGCCGCTCAGACGGCACTGTCAGCCTTGCCGGTACACGCTTTGAGATACCGTCACGTCACCGTCACCTGGAACACATCAATTTGCGCTATGCACGCTGGGATTTGTCGCGGGTGGATTTGGTTGATGCGCGCACCGGGGCCATCCTGTGTGGCATCAAACCACTGGACAAATCAGCCAATGCGAGTGGCCAGCGGCGCACGTTGAGTCCGGCATCTGTTGATCTCTCGCCTATGGCACCCAAAGGCTTGCCTGCTTTGATGACGCAATTGTTGGCCGACTACGCCGCTACGGGCTTGCAGCCTGCATATTTGCCAGAGAGTGCGCCAGACATTGCTGATGCGCCCACACCCAGCATACCCAGCACACCCACTCAAACCAATTCTCAGGATGAACCATAAACCAAAAGCTGTTGGCCTTGTATGGGCTTAAATTCAATCCGTTCTCGCCAGAGTTGCCAGTCGATGCGATTTATGTGCCGGCGAAGATTGAGAGTTTTTGTTGGCGCATTGAGCACGCGCAGATTCGCGAGGGGGGGGGTTCGCCATGGTGCATGGCGACCCGGGCAGCGGCAAGAGTATTGTGCTGCGCTTGCTGGCTCAGCGTTTGAAGCGCTTGCCTGATGTGACGGTGGGGGCGATCAATCATCCGCAGAGTAATCTGGCAGATTTTTACCGCGAGCTCGGTGATGTTTTTGGGGAGCCTTTGCGCCCGAGTAACCGATGGGGCGGTTTTAAGGCTTAGCGTGAGCGCTGGCTCAGCCATATGGATTCCACCCGTTGTCGGGCGGTGTTGCTGGTCGATGAGGCGCAGGAGATGACGCCTCAGGTGTTGTCTGAGTTGCGCCTGCTGAGCTCATCGAGCTTTGATTCGCAGTCGCTGTTGTGTATTGTGATGGCAGGCGATGCGCGCCTGCTTGAGAAGTTGCGCCGCGAGGAGTTGGTGCCACTGGGCAGTCGCATTCGCACCCGCCTGGCTTGTGAGTTTGCCAGTCGCGAGGAGTTGGCTCTGTGTCTGGCGCATTTGTTGGCCGGGGCGGGTAATGCCAGTTTGATGACGCCGCCTTTGCAGCAGACTTTGTGTGATCACGCGGCAGGCAACTACCGGATTCTGACGACGATGGCCGCTCAGCGCGATTTGCCTGTGCTCGATGAGAAGCTGTACCTTGATGTCTTTGCACCACCGCTAAAGTCTGCACCGCGGCGCGTTGCAGCGGCCAGGTGATCATGAAGAAGGACGAACATCAATGCATCTGCCCGTTGTGCGCCTGTACGCAAACCCGCACGCTGTCGACCAAGGCAGCAGTCCAAATTCATGAGTTTCTGGAGCTGATCTCAGAAAACTTGATGGCCGTCTATGGCCGTGAAATCTATCGCTATTACGGCAAACGTGCCAAACGCAATATCAAAG